>JBEDHZ010000109.1:0-7305 GCA_041173845.1 Pseudomonadota bacterium
CCACCCTTGCGGTGGTTTTTTATTTGGGGGTTTGTTGCGATATCAACCCGCGGCCACGCGGGGGTGTAGTAGGTGGTGTCTCAGATGCCCGCAATCTCACAACCCAATTCAGCTAACGGCTTAGCCTTAGCACCTGTTTGGACTGCATCGGCAGCATTCGCATTACCTTGCTGGGCGCGTTCACCGATGCCATGCAAAATGGCCGACATACGGAATAAATTAAACGCCAGATAAAAACGCCATGCCGCGATATCAATAGGAGCACGTCGTTCGAAATACTTTTGTTTGTAGGTGGACTCTTCGGGAATACCCAATTGCGAAAGATTAAGCCCCGCTATACCGCGCCATAACGAGTGCGGTATATGCCAACTCATACAGTGGTAGGCAAAATCCGATACCGGATCACCGATGGTCGATAGTTCCCAGTCAAGCACGCCAATGACTCGAGGCTCGCTGGAATCAAAAACTAAATTATCCAACCTAAAGTCACCGTGTATCAGTGCTGCACGCTGTG
This sequence comes from Pseudomonadota bacterium, assembly GCA_041173845.1. Classification (GTDB taxonomy): domain Bacteria; phylum Pseudomonadota; class Gammaproteobacteria; order Burkholderiales; family Burkholderiaceae_D; genus Pernthalerella. The sequence continues at coordinate 515 of JBEDHZ010000109.1, forward strand.
ATGGAGGCAAGTTCACGGGTAGCCAGTCCATCAGTCGTAACGCGCCATCGGAAACAGGGATGGTTGACGCACTAAGCTGCGATGACCAGCGATTGATCTGACGCGACAGATAATCTTCTCGCTTGCCATAGTCGCCAAGTCCTATCGTGTCGATATCTAACTGATGCAACTCTGAAATCACACGATTCATTTCAAGATAAATATCAGCGCGCTGTTCAGCAGTCATGCCGGGCAAGCTCTGATCGACAAATACTCGACCATCGAGAAATGACATCAAATAAAACGGTGTGCCAACGATGCTTTCGTCGTCGCACCAAACCATCGCGTCAGGCACTGGAACAGCGGTGTTCTTTAATGCGCTGATGACACGATATTCTCGATCGATTGCATGCGCAGACTTTTGTAATACGCCATCCGGCTTTTTGCGCAGTACGAATTTTTTCGTTCCACTCGTCAGCAGATACGTAGGATTTGATTGGCCACCTGTGAGTGCTTTGACGCTTAATTCATCAGTACCAATAATTTGCTGTGCCTGCAGCCATGTGCGTAGACGCGATTGAGTTTGTTGATCCATCGTAGTTACAGTGAGCTGAGCAAATGACCATGATCGACTGTCACACACGAACCCGTCATACCAGTACCTGCATCGGAGCACAGCAACAGTAATGGGCCATCAAGATCGGTGATGTGACCGAAGCGACGGGTAGGAATACGACTGCGCAATTTTTCTCCGGCCTCGCTCTGTAGAAAATCGCGATTCAAATCAGTCACTACGTAGCCCGGCAATAGTGCGTTTACGCGAATCTGATAACGCGCTAACTCGAGTGCCATGACCTTCGTCGCCTGAATCACTGCCGCCTTAGAGATCGCATACGGTGCAACACCTGCTGCGACGCGCTCACCCAGTATTGATGCAACGTTGATGATCGTTCCAGGCTTTTCAGCAGTGCGCATATGCCGTGCTGCCTCAGTTGCAACCAACCAGCAACCTTTGAGATTGGTGTCTATCACGCTGTCCCAATCGTCCTCTGATTGATCAAGCAATGCTCGAGTCACCGTAATGCCCGCGTTATTGATGACAATATCGCACGCGCCAATCTGATCGAAACAAGCCTCCACGCTTTCGCGTGAACTGACATCCATACTCACCAAAGAAGCTTTGCGGCCCTGTGAAACTAGCGACTGCTGAAGTTCGCTGAGTTTGTCGGCACGACGAGCAGCCAGAATCACCTCGGCACCCGCTGCAGACAAGAGTTGCGCGAAATGGGCGCCGAATCCACTCGATGCGCCCGTAATTAATGCGCGCTTGCCATCGAGATGGAAGCGCGAAAATATCTCTGTCGCCATTACGCTTTACCGCTAGCGATTTTCTTGGCCATACTCCAGCGATGTACTTCGCTCGGGCCGTCGTAAATACGGAAAGCACGCATGTCGGTGAAGATACGCATCACAGGTGTCTCACTCGTCACACCCAAACCACCCATGATTTGCACACTGCGATCAACCACGCGCCATTCGGCTTCTGAACACACTACTTTGGCGCGACTTGATTCAAACGCACCCCTCTCGCCACTATCCAATAGCCATGCAGTGTGCAAGATGTGCAGTCGCGCTGTCATCAGATCCATATCGTTATCGGCAATCATAAAGCCCACGCCTTCATGCTCAACCAATGGCTTGCCGAATGCTTCGCGCTTACGAACATAATCAAGCGCAACTTCATGCGCGCGACGTGCCTGACCTAGCCAGCGCATGCAATGCGTTAAACGCGCTGGAGCAAGACGTACTTGTGCATAACGAAAGCCTTTGCCAATCTCACCCAAAACGTCGTTCGCAGGCACGCGAAGATTATGAAATTCCACTACTCCATGTCCACCAGAAAAACAGCGATCCATAGCATCGAGATTACGTACAAGCTTAATTTCAGGACGGTCCATATCGGATAGGAACATTGTCGCCGTTCCATCTTCCATACGCGCCATGATGATGGCATAAGACGAACCCTCTGCACCTGTAATTAACCATTTACGACCATTGATGACATAGTGATCACCGTCGCGCACTGCAGTGGTGTTTAACATACTCGGATCGGCGCCAGCACCGGGCGCAGGTTCCGTCATACAAAAGCAGGAGCGCGTATGCCCTTGAACTTGCGGACGTAACCAGCGCGATTTCTGAGCAGGGGTCGCGACCTCTTCCATCAAATGAATATTGCCTTCATCAGGCGCATGAATATTCATTGCTGTCGGGCCTAACCATGAATAACCCGCTTCTTCAAAAACGACGGCTTTCTCGACGTGAGTCAAACCTAAACCACCCAATTCGATCGAAGCGTGTGGAGTGAGCAAACCAGCTGCACGGGCGCGTGAAACCAACTCAGCTCGCAACTCTGGGTGAGGGCCATGGCTATCTTGTCGCGGATCATTCTCTAGCGGTATCACCTGCTCTTCGATAAATTGCTTCGTTTTATCGCGCAGCTCTTTTGCTCTAGGCGGAAGGGAAAAGTCCATATCGTTTATCGTTTACTTTACAAGGGTGAAAGAAGTGTAATTTTTATCTATTGACCACTGATGCTGGTAAACGTAGCACTAACAACGCACCCGCTACCAACAATGCTGCAAACAAATACAAACTGCTCGATGGACTTCCTGTCAAATCCGTCAGCCAACCAACTAAGGATGTACTCGCCATGCCTGCGATGTTACCCAAAGAATTCACCAATGCAATACCTGCAGCCGCAGCCCCACCGGACATAAAGGTGGAAGGCAAGCTCCAGAATGACGCTTGGGCTGAAGAAGCACCTGCTGCTGCTAAAGTGAGTGCCATCATCGCTACCACCAAACCATAGTCCGGGGTCGCGCAAAGAGCCAATCCAACGGCTGTGAACAGACAGGGAATCGCAGTGTGCCAACGACGTTCACGCGCACGATCAGCGCTGATGTTGGTGAGTACCATAGCAATGATCGCCACTGAATAAGGAATCGTGGTTAACCAACCTATTTGCAGTGGATCAGAAACACCCAGTTGCTTGATCAGTGTTGGCATCCAAAAGCTGGCGATATAGATAGAGCTAGCGATGCAAAAATAAGCGACACCCAACATCCAAACACGTGCACTTTTAAGCGCGTCCATGACATTCACATGCGTACTCTGACTCGCCTCGTGACTGATGTGCTCATGTATCACGCGCTTTTCTTCATCGCTTAACCAACGTGCATCCTCAACACGATTATCAAGAAATAGCAGAATGGCGATACCTAGCAAGATAGAAGGAACTGTCTCAATGATGAACAACCACTGCCAACCTGAAAGCCCGGCAACACTCCCGAAATTTTTGAGTATCCAACCGGACAGTGGCCCGCCGATGATGTTCGACATAGGTATCGCCGCTAAAAATAAGGCAATGATGCGACCGCGCCATGCAGCAGGAAACCAATAGGTTAAATAAAGCAGTACTCCAGGAATGAAACCTGCCTCAGCGACGCCCAAAAGAAAACGAAGAACATAAAACTGCGTTGGTGTCTGCACAAAAGCCATGGCTGCACCAATGAATCCCCAGCTAACCATAATTCGAGCGATCCACAACTTTGCTCCTACTTTATGCAACAAGATATTGCTTGGCACTTCAAAAATGACATAACCCAGAAAAAAAATACCTGCGCCCAAACCATAAACGGTATTACTAAACGATAGATCGCTCAGCATCTGAAGTTTTGCGAATCCGACATTCACGCGATCAAGATACGCGGCTAAATAACACAGGCACAAAAATGGAACTAATCTCCAGGCAACCTTTTTGTACACCTGATCATTTGTTTCGGTGGCCATCTCCGATGCGATACTGCTGACTGCCATGAGGTCTCCTCCAATTACGCTATTTTTTATTTTTATCACTCGACCGTGAAAGCATTAAAAAAAGGCCAGCCTTGGGAGGCTGGCCTGAACCAACACGGAAACTAAACAGACAAATTTAACCAGGTGCTACTTCAAACCAAGTTTTGGTAGTCAACTGCGGGGGCACTTGAAGATCTTGAAACTTCAAGCGATACCCCCTTGCTTTGACCAACGTGAGGCTTGCGACTCTAATAACTCGAGAAACTGACCGCGCGTTAATCAAATTTCATAAAAAGCAACGTAGATTTTAATGAACTCTGAATTCAGAGTTCGAATATACGCAGAGTAATGGCTTTGAATTCAGCCTGTCAAGCGAAGATTATTCAGGGGTGTTGTCGAGACGGTGCGCAGAAAAATTGATTAATTTTTATGACTGTTTTCTGTGCTGATTTACTCGTTCTGTTTGTTGGTTCTTTTTACGATCTGAAAAACAAAATCAAGCAACGCTTTCCGAGCCCAACTGATCACCCAAGCCCGCAATCATGAAATCGGCGGCTTGATCGAGATGTCGCCGAGCCGCTAGTTCAGCACCCACGCCATCACCGCTGGCGACGAGCTTGAACAAAGCCTCATGTTCATCCCAGATGTCGCGTGGCTTGTCGGCAGAAAGCAAAACGGAACCCATCACTCGCTGTGCATTTACCCATTGCGTCTCCATGGCGGGACCAATCAAGGGATTGTCCGCAAGTTCGTATATGAACATATGAAACGCCATGTCGGCACTAATCATATCGCTCACAGAACCTCTCATAAGCGCATCGCGACCAACAGTTAGTAATTGCTCGCCACGAGCCTTTGCCTTAGTCGTGAAATTTTCGGCAGCCTTACGAAAAGCCAGCCCTTCGATCACTGAACGCATCTCGTACATCTTACGCACGAACTGTGGATCCATGGGAGCCACCAGTAAACCACGGCCGGGCGCATCGATTAGTACGCCCTGATTCTTCAACAAGACCAAGGCTTGCTGAACAGGCTGCCGTGAAACGCCGAGTTCTTGAGCGATCTGCTCTTGAATAATGCGTTCGCCAGTGCGCAGCTTACCCTCTGCAATTTCAGCAAGAATCGCTTTGTGGACTTGTTCAACTAATGTGGGTTGGGATTCGAGAATTTTCATGAAGACAGCTATTTTTTAAATTTTGAAATTACCCGCAATGCAAATAGTTACAAGCTAATGATACGCGAATCACTTCGCAGAACGCCAACGCTGCTCAGCATCCTCCCATGCAGACAACGGCTGCAAGTCAGGTACCCATGCAAGACCTGACTTAGCATCGGAAGAAACAGCCTCCGGTGTGACTACAACATCGAGTAGTGCAGGTCGATTCGCCATCGCGCGCGCAATCGCACCTTCGAGGTCTTCAGCCCGTTCAACGCGCTCTGCATATAAACCAAAAGCCTTTGCCATCGCAGCATGATCTGAAAACTGCAATCGGGTGCCAACGACTTTGCCATGCGATTCTTGTTGATCACGTACTTCGATTGCCCACGAACCATTGTTAGCGACAACCACCAACACAGGTGCTTTGTGTCTTGCTGCGGTATCTAACTCCATCGCATTAAAACCAAATGCACCATCACCTGTAGCAACGACTACCGTTTTGTCAGGGCAAATTAAACTAGCTGCCACACCGAAGGGCGTACCCACGCCTATACAACCCAGTGAACCTGGATCAAGGTACGTTGATGCGGGCAAGCCGACACGCGCAAAGCTTAAGAAATCACCGCCATCGGCAACCACAACAGCATCTTCTGGTAAGGCATCACGTAACGCCGCTAGTACTCGATTAGGATGCATCAACCCATCGCTACCGGGTGCTGCTTCGCGCATGCTGGTGACTAATTTTTTTGATCGCTCAAGGTGTTTTTCACGCAACCCTGCTGTCCAAGAAGTATCAACTGCAGAAGCTCTGTTTCCGGCTGCATCTAGCAAGGCTTGAAGTGCCAGTTTGCCAGTCGATAAAATTTCGACCTCACCACGACGATTATCTCTAAGCTCTGCAGCACAATCAGCGATGCGTATGAACTTGGCCTCACCAAATACAGAAGGTGATCCGTAGGCAAGCTGAAAATCTAAACGTCGTCCCACGGTTAACACGACATCAGCTTGCTGCATCACCGTGCCACGCATGGCAGCAACCACACTGGAATGACTTTCGGGTACCAATCCTTTGCTTTCTCCCGTATCGAGATAAGCAGCGCCCAGGCGCGACAACAATTCGCACAATTCTTTACTTGCGCCTTTCGCACCGCGGCCAGAAATCACTAACGGACGTTTAGCTGCCCACAACAGCTCGACTGCTTTACGAATCGATGCATCATCTGGAGGCATCTCAAGTGCAGCACGCGGAGTAAAACGCTCTGGCATCTGCATTGCCTTGCTGACTTGTGCGCGAACTATGTCTACCGGAAAATCTAAATACACGGGACCCGGCTCACCACCCTGCCCCAATGCGCGCGAAACAGCTTCATCGATCTCTTGCAAGGCGAGGTCCGGATGATGAACAGTGCGTGCATAACGAGTGATGCTGCGCACTAAATCGGTATGCACAATATCTTGTAATGCGCCGCGATTCTCTTGCGGCATCGGTGGCAATCCCGACAAAACCAAAACAGGTGCACGCGATACATGCGCATTTGCGATACCTGTCATTGCATTCGTGACTCCGGGTCCAGCAGTAACAAGAGCCACCCCTAAACCACCGGTCAGATCGGCTTCTGCATGCGCCATATAAACCGCCGCACGTTCATCACGCACATCGATAATGCGAATGCCTTCGGCATCGAGTCGCATCCAAATTGGCATGATGTGACCACCGCAAAGGGCAAACACCCTTTTTACGCCGCGCGCTTTTAAGAATTTGGCGATGAGTGCTGCTGCGCTGTCGGATGTCACAAGG
>JBEDHZ010000110.1:0-7294 GCA_041173845.1 Pseudomonadota bacterium
CTATCAAATTTACGAATCGATTGTCCTTGTCTATGATTCGCTCCGTAGCCCTGATTGTTCAACCATCCCTAAGGAGTAAACACCATGTCTCTGATCAACACCACTATCAAACCATTCAAAACAACCGCCTACCACGATGGCAAGTTCGTTCCCGTTAGCGAAGCCAACCTCAAAGGTCAGTGGTCAGTCGTGTTTTTCTACCCCGCTGATTTCACCTTTGTCTGCCCAACCGAGCTGGGTGATTTAGCTGATCACTACGACACATTTAAAGCCTTGGGCGTAGAAATCTACGGCGTATCGACGGACACGCATTTTTCTCACAAAGCTTGGCATGACACCTCGGACACGATTAGCAAAATTCGTTATCCATTGCTAGGCGATCCCACAGGCGCAATCACACGCAATTTCGATGTCATGGTTGAAGAGAGCGGTCTGGCATTACGTGGCACCTTCATCATCAATCCAGAAGGTCAAATCAAAATCGCTGAAATTCATGACGATGGCATCGGCCGTGATGCTACTGAATTGCTGCGCAAAGTGCAGGCTGCTCAGTACGTCGCTGCTCACCCAGGCCAAGTCTGCCCAGCCAAATGGACACCGGGCGCTGAAACACTGGCACCTTCGCTCGATCTGGTCGGAAAAATCTAAATCTTAGATTTGCCATTCATCAAAAAATACGAGGTCACCATGTTAGACGCCGCCATTAAAACTCAGTTGCAAGCCTACCTCGATAAAATTACCCATTCTGTCGAGATCGTTGCCTCGCTGGACCACAGCGAAAAATCTCAAGAGGTGCGCAACCTGCTGCAAGAAATTGCTGCATTGTCACCGCGCCTCTCTTTTGAAGAGCGCAATGATGACGCTGAGCGCAAACCATCCTTTGCACTCAATCGCGCAGGAAGCAACTCGGGCGTGCGTTTTGCTGGAATACCTATGGGTCATGAGTTTACGTCGTTGGTTTTGGCTCTCTTGCAAGTGGGTGGCCATCCTCCGAAAGTCAGTGCTGATGTGCTCGAGCAGATACGTGAATTAAAAGGAGAGTATCTGTTCGAGACCTACATCTCTCTTTCGTGCCAGAACTGTCCGGAAGTTGTGCAGGCACTGAATTTGATGGCGATATTTAATCCGAATATTCAACACGTCATGATTGATGGAGCTTTGTTTCAAGATGAAATCAAACAACGTCAAATCATGGCTGTTCCAACCGTATTTTTGAATGGCGAAGTCTTTGACCAGGGTCGAATGACGCTGGAAGAAATCATAGCGAAATTAGATACTGGCGCTTCGGCACGCGCGGCAGAAAAAATTGACGCAAAAGATATATTTGACATGCTCATCGTTGGCGGTGGACCAGCAGGTGCGTCAGCAGCCATATATTCAGCGCGTAAAGGTATACGCACTGGCGTGGTAGCACAACGCTTTGGTGGTCAAGTGCTAGATACTTTGAGCATTGAAAATTTCATTTCAGTTCAAGAAACCGAAGGCCCTAAATTAGTGTCTGCTCTTGAACAACACGTGAAGTCGTATGATGTCGATATCATGAACTTACAGCGTGCCGCCGAACTTATTCCTGGCGACATTATTGAAATAAAACTCGACAGTGGTGCCAGCTTAAAAGCAAAATCTGTCGTCATCGCAACGGGTGCGCGTTGGCGTGAATTGAATGTACCCGGCGAACAAACCTACCGTAACAAAGGGGTGGCTTACTGCCCACATTGCGACGGACCACTGTTTAAAGGCAAACGGGTAGCTGTTGTCGGAGGTGGTAATTCTGGCGTAGAAGCGGCAATTGATTTGGCAGGTATGGTCAGCCATGTCACTTTACTTGAATTTGATGCCACCTTACGCGCTGACGAAGTACTGCAACGCAAATTACGTAGCCTGACTAACGTAACGGTGCTTACTCAAGCACAAACCACAGAAGTCATAGGCGATGGTGCAAAGGTAAACGGTATGCGCTACACGGATCGCGCGTCCGGACTATCCAAAACTTTAGAGCTAGAAGGTATATTCGTGCAAATTGGTTTGTTGCCGAATACCGATTGGCTGAAAGGTACTGTGGCATTGTCTGCGCGTGGAGAAATCGAAGTTGATGCTAAAGGTCAAACGTCCGTACCTGGTGTATTCGCAGCGGGTGATGTAACGACCGTGCCTTACAAGCAAATCATCATCGCGATGGGTGAAGGATCTAAAGCAGCGTTGGGTGCATTTGATCATTTAATTCGCAGTTCAGTTTCTGAAACTACGGACATTAAGTTAGCAGCTTAAATTACGTATTCTTTATAAAAACAAAGCCAGCATAACGCTGGCTTTGTTTTTTGTACTCATACTTAACAAATCATGCACGCATCACTTCTTTTTTAAACTTCAAGCGCCAGGCATGCAAGAGCGGCTCGGTATAACCAGCAGGCTGCTCCAGCCCTTTAAACACTAAATCGCTAGCTGCTTGAAATGCGTGTGACGTCGACAAATTAATCGCCATAGGACGATAAAACGGATCACCGGAATTTTGTCCATCAACCACACTGGCCATACGCTCTAGTGTTTCTTTTACCTGAGCCTCGGTCACCACACCATGCAATAACCAGTTAGCGATATGTTGGCTCGAGATACGTAAGGTAGCGCGATCTTCCATCAAACCGACATTGTGAATATCCGGCACTTTGGAACAACCCACTCCTTGCTCGACCCAACGCACGACATAACCCAAAATTCCTTGTGCATTGTTATCAAGTTCTTGTTGAATGTCCGCTGCTGACCAAGTCGGTTTTGCAACTACCGGAATCATCAATAGCTCATCACGCAATTTCTTTAACTCTGTTGGAGCATCTATCTTTTCTAATTGCTGCTGAATTTCTGCCACATCGATTTGGTGGTAATGCATCGCATGTAATGTTGCGGCGGTGGGTGAGGGTACCCAAGCGGTATTTGCACCGGCTTTAGGATGACCAATTTTTTGCTCAAGCATTGCGGCCATCAAATCAGGCATCGCCCACATACCTTTACCTATCTGACCACGACCGCGCATGCCAGATGAAAGACCGGTCAATACGTTACTGCGTTCATACGCTGAGAGCCAGGTCGATGTTTTCATATCGCCCTTGCGCATCATCGGCCCTGCGGTCATGGATGAATGCATCTCGTCGCCGGTACGATCTAAAAATCCGGTGTTGATGAAAGCAACGCGCTTTGATGCTTCTTTCAAGCAGGCTTTCAAATTGGTGGATGTACGACGCTCTTCATCCATGATGCCTAACTTAACGGTGTTCTCTTTCAAACCAAGCATGGCTTCAACACGGCCAAACAATTCCGCTGCAAAAGCAACTTCCTTGGGACCATGCATTTTTGGTTTAACGATATACACAGAACCAGTGCGTGTATTTCCTATTGTCTGAGCTGCAGGGCGCTTCAAGTCATGCAGCGCAATCGTCGTTGTCACCACCGCATCCAAAATACCTTCAGGGATCTCTTTGCCATCAGCCAGCAGAATCGCTGGATTGGTCATGAGATGACCAACATTGCGTAAAAACAGCAATGAACGGCCATGTAGTTTTACTGTTTGTCCGTTTGCACCTTTGTACTCACGATCAGCATTCAGTGTGCGGTCAAATGTTTTGCCGCCCTTACTTACACTTTCAACCAAGGTGCCTTTTAAAATACCCAACCAATTTTCATAGGCCACTACTTTATCTGTGCCATCAACCACGGTGACGGAGTCTTCGAGATCGAGAATAGTTGACAATGCTGATTCGATGACCAGATCCGATACGCCTGCGGCATCGGTTTTTCCAATCGGTGTAGCGCGATCAATGCGGATGTCGATATGAATTCCGTGATTTTTAAGCAGTACCGACGAAGGTGACGATGCTTCACCTTGATAGCCGATAAATTTTGCCGCGTCTTTCAAACCGACCGTGCTGCCATCCTTAAGCGTAACGGCCAGCTGACCTGCATTGACAACATACGCTGTTGCGTTGGCATGCGATCCACTCGCCAACGGTGCGGATTGATCTAAAAAATTTCTTGCAAAGGCAATCACCTTCGCGCCGCGCACCGGGTTGTATCCACCGGCGCGAGTTGCACCATCGGTCTCTGGAATCGCATCAGTGCCGTACAGGGCATCGTACAAGGAACCCCAGCGTGCATTTGCCGCATTCAGGGCATAACGCGCATTCAAAATAGGAACTACTAATTGTGGACCCGCCGTTACTGATAATTCAGCGTCAACGTTTTCAGTTGTGACCTGTACTTGCTCTGGAACGGGCATCAGATAACCAATCGATTCCAAAAATTCACGGTACTTAGTGACATCGGCAATCGGCCCTGGATGAGCTTTGTGCCATACATCGAGTTCATGTTGCAAACGATCGCGCTCAGCTAACAACGCTGCATTTTTAGGCGCTAAGTCATTAGCGATTTGTGCGAAGCCTTTCCAAAATGCGTCGCTCGTCAAACCAGTGCCCGGTAAGACCTTGTCATCAATAAAGTTCTGAAGAACGGTATCTACCTGCAATCCATGACAATCAGTTCGTTTAATCATATCGTTGGTCTTTCCTGCGTTAATAGTAATAATAAAAATGCGCTGTCTTCGACTAACCAGCGCCAACAAAATTCAACAAATCATTCAGCGATGTTCCGCTGCCTTTCGGTGTGATGCCTAATTCTTCCATCGGTGCGTTGGCGCGATTCACCCAAAAAGTTGGATAACCAAACCAAGCCGCGCCGCATATATCCCAGGCATTACTCGACACAAACAACATGTCTCGCGCTGCCAAACCGAAGGTGTCTGGTCCAAGTTGATACGCTTCAGGTGCCGTCTTGAATTTTTTTACCAGATGCACCGACAAAACGGCATTCAGCAAATCATCCAACCCTGCAGCGTGAACCGCCGCTTCGAGCATGTCGGGATTGCCATTCGAAAGTATGGCTAGCTTCATCCCACCCTCGCGCAAGCGCGTTAGCACTTCAAGGCATTCGGGAAACGCCGACAACTTGGCGTATTGACCCATGAGCTGATTTTGCGCATCGAGCGTTAGATCAAGGCCTAGCTTGCGACAAGAGAAAATCAGCGCATCCTGCGTGACTTCCCAAAAGGGCTTGTAGGTATTGGAGAGCGTGCGCAAGCGGGTGTATTCAATTTGCTTGTCTCGCCAGAGATCCGCCAGGGCGCTTCCGCGTCCGGGGAAAAGTCGCTCTGCCAGCACGCCCATCGAATACACATCGAAGAGCGTGCCGTAAGCGTCAAAAAGAATTGCCTGAATAGCCATGCCCAGCCAGATTAAGGATCTGGTGGGAGTATATTCACACTAAAAATCAATAAGTCTATCGTTCGGTTGATTCACTTATGACTTTTAGTCAAAGATGATGCGGATTAAACGTCGATATTGCCTGCTGCCAGTGCGTTCATCTCAATAAATGCTCGCCGTGGCTCGACGTCGTCGCCCATCAGCGTGGTGAAGATTTGGTCGGCCGCGATCGCATCTTCAATCTGGACTCTCAGCAAACGGCGCACGGTTGGATCCATGGTGGTCTCCCACAACTGCTCGGGATTCATTTCACCCAAACCTTTGTAGCGCTGCTTGGTAACCCCACGCTCAGCCTCGTCACGCAACCACGCCATTGCATGATGGAAATCGATGATGGCCGATTCACGTATTTTTTCGCCCGTCCCACGACGCACCAACGCACCCGGTCCGATCAAACCTTTGAACGTTGCAGCAGCTTCCGCTAGCAAACCATAATCCGCACTACGCACAAACTCGGCATCGATCACGCTGATTTTTAAATTGCCGTGATGACGACGCGCAATCCGCAAGCTGCGGCGGGCAGATAATTCATCGCTAGTTGCTGTCACCGTCACGGCCGGATCGTTAATCGCCGCAGCCAACGAGTCGGCGGATGTAGTAGCTGAATCTGCCGTATCGAGATCGAGTGTTACGCCGGTCATGATCGCTGACAAAGCCGCATCATCGATTACGCGCGAGAGGCGCATAATGATGGCGTTCGCTGTGTTGTACTTACGAACTAATTCAGCTAAAGCATCACCGGCAATTACCGCAGCATTTTCAGAAGGCACTAGCACCGCATCATTGAGCGCAATTTGCATCATGTAGCTCGCTTCTTCTAAATCATCTTTCAAGTAGCGCTCATCTTTGCCATGCTTTACTTTATACAACGGTGGCTGCGCGATATACACATGGCCACGCTCGACTAGTAGCGGCATTTGGCGATACAGCAAGGTCAACAGCAGCGTACGAATGTGTGCGCCGTCGACGTCTGCATCGGTCATGATGATAATGCGGTGATAGCGCAATTTATCGATATTGAATTCGTCAGCGCCAATCGAGGTGCCCAGAGTCGCTATTAAGGTAGTGATCTGTTCGGAAGAAAGCATTTTTTCAAAACGCGCCTTCTCAACATTCAACACCTTGCCGCGCAAAGGAAGAATGGCTTGAAATTTTCTGTCGCGACCCTGCTTAGCCGAACCTCCCGCTGAGTCACCCTCGACAATATATAACTCGCACAGCGCTGGGTCTTTTTCTTGGCAGTCCGCCAGCTTGGCAGACAAACCTAAACCATCCATGATGCCTTTACGACGCGTTAATTCGCGCGCCTTGCGGGCAGCCTCGCGCGCACGCGCTGCTTCAACAATTTTTCCGCAAATAATTTTTGCATCATGTGGACGCTCCGCCAAATAATCAGTCAGTGTCTTTGCAACCACTTCTTCTACCGGACCGCGCACTTCGGATGAAACGAGTTTGTCTTTCGTTTGCGAGCTGAATTTTGGCTCAGGCACCTTGACCGATAACACGCAGGTCAAACCTTCGCGCATGTCATCACTGGCAATTTCGACTTTCGCTTTTTTTGCGAACTCGTGCTCATCAATGTATTTGTTAATGACGCGCGTCATCGCTGCGCGCAAGCCTGTCAAATGGGTACCACCATCACGTTGCGGAATATTATTAGTGAAGCACAACACCTGCTCATTAAACGCATCATTCCATTGCATGGATACGTCGACCGATATCTGCGTGTTGTGTTCCGACATACGCTCGCCAGTCGCCTGAAACACATTCGGATGCAATACTGTTTTATTTTTATTGATGTATTCAACAAAACCGCGAGTGCCGCCCTCAAAAGCAAAGCTTTCTTCTTTGCCAGTCCGCTGATCTGTCAGCTTGATGTGTACGCCATTATTCAAAAACGATAGTTCGCGTATGCGCTTGGCAAGAATGTCGTAGTGATACTCAACATGGGTGAAAATTTCTTCGTCAGCCCAAAAATGAACTTCGGT
>JBEDHZ010000111.1:0-7230 GCA_041173845.1 Pseudomonadota bacterium
ACTGATAAAAAATGATGCGGCTGCGATGCGGCTTTGATGGCATCAACGGCGATTTTTATATTGCCATCGGTTCCATTCTTAAATCCCACTGGGCACGACAATCCCGAAGCCAGTTCACGATGTACTTGGGATTCAGTAGTACGAGCACCGATAGCGCCCCAGCTAATGAGATCGGCAATGTATTGCGGGCTGATCACGTCGAGGAATTCACTACCCGCTGGCAAACCCAATTCGTTGATGTTCATGAGTAGCTCACGCGCGATGCGCAAACCATCGTTAATTTGAAAACTACCGTCGAGATGAGGATCGTTAATCAATCCTTTCCAACCCACGGTGGTGCGCGGTTTTTCAAAATACACGCGCATCACAATTTCTAAATCGTCTTTTAAGCGCTCTCTTTCAACGACCAGGCGATGCGCATATTCCATCGCTGCTTTCGTGTCGTGAATCGAACACGGGCCAATCACTACCAATAAACGGTCGTCTTGACCGTGCAGTATGCGATGCAGCGCTGTACGTGCATTAGCCGTTACGGTGGCAATTTTTTCTGAACAAGGAAGTTCCCGGATCAGATGCGACGGCGGCGTCAGTTCCTTCAATTCTCTAATCCTTAAGTCGTCGGTACGTGGCATGGTCTCTCCAGGAATAATTCGCTTAAAAACAAAAACCGCCATTCCTGGCGGTTTTAAAAGATTCGGTTCGCTGCGCTTGTCAATGAACTTACCGCTTCTCCACCGCCGACTGGCTGGGGTAGCTAAAGTAAAAATCAAAGAAAAAACTCAGTTTGAACATTTTGTTTCATCGGCAGGGCCAATCGGAAATGTGATGGTGCTACAAATCCCAGTACTTGGCAAGCCTTGTTATTTAATCAGTAACTTTTATTCATCGCCGTTGGTCGTTTCACCGGGGATGAAACCGCCTGAAATCAGGCGGTACCACCAACAGTTAAGTCTTCAATGCGCAAAGTAGGCTGACCCACGCCGACCGGCACGCTCTGACCATCTTTGCCGCAGGTACCAACACCTGAGTCCAGACGCATGTCGTTACCAATCATGGAAACACGGTTCAGAACGTCCGGACCGTTACCAATCAGGGTCGCGCCTTTAACTGGATAAGATAACTTGCCATCTTCGATCATCCACGCTTCGCTGGCCGAGAATACAAATTTTCCGTTCGTAATATCGACCTGACCACCACCAAAATTCACGGCATACAAACCATTTTTAACGGACTCGAGTATCTCGCCCGGATCACGATCGCCAGCCAGCATGTAGGTGTTGGTCATGCGCGGCATAGGCAGGTGCGCATACGACTCACGACGACCATTACCGGTCGGTGTCATTTTCATTAAGCGCGCATTCAATGTGTCTTGTATGTAGGCGCGTAAGATACCGTCTTCAATCAATGTCGTGCATTGTGTGGCGTTACCTTCATCATCCACATTCAACGAGCCACGACGATCTTTAATCGTTCCGTCATCAACTACGGTTACGCCGCGCGCAGCCACACGTTCACCGATACGACCTGAAAACGCACTGGAACCCTTGCGATTGAAATCACCCTCTAGACCATGACCGATAGCTTCGTGCAACAACACACCGGGCCAGCCTGGGCCGAGTACAACAGTCATTGGGCCAGCAGGTGCGGGGCGAGAATCGAGATTAACCAATGCAGAATTGACTGCCTCACTGGCATATTTTTCAATCAACTCGTCTGAAAAATATGAAAAATCATAACGACCACCGCCACCAGATGTACCTACTTCACGACGACCATTCTGTTCTGCGATCACGGTCAATGACAAACGTACTAAAGGACGAATGTCTGCAGCGATAACACCATCACTACGCACGACTAAAACAACGTCTTGTTCGCCCGCCAATCCAGCCATGACCTGAACGATGCGCGGGTCTTTAGCGCGTGCGATACGTTCAATTTTTTCCAGCAGCTGAACTTTAGCGGTTGCATCGAGCGAGACAAACGGATCTTTAGGTAGATACAGCGAACGTGCACCTGCAGGTTTGACACGCGAGGCGACTTTAATTTTTCCGGCACCTTGACGCGCAATCGTTCGGGTCGCTGCTGCAGCATCAAGTAGCGCTGTTTCTGAAATTTCGTCTGAATAGGAAAACGCTGTGCGGTCACCTGAAACTGCTCGGACACCTACGCCTTGATCAATCGAAAAACTACCTGTTTTTACGATGCTCTCTTCCAGACTCCAACTCTCGCTGCGCGTAAATTGAAAATACAAATCAGCATAATCAACGCGGTGGGTGAATATCGATCCGAGTACTTTCAATAAATGACCTTCATCGAGTCCATTAGGCGTAAGCAGGATGTCACGAGCCGCTTGGTGAGTAGCGAGGTTAGGTTCAATTAGCTTCATAGGATAGTTTGGCTTGATAGAGCGTAAGGACAGAACCCCGATGATACTGGATAGGCTTGATTTGCGCTGTGCGCCGTGCTCAAAACCTGAGAAAAATCGGGGATTAGTGAGGTTCCAGTCAGACTACTGGAAAGTGCTGCCAAAATAATTACAGACGACGATGTTGCAGGGCTGGCAAACTGGCTCGCACGCTGGCGAGTTGGGCCAGATCCAGCTCTCCCAACACCACACCTTCACCTTCAGGCTTTTGGATAAGAATCTCACCCCAAGGATCTACTAACATGCTGTGACCCCAGGTGCGGCGGCCGGTCTCATGCTTGCCACCTTGGGCCGCGGCCAATACAAAACATTGGTTTTCGATCGCGCGTGCCCTGAGTAAAATTTCCCAATGAGCCTGACCTGTCGTATAGGTAAAAGCTGCGGGCACGACCAACAGATCACACAATCCCATGGCCCGATACAGTTCAGGAAAACGCAGGTCGTAGCAAATAGAGAGTCCCACCCTCAATTGGGATGTCTGCAGCACCGCAACGTCATCGCCTGCAACAATAGTGCGCGACTCATCAAAGGCTTCTGTGCCGCGAGAAAAACCAAACAAATGAATTTTGTCGTAATGCGTAGCGAGTTGTCCATCGGGACCATACGCTAATAGCGTATTACGAACTTTGCCTTCTTCATCAGATACCAGAGGAATAGTGCCGCCGATTAGCCAGATACCGCACTCACGCGCCATCATCGACATGAATTCTTGTAATGGCCCGTTACCCAGTACTTCAGCATGCGCTAGCTTGTCGGTATCGTGTCGACCGAGGATAGCCCAGTACTCAGGTAGCAAGACCAACGTTGCCCCCTGCTGCGCTGCCTCACGAATATATCGAGCCGCAGTATGTTTGTTTTCTGCTGGCTCGGGGGTAGACACCATTTGTATGGCAGCGACTTTAAGTATGGTTTGCATAATCATTTGTTATTGCTGAGCAGGCTTCTCGGCTTCGATGGCAGGCAGCTTACGTTTAGAAGTCGCTTTCTTAACAGCGGGATCTTTCCATGGTCCTGTGACCTGATATTCCTGCGTTAATGCTTGTGACAACGGACTACGCAAAAATAACTGCGCTAAAAATGATCCCAAACCAATCACTGGATTGACCGCTAACCCATAAACTACCGATGCACCACCGGCATTTAGTTCTGGAATCACCACGACATTTAAATTTTGCGTTTCATCATTTAAATCAACGGTGCCATCCATCAACACCACTGCGTTCACACCACGCATCTTGAACGTATCTGTTTTTAATACGCCACGCGCGATAACGGCGGTGCTGGCCATGCTATCGAATGCAAAACCGTCGGAAAAAATATCACGGAAATCTAAGGTCAAGCGACGCGGCAATGATTGCAAGCTCATCACATTGAGTAGCTTAGCTACTCCGGGATCTGCTTTGAGAAACTGACCGGATGCAATCTTAAGACTTAGGTTACCGCTCAGAGAAGGGAAATCAAAGGCATCAGGCGATCCTTTCCAGCTTACTTCGCCCTCAATACGACCTTTACCGCCGCGCAGGGTTTTTTCAAATCCAATACGATCCAGCATGCGCCCTGCATCATTAATCTCCATTTCATACATCATCGTCGAGAGACTATCTGTTGCAAAGACTTGCCACTTACCCGTGGCACGCAATGTGGCATCAGGATTGACGATGACGAGCTTACTAATACGCCACTCTCTGCCAGGTCCCAGGCCTGCATTAGTTGCGCTTAACTCAAGCCGACCTAGCGACATACCTCTGAGCTGAAAATTATCGGCCACCACATCGAGGCCCGGTAATTCACGCGAGGTTTTTTTGCCGCTCAATAGCTCAGTCACTTCAGACGCATCCGACTGAGGAATAATCAATGACGTGAAATTAGCCGTGAATTTTCCAGCGCCGCGCTCAAACCAAGGGTCATCCCAACTAGCATGTCCGTTCGCCTGATCGGAATGGATATTAAATTGCCAGCCATCACGTTGACGTGATGCGCCTAATACGGCATTAGTGAGAATCCGATTCGCCAATATCAATTCATTACTACGAATACCAATCATGTCAGGTGAAACAAAACTGTTGTAATCCATAGAGCCAGCGCTGCTCTCAGCACCACTTGTTTGATCGTTCGTTAAAAGCGTAATAGTCGAACGCCAAGCATCAATATCGACTGACGGCAAATTAATATTGATACCCACGCCACTTTCTGGTTGCGGTGGCGGCAAGTTGACGCCAATACCTCCGCGGGCAAGCTTCCAGGGTGCATTGCGCGCATTTATTCGCTGACGCACATAACGTGCCGACATGCTTTTACCTAAATTGATTTTTATTTCTTCTTGCTGGACCGTGGGATCAGGCGAGTTCAGTGGCGACAATGCAAAACGTAATGGCAAAGCATCGCCCATATTTTTAATGAGTGGCGCCGGAAGATCTAACACTACACCAACCAACGATGAATCGATGGTCAACTCTGGACGCTGATTTTTTATTCGTAATAGTGCAGAGTAACGCGTACTACCCGATATTTTTTTAGTCAGCTTGCGTACGCTGGGTATATTTAAACTGCGCGCTATACCATCCACTGTCACTGAGCCATCTAATCGGGTTTGTACTGTGCCGTCTTTCTGTGTGCCTCCATTGATCAAAACATTCCCACCTAAGAATCCGCCCTGGACTCCATTGATCTGAAAACCATGATCAGAAAATGATAATTCTCCACTGGTGTTTTGGATGCTGGGCAAGGAACGCCATAGCTGAACTTCATTACCTTGAAACCGAACATTACCCTGAACAGTCGGCTGTATACCTGCCGTCAATGGTATTTGCATTTGCAAAGCCACTCGCGCATTGCCTGTCGCTCTCGTCTCTTCAGTAATACTATCGATCCAACCAGAAATGGGCGTGGTGTTAACAACATTTACCATAGACTGGAGTGAGCCATTCGCCGTTCCACTCAAATCCAAAACAGCACGCGGTGACACGTAATCAGGAATAACGGCATCAACAGCTGAAATTTGTAGGCCTGCTATGCGAGCGCTATCGGCGTGAACTTGTATACGGGCTTGGTCTAATGCGAGCGACCCTTTAATATTTTCAATAGGAGTCCAGAGTGGCGTTCGTTTATCTTGTGCGAATTCAAATGGCGCAGGATTTAACGTCGCGTCATTAATACGCGCATTGATTTTGAAAATGCCTGTCGATTTTTCACCTGGCCGCTTAGACTGAAATGGAAATTTATCTAACTCACCCTTAACAGCTAGCTGCACATCTTGGGCATGACCATCTAGTAGCGCACGACTAATCCAATCGCGCGTTAGCTGAGGTATACCTGCCGGTAAAAATCCGCCGACTCGGGTCACCTCCAAGGTGGGGATATGCAGCTGCATATCAATTTCACCCAGCTTATTTTTATCAAACGGCAACGGTAAATAATGCGAGCCTTCAAGCGAGCCTTTTAAACCTTTCTGGATGAAATGCATGTTCGCAATTTTCATCATCAAACGATTACGTTCCCGCAGGGACCAATTAGCATCCAATACCAACTCTTCGAACGACAAGGTAGGAGTATTCAAAATATCTGACACGTAAAAAACGACGCCTTTACCACTTAGCTTGGCGGTACCGCCATCCTGCGTTGCATCGATTTCACCTGAGAGCCCTTCAAAACCTGGCACGGCACTGCGTGCTTCTACATTTGGCGCCGCTACTCGTTCAGATTGCGGTCGCAATGCTAAACCTGCAAATTTTCCACTCAATCGATATTTTCCTGCACCAGGAAGATTGCCATCCCAGCTAGCAAGAAAATCATGCAGCTGTCCACGCGGTGCGAAATCTGCCAGCATCTGACGCTCAGTTAAGGACAATGGCAAATGGCCAGCTAAACGCGATAAGGCTTCCAGATCCAATTCAGTAATTTGTAATTCATGATGTTCATCGCGACCATCACGCGAGGCAGTATAAAAATGATGGGCTGTAGTTGAAGGCAGGACCTGCCCCTGATCAGTACGCAACGAAAAATTCGATAAGGTAATCGCATGTCCATGAGCGCCAAAAGATAATATTTTTTGTTTTAATCCAGACGCCACTTCACCCGCTGATACTCGACCGCTGACCGCCACCAACTTAAGTGGATCAAGCTCATCACTCAATTGGACTGAAATATTTTCCAGATCAAGATCTGCTGTTACATTGACGATTACGCGATGATCAATTCGCAGCCATGAGCGAATAGCACCTGTGCCACCAGCTACTTTGTAGGGCCACGTAACGTAAGGCTTCCAAGCCTCAAGATTCGTATTACGCCAATCTACAAATAACTCACCCACCCATTGATTGACATCCGATGCATGTGCCGCAAAGGCAGGATGTTTGAATTCAGCCCTGACATCGATCGGAGCTGCCAACTCTTCAGGGGGTGTCGCATTAAGTACGGCACGATGAGTAAGCCATTGATTTTGAAGTACGAAATTCACACGACTCAAGGTGAGATCTGGCGCCTCTCTTAAGGCATCGCGCCAGCGTATCCAACCATCTCGAATAACAATTTGATGCTGAGCTAATAACCAATCTAGCCCACTGCCTTGTCCTTGTTTTTCAACGTCAACAGTGATGCCGCCAACGAAAATTTTTCCTTCTTTATTTCGCTCGATTTCCAAATCGGGGCGAAGTATTTCCAATTGATCTAACCTAAGTTGCGCAGTAACTGCTGACCACCACGAAACTGTGGCAGAAACACTAGGCAAAATTAGTGCGCGCTCGCCTTGCTGGTTATAAATAATTAAATTATCTAATTGCAGCCGAGGATTCAGACCACTCCAGTCT
>JBEDHZ010000112.1:0-7516 GCA_041173845.1 Pseudomonadota bacterium
TTGGTTATGGAAGATGGTGGAGCCATGTTTGATTCGCGAGTCATCGTTGAATATCTGGATACCATGTCGCCAGTGGGCAAACTGATTCCTAGCGCTGGTCGTGAGCGAGCTAGCATCAAATGCTGGGAAGCTTTGGCAGATGGCGTACTAGATGCAGGCATCATGGTGCGAATCGAGCGCACTCAGCGCCCGGTTGAAAAGCAAAGTGATCCCTGGGTAGATCGTCAGCTGGGCAAGATTCGCAATGGACTGAATTCTATGGCGATGGCTCTGGGCGATGCTCCGTTTTGCGCAGGCAGTCATTTATCGCTCGCTGATGTGGCCGTTGGTAGTGCCTTGGGATGGCTGGCGTTTCGTTTTCCTGAAATTAATTGGCGCGACGATCATACTAATTTGGCGCGGTTGTTCGATAAATTATCTGAACGGCCTTCGTTTAAAGAGACCGTACCAGACCGTACCCGTCGCCTAAATTGAGTGATAGTTCAGTGATAAAAAAAACAGAGCCTTGGTGCTCTGTTTTTTATTGAGTCGTCGGTTTGACGATGAGTGTTAGTTTGTGATCGTGGAGCCCGTATCAATAATGCCGCCACCGAGACAGACATCACCATCATATAAAACGGCTGATTGTCCGGGAGTGACGGCCCATTGTGCTTGCTCGAACTGAAGACTAAAACGGTCGTCGGGTAATGTACGGTGCTGACAGTTCATAGCTTGTTGACGGTAGCGAGTCTTGGCACTGAGTTGAGTTTCAGCAGGTGCTTGACCACTGACCCAGCTCACCTGATCAGCAGCCAGCGTATGCGACAACAGCCAGGGATGATCATGGCCTTGTACGACATACAGCGTATTGTTAGCTACATCTTTGCGCGCGACATACCAGGCTTCATGATTGCCATCGTCATCACGATGTTTTTTGCTGCCGCCTAAGCCTATGCCCTTACGTTGACCTAAGGTGTAAAAAGACAGGCCGACATGTTCGCCCATAATTTCACCTTCAGGCGTCATCATCGGACCGGGTTTGAATGACAGATAGCGATTTAAAAATTCGCGAAACGGACGCTCGCCAATAAAGCAAATGCCAGTGGAATCTTTTTTACTCGCGTTGGGTAAACCGAGTTGATCGGCGATTTTTCGTATTTCAGTTTTATGTAACTCGCCTAATGGAAATAGCGTATGGGAAAGCTGTGCTTGATTTAAGCGATGTAAAAAATAACTTTGATCTTTGCTAGCGTCGACCGCTTTCAGTAATTCAAATTGCCCATTATTTTCACGGACGCGTGCATAGTGACCGGTAGCGATCAGGTCAGCGCCCAGTGTCATCGCGTGATCGAGAAAGGCTTTGAATTTAATTTCGGCATTACACAGCACATCAGGATTCGGAGTGCGGCCCGCTTCGTACTCACGTAAAAATTCAGCGAATACGCGATCTTTGTATTCAGAGGCGAAATTAACGGCTTCAATATCGACGCCCAAAACATCAGCGACGCTAACAGCGTCTATCCAGTCTTGGCGGGTTGAACAGTATTCATCGTTGTCATCGTCTTCCCAGTTTTTCATGAAGAGGCCGATAACCTCATAGCCTTGTTGTTTGAGCAGCCACGCAGCAACCGACGAATCAACGCCACCGGACATTCCCAAAACAACGCGCTTAGGCATAACTAGGATTACTCACGCTGGGATGGGTATAAATAAGTGACAAAGGACAGCGTTTACCTTGTATGTAGTCATCGACGCATTGCAGTACCAAGGGGCTGCGGTGCGCTTCTTGGCAGGCGAGTAGTTCATTACGCGACATCCAGACGGTGCGGATAATGCCTTCGTCGAGTGGTTGGTCATGTTGCGCGCCTAAGCTGCCGGTAAATGCAAATCGCAAGTAAGTCACTTCTTCTTTCGTGCGGCTTGAGACATAGCGCGACATATACACGCCGACTAATGCCTCGGGCGTGAAGTCGAAGCTGGTTTCTTCTAGCGCTTCACGGCTCACCGCGTCGATCAGCGATTCATTCGGGTCGAGGTGCCCGGCCGGTTGATTGAAGCGTATGCCGTCACTGGTTTCTTCTTCGACCAGTAAAAATTTGCCGTCGCGCTCAATAATGGCTGCCACGGTCACAGAGGGTTTCCAGATAGTTGACATGGTTTCCTTTGAAGTGACGGCATTTTACCCGCAGCCTTAGTCTGAGCTATTCAGCAAGTTTGCGAAGCTGAGCAATACCAGATCGATAGTAAGTAGCGTTTGGCTCAGCAGTGAGAGTGCGGAATGCTAGGCTTGTTGGCGAATCGGAAATGTATTTATAAGAATTTTTCCGAATACCTACAAATCCCTCCTAGATAGGGCGCCCTAAAATAGAACGGTTGTTCCATTTTTGAAATTGCGTGTAAGATTCTGGCTTTCTTTTTGGGAGATCCCCATGAAAATCGGCATTCCCGCCGAGACGCGGCCGGGTGAGACGCGAGTTGCCGCGACACCCGAAACAGTTAAAAAGCTGATCGCCGCCAAGCACCAAGTGGTGGTGCAATCTGGCGCAGGCGTTGCAGCCAGCATTACGGATGAAGCATTTGCAGCAGCAGGAGCAGAGATCGGCTCTGCAGACCAAGCTTTAGGTGCTGATTTGGTTCTGAAGGTTCGAGCCCCTTCTGCAGATGAGCGTAAGGCTATGAAATCTGGCAGCGTGCTAGTCGGCATGCTCAATCCCTTTGATGCAGATAACAACGCGGCGATGGCCGCTTCGGGCATAAGCGCGTTTGCTCTCGAGGCCGCGCCCCGTATCACGCGTGCTCAATCGCTGGATGTACTCTCTTCTCAAGCGAATATTGCCGGTTACAAGGCTGTTCTGATGGCGGCGAATGCTTATCAGCGATTTATGCCTATGCTGATGACTGCTGCGGGTACCGTGAAAGCGGCTCGTGTGTTGATTATGGGTGTAGGTGTCGCCGGTTTGCAAGCGATAGCTACGGCTAAACGTATGGGTGCAGTGATTGAGGCATCGGATGTCCGTCCTCCAGTGAAAGAGCAAGTCGAATCACTGGGCGCAAAATTTATTGATGTGCCTTTCGAAACTGAAGAAGAGCAAGAGATCGCGAAGGGTGTAGGTGGTTATGCCCGCCCCATGCCAGAAGCCTGGATGAAACGTCAGGCCGCATTAGTGCATGAGCGTGCCAAGCAGGCTGACATCATTATCACCACCGCGTTGATACCGGGTCGTAAGGCACCGATATTAATTAGCGAGGAGACGGTTAAATCAATGAAGCCAGGATCGGTGATTGTTGATATGGCGGTAGAGCAAGGCGGAAATTGCCCTCTCTCTGAATTGGGTAAGACAGTCATCAAGCACGGTGTAACCATTATTGGTGAAGCTAACATTCCTGCTTTGTGTGGTGCGGATGCGTCGGCCCTGTATTCACGCAATGTCTTGGATTTTCTCAAGCTCATCATCAATCCAGAAGGCGCGTTGCATATCGATACCAGTGATGAGATCGTCGCTGCGACTCTGATGTGCTCAGGTGGTGAAGTCGTTCGTAAGGCTTAGGAGATTTAATGCAGCGAATTATGTTGCGCGCGAAAATACATCGCGCGACGGTGACGCAATGTGATCTGAATTACGAAGGTTCCTGCGGCATTGATCAAGATTTGCTTGAGGCGGCTGATATCCGCGAGTTTGAAAAAATAGAGCTGTACAACATTAACAACGGTGAGCGCTTTTCTACCTATGCCATTGTAGGGAAGCGCGGTAGTGGTGAGATTTCTCTCAATGGTGCGGCAGCACGCTTAGCACAGTTAGGTGACTTACTCATTATCTGTACCTATGCGCCTATGAGCGATGCTGAGGTAGCCGAGTATCAGCCAAAGATTGTGTTCGTAAACGACAAAAATCGAATCACTGGCCTTAAAAAATAATGCCTTCTCCGTAGTTTCGAAGGCGCCTACTGTCTACAACCAGAGGACATCATGGAAGTCAGTCATACCATCATCAACCTGATCATTTTTGTGCTGGCAATTTACGTCGGCTATCACGTGGTCTGGACTGTTACCCCAGCACTGCACACGCCACTGATGGCGGTGACGAATGCGATCTCCGCCATCATCATCGTGGGTGCCATGTTGGCTGCTGCGTTGACCGAAGGACCGGTCGGACAGTTTATGGGCACCTTAGCGGTCGCATTAGCTGCGGTGAATGTCTTTGGTGGTTTTTTGGTCACCCAGCGCATGCTGGAAATGTTCAAGAAAAAAGAGCCTAAGGCCAAGAAGAAGGAAGAGGCTTAATCATGAGCATGAATCTGGTTACTTTGTTGTATCTGTTGGCGTCTGTGTGTTTTATCCAGGCGTTGAAAGGTCTCTCTCATCCTGCAACGGCGCGCCGCGGTAATGCCTTTGGTATGACCGGCATGGCGATCGCTGCCTTGACGACCGTTGCGCTGATCGTGAAACTGAAATCGGAAGCGACCGCAGGAACCAACCTCGGTTATGGTTTGCTGGCACTGGGAGTTGTGGTTGGCGGCGGCATTGGTACCTTACTCGCTAAGCGCGTTGAAATGACCAAGATGCCTGAGTTGGTCGCCGCTATGCACTCACTGATTGGTTTGGCTGCCGTGTGTATTGCTGTTGCCGCAGTATCTGAGCCTTGGGCCTTTGCAATTGCCGCGCGCGGTGAACCTATTCCGTTTGGTAATCGTATTGAACTGTTTATCGGTACCTTTGTTGGCGCGATTACTTTCTCGGGTTCTGTGATCGCGTTTGGCAAACTCGCTGGCAAATATAAATTCCGTTTGTTTCAAGGTGCGCCGGTGGTTTTCCCCGGGCAGCATCTGTTTAATTTGGTGATGGCTATTGTGATGGTCGGTGCGGGCTTGATGTTCGTTGCTGATCCAGGTGTAGAAGCAGCATGGACACCGTTCATCGTGATGACCGTCATTGCTTTCATTCTGGGCGTGCTGATCATCATTCCTATCGGCGGTGCAGATATGCCGGTAGTGGTCTCTATGCTGAACAGCTACTCGGGTTGGGCTGCAGCCGGCATTGGTTTTTCGCTCAACAACTCGATGCTGATTATTGCTGGCTCGTTGGTGGGTTCGTCAGGCGCGATTTTGTCGTACATCATGTGTGCCGCGATGAACCGCTCATTCGTTAGCGTGATTTTAGGTGGCTTCGGCGGTGAGGCTGGCGATGCAGTGGCTGGTGCTCAACAACAACGCAATGTTCGGTCGGGTTCGGCGGATGATGCCGCATTCGTGATGAGTAACGCCGAGACAGTCATTATCGTTCCCGGTTATGGTTTAGCAGTCGCGCGTGCGCAGCACGCGTTGATGGAACTGAGCGAAAAATTGTCGCATCGTGGTGTAACCGTCAAATTCGCGATTCATCCTGTCGCCGGTCGTATGCCCGGTCACATGAATGTTCTGTTGGCTGAAGCCGAAGTGCCTTACGATCAGGTCTTTGAAATGGAAGACATCAATGGTGAATTTGGTCAGGCTGATGTGGTGCTCGTATTAGGCGCGAACGACGTAGTTAACCCAGCAGCTAAAGATCCGAATTCTCCTATCGCTGGTATGCCGATTCTGGAAGCCTACAAAGCTAAGATGGTGATTGTGAACAAACGTTCGATGGCTTCAGGTTATGCAGGCCTCGATAACGAGTTGTTCTACATGGATAAAACCATGATGGTGTTTGGTGATGCGAAGAAGGTGATTGAAGACATGGTTAAGGCTGTGGAGTAACAGTACAAACCTCATTAGCCACTAGCCTTAATCAATGAGCGACAAGCTAAACTTAGCTCCGTTAGAAAACGCGGTGAGTCGACTCACTGAGGGGCTTGCTCGCTATGAGAAAGACATCACGGACACGCAGATTCGGGATGGTCTGATTCAGCGATTTGAGTTTAGCTATGAAATCAGTCACAAGATGTTGAAACGTCATCTTGAAGCGGTGTCTCCGACTCCAGAGCAGTTCGATGCGATGGCCTTTGCTGATCTTATTCGCTCCGCCAACGAACAAGGATTGCTATTGGGTGACTGGTCGGCGTGGAAAATCTATCGTGAGATGCGCAGCAAGACTAGCCACACCTACGATGAAGAAATAGCGATTGAGGTTGTGCAGAGCATCCCCGCTTTTTTAGAAGAGGCACGCCACCTCTTGAAACAACTCCAAGAGCGGAATCAATAACGGCATGGTTGCCCAGCCTCTCATTGATATCAGTCCTGAGAACTGGCAAATTGTTCGAGAGATTCTGCAACGTTATGTACCTGATCGCGAAGTCTGGGCTTTCGGGTCGCGGGCAAAATGGACAGCCAAGGAATTTTCAGATCTTGATCTTGCCATCATCGGCGATATGCCCCTGAGCATTGCACTCACTGCAGATATGAAAGAAGCATTTCAAGAATCAGCCTTGCCGTTCAAGATTGATATCGTGGATTGGGCGAGCATTACGCCTTCATTTCGGCAAGTCATTCAAGCGGCAAAAATTCAGATTCAGTAATCTCATCAGGTATCGCCGCCTTAATGCGATTTTTATCGCAACCCAAACATCATGTGCGAAGCCAACCAGCGTTTTGCGCTCGGTGTGACATCAATGAATCCCAACGACATACCCAGCATCGTTTGTGTCAGCGATTGATCGGGCGCACTGGCGAACACGCGTGCCATCCAATCGGTTATGCGTATGGTTGTGTTGCGGTCAGCTTGACGCTTTTGTTCGAATGCCGTGAAAGCCACCGACGACATTTCTTTCGCTAATAAATCAGCCAGCACAGCAGCATCTCGTAATCCTAGATTCAGTCCTTGCCCTGCAACAGGATGCAACGTCTGCGCTGCATTACCAATTGCAAGTGTTCGCGCGGTGTTGATTGTCTGAGCATTTAAGCCGAGTGGGTAGGTGGATCGTGATCCGACGCTGATGAAGCGCCCCACGCGTTGCCCAAAGGCGTGTTGTAGTGCCTGAAGAAATGCTTCATCGGAGAGTGAAATCAACTGTTCACTATGCTCGGGACGCACACACCAGACCAAGGCATAGCCGCCTGCTTGCGGTAGCAATGCTAGAGGGCCTTCTTCGGTGAATCGTTCAAATGCCCGATCAGGTAATGGCGAGCTCGTTTCTACTCTAGCGACGATGGCGCATTGCTGATAATCGCGGTGCTTGGCTCGTGGCGCTTGTTCACCAAAGACACCGCCCTCAGCTTGTATCGCAAGCTTTGCAGTGAGGGTCTGACCATCGGATAGCTCTATCGATACGTGCTCGCTATCTTCATTGATGCTTGCAATGCGAGACGGTCTGAGTTGATGGAATTCAGAGTGAGATAAGCCATCAGCCAGAGCGCGTACCACATCACCGTAGCGGCAAACATAGCCAAGTGCGGGCAGCTTATATTCAGCCGCTTCGATTAATGTGCGGCCAAAACTACCGCGACGTGAGATGTGAATTTCTTGAATGGGTGTGGCCGTCGTTGGCCAGCCATGAATTTGCTCGAGTAATTGTCGACTTCCGTAAGACAGTGCGACCGAACGCGGATCCTCTGCAGCTGATGA
>JBEDHZ010000113.1:0-7112 GCA_041173845.1 Pseudomonadota bacterium
GCAGGAACATGATGAGGGTGCCGAACATGATCGGCGCCATGTTCGCAATTAGAAATTCAATCATTTATAAGCCTCGATTTGATCAGTTAAGTTGATTCGCGGCTTTGATTGCCTCGATCTCTTCTTCAGGTGTGGCCGCTTGTTTTTCAAATTCGCTGGCGTCGACCAATCCCATCAAAAACCCAATACGCTTTATCAGCTCGGATATGCCCTGCAGAGTCAGCAAGAAAAAGCCGAGAGGGATAAGCGTCTTGGCAGGCCAGATAATTAAGCCACCGGCGTTACTCGAGACTTCTTGGTTACGAATCGACTCATAAGCAAAGGGAATAGCAAAATAAAGAATTAGCAGTGTGGCTGGCAACAAAAAGAAAGTGAAACCAAATACATCGACCCACACTTGCGTACGTTTCGAGAATCGACCTACCACTACGTCGATGCGAACGTGCTCGTTACGTTTCAGTGTGTAGGCTGAAGCCAAAAGAAAAATGGCACCAAACAAATACCACTGAATTTCTAGCCAGGCATTCGAGCTGGAGTTAAAGATATAGCGGACTAGCGCATTGCCACTGCAGATCAGTACAGCAAGCAGCAATGCCCAGCTGATTGCCAGTCCGATTTTTTCATTGATTGCGTCAATGAATCGGGAGAAGGACAATAAAGATGACATAGTCAGTTTTCTTTCGCGAAAGATTCATGGGGCGTAGGAAGGCGCTGATAGAAGAAGACCGCTGATCTTGATCTCGAATACGGAGATTCAAGTCAGAGATCGTCGGATCTGGAATGGCGTGGCCAAGAATTGGCGCAAGCCATACCAAAAATTAACCAGAGTCTCCCTTATTCTTTTTTTCAGACGGATTCGTCGCTGCAAGCACGCCCGATTAATTACGACTAGGCTGGGCTGAAACAAGCGTGAACAAAATTTAGACGCTTTTGAGCAGATATACAAATGCTGCTATGCAACAGCGACCAATTAACTTTACCGATCTCGTTTTTTTTAATCTCGGAGACGTTTTATCACAACATTGCCCCGAGGCGGTTCTGAAAATTAAAATACCGCGATATTTGTATCGGTATGGCGAAAGGAAATTATTTTAGTCGACCGCGAGCCCGCTTAATGGCCTCAACCACCTGAGCCGGCGCCGTCCCGCCAGGATGATTTCGGGCGGCTACCGAGCCTTCTAAAGTTAGGACACTAAAAATATCTTCGTTAATTAGCGGGGAGAATTCGCGCAGCTCGGCGATAGATAGATCAACCAGATCACAGGAGCGTTGCTCGCAGGCTCTGACAGCCTGTGCAACCGCTTCATGGGCATCCCTGAAAGGCAGCCCTTTTTTAACTAAGTAATCCGCAAGATCGGTGGCGGTTGCATAGCCTTGCAAAGCCGCTGCCCGCATGGCGTCAGGTTTGACGCTAATGCCGGTCGCCATGTCAGCAAAAATTCGCAAGGTATCGATGACGGTATCGACGGTATCAAATAAAGGTTCTTTATCTTCTTGATTGTCTTTGTTGTAGGCGAGTGGCTGGCCTTTCATTAGCGTCAGTAACGCTACCAAGTGTCCATTCACGCGGCCGGTTTTGCCGCGAGCGAGTTCGGGAACATCGGGATTTTTTTTCTGAGGCATGATCGACGAACCTGTGCAGAATCGATCAGCAATATCGATGAAACCGACGCGCGGACTCATCCATATCACTAACTCTTCTGACAGCCGTGAAATATGCGTCATTACTAGTGCAGACGTGGCGCAAAATTCAATCGCGAAATCGCGATCTGAAACTGCATCCAACGAGTTGTGGCAAATGTCCTCAAAGCCTAGTGTTTTGGCGACGCGCTGTCTATCAATTGGAAACGTGGTTCCGGCGAGCGCAGCCGCACCCAGCGGCAGTCGATTAACGCGCTTGCGGCAGTCCATCATGCGTTCAGCATCGCGATTGAACATTTCTACATACGCCAGCATGTGATGACCAAACGTCACTGGTTGCGCGACTTGCATGTGGGTGAAGCCCGGCATGATGGTGCCAGCGTGTTGCTCGGCAAGTTGTAAAAGCGCGATCTGTAAATTATTCAGCAGGCCGTGAATATCATCGATAGCGGAGCGAAGATAGAGCCGAATGTCGGTTGCGACTTGATCATTACGTGAACGGCCAGTGTGCAGGCGCTTGCCAGCATCGCCAACCAGTTCGGTCAAACGTTTTTCAATATTGAGATGCACATCTTCCAGATCAAGCAACCACTCAAATTTGCCGGCTGAAATGTCTGATTGGATTTGCGTCATACCACGCACAATCTCAGCGTAATCTTGTTGGCTAATAATTTTCTGATGCGCCAGCATTTCTGCGTGGGCGAGCGATCCTTGAATGTCGACCTTAGCGAGTCGGTAATCAAAAAATACGGAAGCGGTATAGCGCTTGACCAAATCGGATACGGGCTCTGAAAAGCGTGCCGACCAGGCTTCGTCTTTTTTGGAAAATTGATCTGACATGAGGGTCTCAAGAACGTTAAGTGGCTGCGATTATAAAGTATGAAGTTAAGTCTTCCATTCTTAATAGAGCTATCGCATTCGTAGAATCATCCTGATTTAAGCTTAGCCGGTATTTCTCAAGCCGGCCGCTACGCCGTTGATTGAGAGGTGAATGCCGCGATGAACACGAATATCCGATTCACGACCTTGTTCATTCCAGCTTCGGTGACGTTTGATTAATTCGACTTGCAAGTGATTCAGCGGATCCAAGTAAGCAAAGCGATTTTTAATCGAGCGTGCCAGTGTTGGGTTATTCGCCAGACGCTCCTTGGAGCCAGTAATCAACGCTAAACATTCGCAGGCGAGTTCGTGCTCTTGCGAGATGCGTTTGAAAATACTGTTACGAAGTTTTTTATCTTTCACCAGGCTGGCATAACGCGATGCCACGGCCAGATCCGTTTTTGAAAGCACCATGTCCATGTTCGACAGTAAGGTCGAAAAAAACGGCCATTCTTTGAACATCACACGTAGCAAGCTTATCTTTTTTGTTTTGGGTCCCGTACTTTCATCTGACAGCCAGCTTTGAACCGCACTACCGAAGCCATACCAGCCGGGTAGTAGCAAGCGACATTGCCCCCAAGAGAAACCCCAAGGAATAGCGCGCAGATCTTCAATGCGGCGAGTTGATTTGCGCGAGGCAGGGCGCGAACCGATGTTAAGTTCAGCGATCTCGGCAATCGGAGTCGCTGAGAAAAAATAATCAGTAAAGCCTGGCGTTTCGTAAACCAGATGGCGATACGCCCTATAAGCGTTATCCGACAAAATTTCCATCGTGTTTTCGAAGCTGGCTAATTGTTTTGCATGTTTGCCTTCTGCTTTTACTGGGGTGAGGCTGGCTTCCATGACAGCGGCGACCACTAACTCCAGATTTCGGCGGCCAATCTCAGGATTGGAAAATTTTGACGCGATGATTTCGCCTTGTTCTGTCAGTCGGAACTGACCATTCACCGTTCCTGCTGGCTGCGCGAGGATAGCTTCATGGCTGGGACCACCGCCACGACCCACCGTGCCGCCGCGGCCGTGGAATAGGCGTAATTTCACACCGTGTTTTTGGAACACGTGAACCAATCCAACTTCGGCTTTATACAGCTCCCAGTTGGAAGTAAGAAAACCGCCATCTTTATTGGAATCCGAATAGCCGAGCATGACCTCTTGCAACTCACCCTGTTGACGCACCAGCTCTCGTACCGCCGGTGTAGATAGCCATCCATTCATGATGTCGGCGGCATTGCGAAGATCAGGAATGGTTTCAAAGAGTGGAATTACCATCAATTCTGAAACAGCTTTCGTTTCAGCAGAGCCGACTCGCAGCAGACCTGTTTCTTTTTGCAGTAATAAAACTTCCAGCAGATCAGAGACGGTTTCGGTATGCGAAATAATGTAATTTTGAATGGCGCGCGAACCAAATTGCTCACGAACTTTGCGCGCCATAGAAATGACGCCTAATTCACTCACCGTTTCATCCGAATAATTGACGTAAGGCGAATACAGCAGTCGGGGTTGACTCAGTTCGGATTGCAGCAACGCCAGCTTTTGCTCTTCAGTGAGCGCGGCATAGTCATGGCAAACATCGGATTTTTTGAATAACTCGCTGATCACGCGTTCATGAATATCCGAGCTCTGGCGCATATCGAGCGTCGCCAGATGGAAGCCAAAAATAGTGGCTGCACGCCGTAGTGTATTTAATCGAGGACGCGTCAGTGGTAAGCCATGATTCGCACGTAGTGAATCACCAATTACATCCAGATCAGCGATAAATTCATGGATGTCGTGATAAGGATCCATAGCGCCAACTTCTTGGCGCAAAATATTGACTACGCCGAGTTTGCGCGCGGTAGCAGCCAGACGCGCGTAGATGGTGATCAGTGCGCGTCGATACGGCTCATCAGTACGATGCGGCGAATGATCCGGCGAGTTGTCTGCCATAAGCTGAAGTTCGGGGCTGACCGATACCAATAAGGTCGAAATAGATAGCTCCGCTCCCAGCGCGTGCACTTCATCTAAATAAAAATCCAAAATCGTGGTCGATTGCCGCGACATGGCGCGGATCATGGTGTCTGAATTCACATTCGGATTGCCATCGCGATCACCACCGATCCAGCTGCCCATTTGCACAAAAGGCGGTAGCGACACGCTGCGAGTATGTGGATATTGCACAGCGAATTCAGTTTCTATGTCTTCCATTAATGCGGGCAATTCACGCAAGAAGGTGATGCGGTAAAACGAGAGTGCATTTTCAATTTCATCATCAACCGTAAGCTTTGAATAACGCAGCATGCGGGTCTGCCATAGTTTGGCAATTTCAGCGTGTAAGAGTTGTGTATTACGATTTTTTTCTGCAGGTGGCAATGGCAAATCGCGCGCTGCCAGTAAACGCGCAATCTCGCGACCGGCATCCAAAATACTCTTTCGCTGCACTTCGGTTGGATGCGCAGTCAACACCGGAGAAATTAGCGCATCGGTAAAAAATCCTTGCACGGCTTTACCAGAGACGCCTGACGCATCGAGCTTCGATAGTGTGGCTGCCATACTGCCTGCTTGAGCCGCTGAGCCAGCCAGTAGGTGTGAGCGACGACGACGATTGTGATGTTGGTCTTCGGCGATATTCGCCAAGTGCGAAAAATACGAAAAAGCGCGAACCACCGAATTAGTCTGGTCGCGTGTCAGTTTTTTTAGTAAACGGTCAAGGTCGGCACCTGCCTCGGGGTCGGATTCGCGTCGAAAGCGAACGGCAGTTTGCCGGATTGTTTCTACGATCTGATACACCGCATCACCCTCTTGATGACGAACCACATCGCCCAGCAGTCGGCCTAGTAGTCGAATGTCTTCTTTGAGGGGTGCGTCCTTGTCCAGAGTCTTGGATGAACGAGTCGGAATTTTCTTTGGGGTGGCCATGGCAAGGGTATGCTTTCAGCTTGAGTCATCGTCGCTCCGTCTTTTGGCAAGGCGACGCAGGGGGCGCATGATAAAATCCGCCGAATTTTTCAGCATTACCAATTACCAACAGGGTCGACGACTATCAACATCGGCCCTGAACTAGAGAGGCCGCTTTGAACGCATCGTTTTCCGGAAAACTGGTGATTGCCTCACGTGAGAGCAGGCTCGCTATGTGGCAAGCTGAAACTGTTCAGGCACGATTACTTGAATTATATCCGCACAGTACGGTCACGATTCTTGGAATGACAACGCGTGGCGATCAAATTCTTGACCGCACCTTGTCGAAAGTTGGCGGTAAGGGCTTGTTCGTCAAAGAACTCGAAGTCGCTATGCAAAATGGCGAAGCCGATTTGGCCGTTCATTCGCTCAAAGATGTTCCGATGGAGCTGCCTGAGGGCTTTGAGCTGGCAGCGGTTCTGGAGCGCGAAGACCCGCGCGATGCCTTTGTCTCGAACACTTACAGTAGTCTAGAAGACTTGCCAGCCGGTGCCATAGTCGGAACCAGTAGTTTGCGCCGTCAGGCCCTGATCGCCGCGCGTTTTCCTTTGCTGAACATACAGCCATTACGTGGCAATCTGGATACCCGTCTGGGTAAGTTAGATCGTGGTGAGTACGCCGCCATTATTCTTGCCGCAGCGGGGCTAAAGCGTCTGGGTATGGCCGAACGCATCCGTTCCTTCATCGAACCTGAGCACAGTCTCCCGGCACCTGGGCAGGGCGCTATGGCGATCGAGATACCTTCGGGGCGCAAAGACTTAATCGAATTACTCGCACCGCTAAATCACACTGACACTGAACGTGCTGTGCGAGCCGAACGCACTCTCTCGAAAAGCTTTGGTGGAAGTTGCCAGATTCCTTTGGCGGCGTTCGCCACCGTTGAGCACAACGCCATGCGCTTGCGTGCCATGGTCGCTACTCCGGATGGCAAGCGCATTGCGCATGCAGAAGTTAACGGTGATGCGGCATCGCCCGAAGCGTTGGGCCATGAAATTGCCCGTGCGCTAGAGGCGCAGGATGCCAGCGCCAT
This sequence comes from Pseudomonadota bacterium, assembly GCA_041173845.1. Taxonomy (GTDB): domain Bacteria; phylum Pseudomonadota; class Gammaproteobacteria; order Burkholderiales; family Burkholderiaceae_D; genus Pernthalerella. The sequence continues at coordinate 6,485 of JBEDHZ010000113.1, forward strand.
TCTTGCTGCTTGCAAGGTTGAATAAGAACCTGATCGTTATCACCCGTCCCCAGTCGCAGGCGGAAGCACTAGCCCTGCGGCTGATAGCGCTGGGACGCGATGTCTGTGTTTTTCCTCTGTTGGACATACAGCCCCTGTCCGATCCTGCGGCGCTCAAAGTTTGCCTGAATAGCCTGACCGACTATGCCATGGTGGCCTTTGTCAGCCCGAATGCGGTGGATGCAACGTTTGCCTTTTTGTCCAAGTGGCCGCAGGAAGTGGTGGCCGCAGTGGTGGGTGAAGGCAGCCGGCAAGCGCTGGCAAAGCATGGAGTCACCGATCAAACAGCCACGGTACTAAGTCCCATCGATACTCAGCGCACCGATTCCGAAACCTTGCTTGATGTAATGGATTTGCCAGCCTTGGCAGGTAAGAAAGTGCTAATTATTCGTGCCGAAACCGGCCGTGAATTGCTTGCCGACCGCTTACGAGAGGCGGGGATCACCGTAGACCAGGTAGCGGCATACCGGCGCGGCTCGCCCATTTTGGATGAGGAGCGTCGGCAGGAGTTAGCAGAGTTGATAGCGCTGGGCTGCGACTGGATTATCACTAGCTCGGAAGCCTTACGAAATCTCAAAGAGGACGTCGA
>JBEDHZ010000114.1:0-11071 GCA_041173845.1 Pseudomonadota bacterium
GGCAAAAGTAGGGTCATTCAACTTGTTTTAGATATTAGAAACGGTTCCTCTGGACAAAGATGAGTTACTTAGTGACAATAATGTTGAACTATGAAGTTCAAATCATGATTGTGAAGTTGCTTTATCGCGGTACTAGAAGAACCCCACTCTTTACACACACACCGGAGATTTGCAATGCGTTTAATTCCCGCCGTGCTGGTTGCCTTGCTGGCATCAGCCATTGGCCCGTCTGCTTTTGCAGACACGGCTGAAGTTAAGACTCAGACTATCGTCGAAGTCAAAAAGAAGGGCGCTCATTGCGAGCAAGACCCGAATTGCTTTAACCGTTATCACCCAGCGATCAAACCAGTAGCCCGTGCAAAACCAGGCGACCAGATCGTTGTGCATACACGTGATGCCTTGGATTCGAACCTGAACATCAATTCGAAACCAAAAGACGTGACAGCGATTGACGTGAACTTGATTCACCCAATGACTGGCCCGATCTACATCGAAGGCGCAAAGCGCGGCGACGTGTTGGCTATCAAACTGGTCAACATCACTCCCAATGAATATGGTTACACCACCATCATTCCTGGTTTTGGTTTCTTGCCTGATCTGTACACTGAGCCGTTCGTCGCTAACTGGAAACTGAACCGTGTTGAAGCGGTATCGGCTGAAGTTCCTGGCGTTCGTATTCCTATGAATGGTTTCATGGGTTCAGTGGGTGTGATGCCAGGCGCAGAAGAAGTTGAAACATGGTTGGCACGTGAAACACAACTGGCAGCAGCTGGTGGTGTGGCTTTGCCTCCAGAGCCAACAAGTGCTCGTCCTGCTGATATTTGCGGTCCTAAAGGCAGCCATAAAGACAAGTGCTTGCGTACCATTCCACCCCGTGAAAACGGCGGTAACATGGACGTGAAACAAATGGTTGAAGGTACAACATTGCTGTTGCCTTGCTTTATTGATGGTTGCGGCCTGTTCATCGGTGACGTGCACTTTGCACAAGGCGACGGCGAAGTGGCTGGAACAGCGATCGAAATGGGCGCAATCGTGACCGTTGAGACATCGATTCGCAAAGGTATGGCTTCAGTAGTTAAGCAGCCTATGTTTGAAGGCGGTTCGCAGATCAAAAAACTCGAGCCAGACACCTTCCACGCTGTTGTTGGTTATCCTTTGAAAGCTGCTGGCGAAGTGCCACCACAGTGGACGTATCTGGATAGCGCAAAAATCAAGCCACTGACTAACTTGTCAAACGATGTCACACTGGCTGCACGTAACTCACTGATCAACATGATCGACTGGCTCAAGACCACTAAAGGTCTGACTAAAGAGCAAGCGTTTGTTGTTACCAGCGTTGCATGCGATCTGCGTATCAGTAACGTCGTTGACGTTCCTAACTATGCAGTGACGACGATTTGCCCAATGAATATTTTCGACAAATAATTCATTGAAATGATGCACACTTAAGAGCGAGGTTTTACCTCGCTCTTTTTTTGGAATGACCATGTTCAGAAGACAATTCATCGCCAGAGCAGCCGCGCTGCTTGCTGGTGTCACGTTCCCAGCTATTTCCAGCTTTGCCCATACTCCTTACGCACAATGGGATGTTTTTCGTAAGCGTAATCTTCAAGTCCTTACCTCGCATGCAGATTTGCCAGGTGATGAAGTAGGGGATGAATGGGTTGCACTGTTACGCGAAAAACTTCCGCTCAGTCGCGCGATGGTGAGTCGTGCGCATGACATGCCCCGGATTGCAGCGTTATTGAAAACGAATCAGAGTAAGCTGGCAGTTTTATCCTACATGCATGCGCGCCTGTTGTTTACTGGGTCGCCACCCTTTGAAGAATATGCACCCTTGCCGATTGAAGTATTGGTTGATAACGGTAAGTACCTGTTAGTGACGCGTCCCGATCTTCCTTTGCATCATGGCTTTTTGATTGCCGCCACATTGATGCAAGATGCTGACCGCTTGCATTTAGTGAATCCGGGTAAAGGTAAATTTGGTATGAATGTTCATCCAGGTGCGAAAGCCTTTTTCAACGGTGAAAAATTAGAAATGCCTGATAAGCCGGTTGAGCAATGATGAGTAATCTGCGTTCAGTTTTCTTTGCTTGTGTTGTCGTTGCTAGTGCGTTCACCATCCAAATGGTGGTGGCGCATGATTCCATCAACAGCGAAGCCAGAAAAAACTATATGGCCAAGCTGCAGGATCTGCATAATGTTTTAAATTCGAAAGAGCCAGCCAGTGCGCGCGCCAAAGCTCAGTATCAGATCGCAACGACAGTGGATGAAATCAGAGACTTGTTTAATCAAGACATGATCAGCCACGGCATAGTCAAAGGTTTAGAAACCTCGTTATTGTTGAACGAGCTTAGTCGTACTCCCGATAAGCTAGAGGCATCGCCTAAGACTGGCTTGTATCTATCGCATTTGAAAAGCTACAGAGAAGCAATAAAACTTGATCCTAAAGCGCCTTTTGTTGAGCATGCTCGTTTCATGCTGCTGAAGAGTCATTTTTATGACAGCTTTTCAGACAATCCCTTAGCACCATTTTCACAATCTAAAGAAGAGTTGATTGAGATGATAGGCATAGGCGAAGGTTTGCTTAAATCGAAAAATACCTTGGTGAATGCTGAAGAGGTTCGTTTCATTCTTGGGATTCATTATCTTCAGGCGATTAATCAGCAGGTATTGCCTAAAGACGATGGACAGAAAAAATTCAAAAAAATGGTTCAAGAGCTGCAAAAAGATTTTCCGCAGAGCTTGAAGCTGTTAACGCTTGAGGCACTGGCGCAACAATGACAGTCGCAAGGGTAGGTAATGCAGTGAGCATCTCATCATGGTTTGTCAAAGTATTGATGAGTTGTTGTTTGTGGCTAGCCTTTGGCGCAATGAGCGCGGGCTATGCACATCAGACCGGCAATAGCTATGTGAATATTCGTCAGGTCGATGGCCACTTGGCGGTGGACTTAGATTTCTATGTGCGCGATCTGGGTAACCTGCTACAAAAGCCCGGCAAAGAAAGTGCGCCTCCGCCTACGGCGGATCAGCTGAAATCTTTGCAAGAGCCGATTACCGAAGCCATACAAAAATCCTTAAAGCTTGAAATCGATGAGCATCTGATGCCGCTGGAATTTAGGGCGCAATCAGTCGCTGTTCATAACGATGGCTTGTATGTCAGGCAGGAATTTGTAGGGCCGGCTATTGAGCCCAAAGCGCGCTTCGTCGTTGTTCGCTATGAATTTTTTACGCAGAACGATCGGTTAGGTCGTGCCTTTCTTCGCTTGGCGCTAAATGGCGATGAAATCTCATCGGTTATCGATCAATCGAATGCGATTCAGCGGTTTGCGTTGGGTGAGACTAAACGTATTTCAACTATTTATTTGTTTGGCAAAGAAGGTGCGAAACACATTTGGGGTGGTTTCGATCATCTGCTGTTTTTGTTGACGCTGCTGCTGCCGGGAATCATGTTGTGGAAAAGGCGCTCTGACATCGCTTTATCGGATGTTGCACAGCCTGAAGCCCGAGTTAATCGCAAAGCAGAATTTTTTGCTTTGAAAGTGATTACTGCGTTCACGATTGCGCATTCCATCACGCTGGCGTTAGCGACCTTTGGCTTGGTGTCGTTTCCAGAAAAACTGATTGAATGTTTGATCGCTTTTTCCATCATGGCGTCAGCGGTAATGAATCTGCAAAAAAAATATCAATTCAATCATTGGCAGCTAGCCTTTGTGTTTGGACTGATTCACGGATTAGGATTTGCGAACGGCTTGAAAGATCTGGGCCTTGCTTCAGACTACTTTCTAGAGACGCTGATTGCGTTTAATGTGGGCGTTGAGTTTGGTCAGCTATCCACCGTGCTCGCAGTGTCGCTGCCCGTGTTGATGCTGGTTCGTTCGGAAGAAGGTAAACGACGCATCATGATTTGGGGATCGCTCGCTGTACTGGCGATTTCTACGGTATGGCTGGTACAGCGAGTGATTGCCTGAGTCTGGATTAATCAGGTATTAGATTTACGTCAATATCCCAAAGAATATCGTCAACCGATTCAATGCCAACGGCTAAACGAATTAAATCGGGTGGCACACCGGCGGCCACCTGTTGTTCTTCGCTGAGTTGACGATGGGTCGTGGAGGCGGGATGAATCACCAACGTTTTCGCATCACCGATGTTGGCTAGGTGCGATAAAAATTCCACGTTCTCGATAAATTTTTGTCCAGCGGCTGCACCGCCTTTGACTCCAAACGACAAAACAGCTCCCGCACCTTTGGGTAGATATTTTTGCGCGAGTGCGTGATAGCGATTGTTTTTTAAGCCGGGATAATTCACCCATGAGACTTTCGGATGCGATGAAAGATACTCAGCAATCTTCAGGGTGTTGCTGCAATGGCGTTCCATGCGTAGGTGCAGTGTTTCAACACCTTGCAATAGCATGAAAGCGTTCATAGGCGAGAGCGCTGGGCCAAACGTACGTAATCCCTCCATACGGCATTTCATGGTGAAACCAAAATCACCAAAGGTTTCGTAAAAGCGCACTCCATGATATCCCTGTGACGGGTCAGTCATGGTCGGGAATTTTCCGTTACCCCAATTGAATTTGCCCGATTCAACAATCGCACCACCCATGCTCGTACCATGCCCGCCTAAAAATTTAGTCACTGAATGCATGACAACCGCTGCACCCCATTGAAAGGGACGGCACAAATAGGGGCTGGCAAAGGTGTTGTCGATAAATAGCGGCAGATCGGCTTGTGCGGCAATGGCGGCGACTTTTTCGATGTCCAATACATTCATCGAAGGATTGCCAATAGTTTCTGCATAAAGCAGTTTGGTTTTGGGTGTGATGGCCTTCGCAAAATTTTCCGGATCATCAGAATCAACAAAAATAGTGTTGATGCCTAGCTTACGAAAATTCACATCGAGTTGCGTATGCGTGCCGCCATATAAGGTGCGTGCTGCAACGATTTCATCGCCTGCTTCACAAATATTTAATATGGCAATCATCTGTGCAGCCATGCCGCTACTGGTTGCTACTGCGGCACGTCCATCTTCTAGCGCAGCGATACGCTCTTCTAATACGGCAACGGTGGGATTCGATAAGCGCGAATACACATTGCCAAAGGTCTGGAGATTAAACAGGCTCGCTGCATGATCAGCACTATCAAACACATACGATGTGGTTTGATAGATAGGAACGGCACGTGCGCCTGTAGCTGCATCGGGTAATTGCCCTGCATGAAGGCAGAGGGTATCGAAATCGTAGATGTGGTCTTGTGACATGGCGTTATAGAAAAAAATAAGCAGCGATTGAATCAGTCTGGAATGCGGTTGATATGCGTTTGCTTTACATCGGACGGCGCGATGAAATAATGCGGGTGTTTACCCCGAACCACGATAGTCCACCAAACAGTCGCGCATATTCAATTTTTACGCAGCGGTTTTGTACAAACTCTAAACCGCCAGTTTCGGCGATAGCTTTTGCTTCATCATTTTCTACGCCGAGCTGCAGCCACACTACCTTGGCGCCAATAGCAATGGCTTCTTTTGCAATCGGTGCGCAGTCAGCACTTTTTCGAAACACATCGACCATATCAATTTTTTCAGGAATTGATTTCAAATCGGGATAGCACTTCTCACCAAGTATTTCCGTGTATTTAGGATTGACCGGGATAATCCGAAAGCCATGCTCTTGCATATACTTGGCTGCGAAATAGGAAGGTCGGTACCAGTCAGCAGATAAGCCAACGATAGCGATAGTATGGTTTTCTTTCAGTATCCGGCGCAATTGTGCAATCGTGCTCATGACGTCCTCGCTATTTGGTGGCGCACAGCACCATGTTGGTGGCGGTGGTGGCGACGATCTCTACTTTCTTAAAGCCAGCTTGTTGCAATACCATCGTCAGTCGTGCAGGTCCTGCTTGTGCACCCAAAGCTAAACCCACTTCTTGCGCGAGTGAAGCCGGCACACAGCCCATGGTGGAGGCGCAGTAAAACATTTGGCCGACGATATTCAAATTATCTTCTAACTTATCATTTGCAAACGGTTCAATGATCACTAGCAGACCGTCATCATTTAACTGTTTGCAGGCGTGCTCGGCTGCACCAACCGGATCGCCCATGTCGTGCAGACAATCGAAAAATGCAATCGCATCAAATTTACCCTCGTAGTCTTTAGCACTACGAGTTTCGTAAGTGATTCTGGATGAGAGGCCGGCATCGGCAGCTAATTGTTTGGCTTCTTCTATCGAGGGTCCGTGAAAATCAAAACCGTGCACGCGCGACTCAGGAAAATGCTGAGCAATCAACATGGTCGATACACCATGGCCGCAACCGACATCCGCAAAACTTCCACCGGCGCTGAGTTTCTCAGTGAGTGCAGGAATTTTTGGTAACCAGCGCGAAACTAAATTCGATTTATAAACCGGTTTGAAAAAACGAGCGGTACCACGGAAGTAGCATTGATGATGGTCACCCCAGCCTACGCCTTGACCTGTTTTGAAGGCGGCACGAATTTTGGGTTCGTCCATTACGCTAGCGGCTAAACTGTCATACGCACCGATCATCAGCGCGGTGCTATCCTCATGAGCGAACACAGCAGCTTGTTCTTCACTGAGAAAAAATTTTCCTTCAACTTCGTCATACGTTGCATAGCCTGCAGCGCACATAGCCGATAACCACTCTAAGCTATAGCGCGCATCAATCTCAGCGGCTTTAGCAAAGTCATTATTTTTTGAAGGCCCCAAATTAGCTAAGGTAGTAAAAAGTTTGAGCTCATCGCCTATCCGCATCAGCGGAACGAGCTGAGCAGCAGCGACGTTTTGAAACACTTTCCATTGCAGCTCTTTTAGTTTTTTTGTGTCCATGAAGCGCTTTCCTTGTCTCTTAATGAGTGTTGTTATGGGGTGCGGGCAAACGTGGTGTCATGATTTTGACGTAGAGCGGTGGTATCCATGCCAGCAGCACCATGCCGGCATAACCAGTGGGCATTTGGGGTGATTCGGGCATAGGGTAGAGCTGATCGCAATTCAGAGATGGTTCTAAATGATGTGATGCGTGTCTGGGCAAGTTGAACAATAACGCATCCGAGACTCGGTTTGCACAATCCCAGATGTGGATAGCATTCATGCGTTCGTGTTTGCCATCGATGAGGCGTCGCTGCAGGCCCCAATGTTCGACGTAATCAATCGTGGCGACTAATGTTTGTGCTAGGCAGGCTTGAATGACGCAAAACACAAGTCCTTTTAAGCCAGCGATCAGCATCACGAGCGCAAATAGTACGAGCGTTAGTGTGGTCAGGGTAAGAGTCTCGTTAATTTTTCCAGGTTGTTCACTCGATAGCTTTAGCGAATCTCGGTAGATACCCACAAAGTAGCGCGGCATAAAACGCCACACGCTTTCATTTAGTCGAGCAGAAGCGGGGTCGTGCAGCGTGGCGGCATGCCGATGATGGCCTCGATTGTGTTCAAGCACGTAGTGACCAAACGCGATCCAGGTGAGGAGGATGCGAGCGAGCAAGCGGTCGAGCAGGGAGCGTCTGTGGCCCAGCTCATGCGCCAGCACGATACCGATACCACCGCAGACATAGCCAGTAGAGAGTGCTAGCCAGACCAGAGCATCCCATTCATAGTGATCAGCATTAGTGGCAAGGCCTCCAGTCACGATCAGTGCTGACATCATGATTACTCGCGGAAGCCATACTCCCCATCGGTAACTTTGGATGTTTGATTGATAGTCGCCCCAAAACCACTCCGCCGCCGGAATGGCGATTGCAGCTAGCGCAAGTGTCAGCCAAGGCGCGCCTATCCACCAGCCCAGCAGGGGCGATAGAGTAAAAACGGTCGGCAGCATCAAGTGCATGAGGGTCTCTTTAATGAATTCAAAATCAACTCTGCCATTGTAGCCAGAGCCTGAGGCGGGGCATTTGTAAGATTAAATGCCGGAATTATCTTTTTAATAAGCTAAGTCCTTGATTTTGCTGGATCTTCGACGTTGACAGGTTGGCATCCGTATGTTCCAATTGGGAAACATTCGGGAAGTCGGGTTTTAAACAAACCTCGATTTTCTCCGTCGTACCCTTAACGATACCTCCAGGGGTCACAATCTGATGCGACAGCCGAATCCCATCATTGGCAACAGTCCACCGATGCGAGACATACGCAAGCTAATCGAGACCATTGCGGACTCGACAGCGACTGTGCTGATCAATGGCGAATCCGGAACCGGCAAAGAATTAGTCGCCCAAGCATTGCATCATCAATCCTCTCGTGCAGACGCGAATTTTGTTCCACTCAATTGCGCGGCGATTCCAAAAGAATTAATGGAAAGCGAATTGTTTGGTCATCGCAAAGGTGCCTTCACAGGCGCGCTCGCTGATCGCGTTGGTCGCTTCGAGCTTGCCCATGGAGGCACACTTTTCCTCGATGAAATTGGTGATTTGTCGCTCGACATGCAGGTTAAGTTACTGCGCGTATTGCAAGAGCGCATGGTCGATCCGGTAGGTTCATCACGTGCAGTTGAAGTGGATGTGCGAGTCATCGCCGCGACTCACCGCGATTTGGAATTAGAAATTTCCGAAGGACGCTTCCGCGAAGATTTGTATTACCGATTGAATGTACTGCCGGTGACTACTCCGCCACTGCGTGAACGCGGTGATGATATTGCGCTGCTGTTGAAACACTATGCAGAAAAATTTGCTCACAAGGGCACGCCCATCACTTTTTCGCCTGAATTTCTGAGCGCGTTGAAATCCTACGAGTGGCCAGGCAATGTGCGCGAGTTATCGAATCTTGTGCATCGATTCTCTACGCTGTTTGCGGGGCAGTATTTAACGCTCGCTAGCATACCGGTGTCGATGTTACCTAAGGGCTTGCAGAAGCTACAGCTAGAGAGAGCCGGTGAAGAACCTGCACCGCCTTCAGCGGATGTATTGCAAATGTTTGCGATGGAGGAGCCGGGTACGGTACCCGCGTCTATCCCTGCGTCCGACGAGCCTAATCACGTCGAAGACATCATCATGCTAGCGCAGGGCGGTCCTGTATTGCCACCTGAAGGTATGTCGCTGAAAGAAAAAATGGCGCAAATCGAGCGAGCATTTATTGAACAAGCGCTAGATCGATCTGCAGGTAACGTATCTAAAACAGCGCGTCTGCTTAACTTGCAACGAACCACGTTGATTGAAAAAATTGACAAATACCGGCTTCGCTCCGCGTAAGAGAAATCATGTCTAAGCCTAAACTTCAAACGAGTAGTGTGGTTGGTATGGTCGGCGCTCTGTTGCTGATCGCGGTTGCGACCGGTGGTAATTTTTTGCAGTTCATCGATTTCCCCGCGGTCCTGATTGTTTTCGGTGGGACCTTCTTGTGCGTTTTGGCTAAGAGTACGCTTCCTGAATTTAAGAGTGCATTTGAGACGGCACGCGAAGCTATTTCGCATTCACCCACGCGTTTGAGTGATCTCATCGATGAAATGATTGAAGTTGGTCGTGTCGCGCGTTACAACGATCGTTGGATGGTGATGCTCGAAGACCGCGAATATAACGATCGCTTTATCGCTAAGGCAGTGCGACTGTGGGTGGATGGTCTTGATCCTGTGCTGTTGAAAGATGCTTTGTTGCGTGAACTGGCAGAAGAAAAGACACGTTACGATAATGCGCGCGATTTTTTCGCCTATGCCCAAGAGTTAGCACCAGCCATGGGCATGATAGGTACGCTCTTGGGTCTGGTACTCATGATGGGTAACATGAGCGATCCGCGTGCTATTGGCCCTGGCATGGCGGTGGCCTTATTGACGACCTTGTACGGTGCAATACTCGCGAACGTTGTCATGGGTCCGCTGGTACAAAAAATTATGGGGCACGGCAAGCGCATAAGAAATAATTATGAGCTTGTGATTGCGGGCATGCTGTTTCTGCAAAAGGGCGGTGATCCACGTATGTTGCCGGATCTTTTGCTGGGTAATCTGAAACAAGAAGTCGAACCCGAACCTGAGCCGGAAGCTTTGCCTGTTCCAGAACCCGAGTCTCAACCCATTGCCACCTTGCCACCAGCCGAGACGGACACTAAGTCCTAAGACTGATGAGCACTGAAAAAGAAGTTGCCGAACTAGAGAAGCCTGAACATCAATCGATGTTTGCGGCGTCGAATTTGTTCGACGACGATCATCCTGCACATTACCCACGTCTCCCTTGGCCACCCTGGATAGTTACGTTTGCTGACATGGTGATGTTGCTGTTGGCGTTCTTCGTTTTGCTACTGTCTTTTTCTGATCTTGACCCTACGCGTTTTCACGACGTCAGCGGTTCATTGCAAAAATCGTTGGGCAGCGATAAAGCACCGCCTACAGTAGTAGCACCACCCTCAGATACTCAGCTGGCAGCTGGTGGTCCATCTACTGCTGGTGGCCCCGCGACCGAAGCAGGGCCTTTTTCAGAACAGCTAGCTAAAGACCTCGGCAAGCTGCAAAAAGAACTCTCCACCGATTTGGTGGGTAACAAGATTCAACTGCGAACTGAAAATGGTCGACTAGTTTTGCAGTTGCCCGAGCGCGGTAAAGGCGTAATGCCGCAAGAGTTAATCGATCTGTACAGTCGTATCGCTGAAGCACAAGCTCAAGTTGAATCTGTCGTTGAAGTGCGTGAAGGCGTCGAGACAGGTGAGCGAATTGCAGAAACGGCGCGTCAGATTGAGAAGCTACGTGAAGCCTTGAAGAGTGAGATTACTAAAGGTCAGGCGCAAGTCGAACGTGATGGCGAGCGCATCGTTATTCGTATGGTAGTGCAAGGCAGCTTTTATTCTGGAAGCGCTGATCTCGCTACCGATTTTATGCCGGTCTTAAATAAAATTGGTAAGACCATCACCGAAGCAGGTGGCCGGATCGTGATTGAAGGACATACCGATGATGTGCCTTTATCTGGGCACAACCGTTATCGCTCGAATTGGGATTTGTCAGGCGCGCGCGCAGGCGCTGTCGCGGATTATTTGAGTGAACATGCTGGTGTGCCTCGTGAGCGTTTGATGGTCAGGGGCATGGCTGACACCAAACCCCTTGCCGCTAACGATACACGTGAAGGCCGCGCTAAAAACCGTCGTAT
>JBEDHZ010000115.1:0-7066 GCA_041173845.1 Pseudomonadota bacterium
AAATAATCCCAGTAAGTACGATGGATATCTGCTTGGGAGGCGATGTTTGCGGCTATGGTCCAGACAGCCCCTCTCGGTCATTTCGCCGCATATTCATCCGCTGAACATATCCCCCAGGAGTACGAATGTCGGACATCATTCTTGAAACCCGAAACTTGACGCGTGAATTCAAAGGATTTATTGCAGTCAATCAGGTCAATCTTCAAGTTCAGCGCGGACATATCCACGCCCTGATTGGCCCCAACGGTGCGGGTAAGACCACGTGCTTTAACTTGCTCACGAAATTCCTTATCCCTACATCGGGGCAGATACTGTTTAACGATCAGGATATAACTGCACTCGAATCTGCACAGATTGCGCGCATGGGCATCATTCGCTCATTCCAGATTTCAGCGGTCTTTCCTCATCTAAGCGTGTTGGAAAATGTGCGCATTGGTTTGCAGCGCAACATGGGAACGTCATTTCATTTTTGGAAAAGCGAAGCCACGCTGAATCAATTAAATGAGAGGGCGATGCAATTACTCGCTGAAGTCGGATTGGAAGAGTTTGCCGATAGCATCACGGTAGATTTGCCGTATGGCCGTAAGCGGGCCCTTGAAATCGCCACGACATTAGCGATGGAGCCTGAGCTTATGTTATTGGATGAGCCGACCCAAGGTATGGGACATGAAGATGTTAAACGTGTCACTGCCCTGATTAAAAAAGTATCGCAAGGCCGCACCATCTTAATGGTTGAGCACAACATGAATGTAGTCGCAGATATTTGTGATCGCATTTCAGTACTTCAGCGCGGAGCCATTCTGGCCGAAGGTGATTATCAGTCTGTGTCACAAAACCCGCAGGTACTCGAGGCCTACATGGGTAGTGCGACGGCATTGGAAGGGGCGCACTAATGACTAAGGCACTAGAAATCAAGCATCTGCAGGCTTGGTACGGCGAATCGCACATTCTTCATGATGTGAATTTTTCGGTTGAGCAGGGTGAAGTCGTCACTCTGCTGGGTCGCAATGGCGCGGGTCGTACAACAACGCTGCGCGCAATCTTAGGTTTGACAGGTCGGCGTGAAGGCTCGGTAAAAATTAATGGTGTGGAAGCTATCACTATGCCGACTCATCGCATTGCGCATTTGGGTATTGGTTATTGCCCTGAAGAGCGCGCAATTTTTTCATCGCTGTCTGCCGAAGAAAATTTAATGCTGCCACCCACCTTAAAGTCAGGTGGTATGTCGGTTGAACAGATTTATGAGATGTTTCCTAATCTATCTGAGCGTCGACATAGTCAGGGTACGCGGTTGTCAGGAGGCGAGCAGCAGATGCTGGCAGTAGCGCGTATTTTGCGCACAGGTGCCAAGCTCTTATTGTTAGATGAAATTTCCGAAGGCCTGGCGCCAGTCATCGTGCAAGCACTGGCGCGCATGATCTTATCGCTTAAATCACAGGGGTACACGATAGTGATGGTTGAGCAGAATTTCCGATTTGCGGCACCGCTAGCCGATCGTTTTTATGTGATGGAGCATGGGCAGATTGTTGAACAGTTCGCTGCCGCAGAACTCGCTAGCAAAACGGCCGTGTTGAACGAATTGTTGGGGGTCTAACATGGAACTTTTTGGAATTCCTATGTCGGCCCTGTTGGGGCAATTACTGCTGGGTTTGGTTAATGGCTCTTTTTACGCGATGCTCTCGCTGGGCCTTGCGGTGATTTTTGGTTTGCTCAATGTGATTAATTTTGCCCACGGTGCCTTGTACATGATGGGTGCATTTCTCGCGTGGATGGGCCTGAACTATTTTGGTATTAATTACTGGGTGATGCTGATCGTTGCTCCGATATTAGTAGGACTATTTGGCATCATTATCGAAAAAACGATGCTGCAGTGGCTTTACCGTTTAGATCATTTGTATGGTTTGCTGCTGACGTTTGGTATCACGCTGATGCTAGAGGGAATATTCCGTTCTTTCTATGGTGTCTCGGGTCAGCCGTTTTCGGTGCCATCACAACTAGCGGGCGCGACCGATTTGGGTTTTATGATTCTGCCCAATTACCGAGCATGGGTGGTCTTTGCATCGATTGTGGTGTGTTTGATGACCTGGTTCGTGATCGAAAAAACGCGTTTGGGTGCGTATCTGCGTGCGGGTACTGAAAATCCAAAAATGGTGGAAGCCTTTGGTATTAATGTGCCGCTGATGGTCACACTCACTTATGGATTTGGTGTCGCATTGGCCGGTTTTGCGGGTGTGTTGGCGGCTCCCGTTTTACAAGTATCGCCTTTGATGGGATCCAATTTAATCATCGTTGTTTTTGCGGTGGTGGTGATTGGTGGCATGGGCTCGATACTCGGATCAATTTTGACGGGTCTGGGTCTGGGTGTGATTGAAGGCCTGACTAAAGTGTTCTATCCCGAGCTTTCGGCGACGGTAGTTTTTATCATCATGGCGATTGTTTTATTGATTCGCCCCGCTGGCCTGTTCGGCCGCGAGAAATAAGGAGTCGCTGCCATGTTGAAAAAACTCGGTTACTTTGCTGTGTTAGTTGGCGCTTTGGCTGCACCTATGTTTCTGTACCCGGTGCTGCTGATGAAAATTCTGTGCTTCGCTTTGTTCGCGTGCGCATTTAATTTATTGATTGGCTTTACAGGTCTTCTGTCATTTGGTCATGCTGCATTTTTTGGTGGTGCCTCGTATATCGCTGGACATGCGTTGAAGGTTTGGGGCGTTCCAACAGAGTTAGGTCTTTTGTTGGGAGTGGTCTTTGCTGCCCTGATGGGTTTAGTGGTGGGTAAGTTAGCGATACGCCGACAAGGCATTTACTTCACCATGATTACGATGGCGCTGTCGCAGATGTTGTTCTTCGTATTTCTGCAAGCACCGTTCACGGGTGGTGAAGATGGTTTGCAGTCGATACCCAGAGGTACGCTGTTAGGTAGCATTGATCTGAAAAATGATCTGACTATGTACTACGTGGTGTTGGGTATTGTGATTGCCTCATTTTTGCTGATAGTTCGGATTATTCATTCTCCGTTTGGTCAGGTACTCAAGGCGGTAAAAGAGAATGAGCCGCGCGCTATTTCATTGGGCTACGACACAGATCGCTACAAGCTTCTCGCCTTCGTGTTGTCGGCTGCGTTGGCTGGATTAGCGGGCTCAACCAAAGCGGTTGTTTTAGGTTTTGGAACCTTAACGGATGTGCATTGGTCGATGTCGGGTCTGGTGGTGTTGATGACGTTAGTTGGCGGTATGGGGACCTTGCTGGGTCCTGTGGTCGGCGCCATTATCATTATCGCGTTAGAAAATAAACTCGGTGATTTTGGTACCTGGCTAGCAACGATGACTCATATTGAATGGTTCAACACCATTGGTGAATCGGTCACGATGGTGACGGGATTTATTTTTATCATGTGCGTGCTTGCCTTTAGACGCGGCATCATTGGTGAATTGGCGGCGCGGATACGTTGAGGTCGGAATAGCGTAGTCAGTACTATAAAAACTGAGAATTAAACAAACAAGTTAACGACATGAGCAAAGCAAGTTTTCATTGGGAAGATCCCTTCTTACTCGATCAGCAGTTAACGGAAGAAGAGCGCATGGTGCGCGATGCAGCGGCTGTGTATGCACAAGAAAAGCTGACGCCTCGAGTACTCGAAGCATTTCGTAATGAGCGCACAGACCCCTCTATTTTTCGTGAGATGGGTGAGCTGGGAATGTTGGGGGCTACTATCCCCGCTGAGTACGGCGGCGCTGGATTGAATTACGTTAGCTACGGACTCATCGCACGTGAGATTGAACGCGTTGATTCTGGCTTTCGTTCCATGATGAGTGTGCAAAGCTCGTTGGTGATGCTGCCTATTTATGAATTCGGAACCGAAGCGCAAAAACAAAAATATTTGCCTAAGCTCGCCACCGGTGAGTGGATAGGTTGCTTTGGTTTGACTGAGCCAGATCACGGATCCGATCCGGGCGGCATGGAGTCGCGTGCTAAAAAAGTGGATGGTGGCTATAGCCTCTCGGGTTCGAAAATGTGGATCAGTAATAGTCCATTAGCTCAGGTATTTGTGGTGTGGGCGAAAGACGACGAGGGAAAAATTCGCGGCTTCATTCTCGAAAAAGGATGGAAGGGTCTCTCGACACCGGCTATTCATGGCAAAGTTGGTTTGCGCGCATCCACCACCGGTGAGATCGTGATGGATCAAGTCTTTGTTCCTGAAGAAAATGCGTTCCCAGAAATCCGTGGATTAAAAGGCCCGTTTACCTGTCTGGATGCGGCACGCTTTGGTATCTCTTGGGGTGCTTTAGGGGCAGCCGAATTTTGTTGGCATACAGCGCGCACCTATACGTTGGAGCGTAAACAATTTGGTCGCCCGTTAGCGGCGAATCAACTCATACAAAAAAAATTAGCCGACATGCAAACCGACATCGCGCTGTCGCTGCAGGGATGTTTGAGGCTAGGTCGTATGCGTGACGAAGGTACCGCAGCGGTTGAAATTACTTCCATCATGAAACGCAATTCTTGTGGCAAAGCTTTAGATATTGCGCGTGTGGCGCGTGATATGTTGGGTGGGAATGGTATCAGCGATGAGTACGGTGTTATTCGTCATGTTGTGAATCTTGAAGTGGTGAATACCTACGAAGGTACGCACGATATTCATGCACTGATACTTGGTCGCGCCCAGACCGGCATTCAAGCCTTTTTCTAAGTCTACCTATGGCCGGCGCGCTTGATGGCATAAAGATTGTTGATCTCTCGCGCGTGCTGGCAGGTCCGTGGTCTACTCAAAATTTAGCGGATTTGGGTGCAGACGTTATCAAGGTAGAGCGTCCCGGCGTTGGTGATGATACGCGTAGTTGGGGCCCACCTTTTGTGTCGCACACGGAGGGTGATGCTCAGGACGCTGCCTACTTTTTTTGCGCGAATAGAAACAAACGTTCCCTCACGTTAGATTTCACGGCAGAGAAGGGTCGTGACATTTTAATCAAGCTGATCGCGCAAGCCGATGTGCTGATTGAAAACTACAAAGTCGGTGGCCTGAAAAAATATGGTCTAGATTACGACTCACTATCGCGCATTAATCCTCGTCTCATTTATTGCTCTATCACCGGTTTTGGGCAAGATGGTCCGTATGCTGATCGACCCGGCTATGACGCATTGGTGCAAGCCATGGGTGGACTGATGAGTATTACCGGTGAGCCTGATAATGTGCCGGGTGGTGGTCCGCAAAAAGTGGGTGTGGCAGTGGTTGATATCCTCACTGGTTTGTATGCGACGAATGCAATTCTTGCTGCGCTGTTACATCGCGCTAAGAGCGATCAAGGACAACATATCGATATCGCTTTGTTGGATGTGCAGGTAGCGACGTTAGCGAATCAAGCAGGCAATTATTTATTGAGCGGGAAGGTACCGCAACGCATGGGTAGCGCTCATCCTTCGATCGTTCCGTATCAGCCTTTCGCTTGTGCGGATGGTCATGTGATGCTGGCGATTGGCAACGATAGTCAATTTACTGCGCTGTGTCGCGCTGCTGGGCAAGCCGATATAGCAAGTGACGTACGCTTCGCAACGAATGCAATGCGGGTGCAGCATCGTGCCGAGTTGCTAGGCCTGTTAACACCTTTGATGCAGCAGCATAGTGTAGAGAGATGGTGTGAGTTGGCGCAGCATGAAGGGTTTCCTTGTGGGCCGATCAACACCATTGATCGTGTCTTTCATGACCCACAAGTGCGCGCGCGTGAGATGCAAATTCAGATGAATTCACCCAGCTATGGAGCACTGGATTTGGTAGCTTCACCGATGCGACTCTCGGCCTCACCCGTTAGCTATCGACTAGCGCCGCCCTCGCTGGGACAAGACACGCAGGACGTACTGCGAGAACTTCATTACTCTGACGACGAGATAAGTACTCTGCGTGATTCGGGTGTGATCTAGCCTGACCGCAGAGTCACCGGTTTGACATTGTTATTTTGAGTGACGGATTTTTCGCTTGATAGTCGAGAAAAGCCTGCTGGGTGCTAAGGAAGATTCTATTTTGCATGCGGTCACCGAGTTCGGTGGGTTGCAGCCTATCTTGAACCGGTCCCTTTATTTCCGCAAATTGCAGCGTAATATTTCTTGCGGCTAGAGTTTTTTCAAGCTCAGTCAACATACCTAATGCAGTCGTATCGAGTTGATTCACAGCCGACAGGATGAGCAACACACAATCAGTCGTTGGATGCTCACTGAGTAAGCCTTCAATTTTTTCTGCAATCAGTTGAGAGTTGGCAAAGTAAATGCTCTCATCAATACGCAACGCGATTAGTCCTGGAAAAACTTCAACCTGATGACGTTCTATATTTCTGAAATGTTCCGTCCCTGGCACACGACCGACTAAGGCCATGTGTGGATGACTACTGCGCCAGACAAGTACTGCGAGTGACATGGCAACACCGATCACAATACCTTCTTCAACACCAAAAACGATAACGCCGGCAAAGGTCAGTAAGAGAGCAATAGCATCAGCTTTGTCGTAGTGCCAAGCTTCTTTGAGCGTGTGTGTATCAATCAGCCCTATGACAGCCACAATAATCGTGGCAGATAAAACCGCTTGTGGCAGGTAGTAAAACCACTCGGTTAAGCCAGCGATAACGATCGCCATCAAAACAGCAGAAACAATACCCGCTGCAGGTGTTTGTGCACCCGCAGAAAAATTCACAACTGATCGAGCAAAACCACCAGTCACAGGAAAACCACCCGAGAAAGCACTGGCGATATTTGCAGCACCAATGCCGACGAGTTCGCGGTTGGGGTCGATACGTTGTCCGCGTTTAAGTGCCAGTGATTGACCGACTGAGACGCTCTCTACAAATCCCACCAGTGATATCAACAATGCGGGTAACAAGAGTATGTTGATTTGATCCCATTGAATGGACGGTAGTCCGATGGAAGGCAGTCCGCCAGGCACGCGTCCCACAATCGATACTTTGTCGGTTTGATCGAGCCCATAGATAGCGACTAGTGTGGTTGAAACAATGACCACAGCCATGGGCGCTAGTTTTGTGAGCAGATCAGACGTTTTTGCTGACAGACCAATCTGCTTTAGCAG
>JBEDHZ010000116.1:0-13295 GCA_041173845.1 Pseudomonadota bacterium
ACTTTGAGATGGTCGGGGCGGCGGGATTCGAACTCGCGACCCCTTGCACCCCATGCAAGTGCGCTACCAGGCTGCGCCACGCCCCGACGAAGCGCGGATTATATCAGAGGCATGACGCGTTGAATTCTCTAATGCAGATGGCCGGTGTTTTGACCAACGTCCTCAGGCATTTCTGCATGGACCATTTCTTCTGCAGAATCGCAAAACAATGGCGCACCACAATCATCACAAAATTCAGGAGAAAAAACAGTGTCTGCATTTTGAATTTTGGTTACACCGGCTTCGCGTAAAGCGACAACGATTTGCTGTAATGGTGATAGCGGTGGTGGTAGGCCGGGCCGACGTGTCACATCGACTGGAGCTTCATCATCAGCACTTTCTTCATCATAGAGAGGCCAGACCACGCCGTAATACACATCTGAATTACTACTCAAACTAAAACTAATTCTGTATTCATCGACGCGCATGGCGTTAGCTTGATCACCAATCGCTGCAACAATAGCTGAGAGCTGGTTGGCTTCAACCGATAGCGAGTGAGTAAGATAATGAACAGCGGCTTTGAGTGAAATAGGTCGTACGGCCTTATCCGCTTCTCTACACGCAACGTAATAAGAATCGGGTAGCAGCAAATCAATGCCACAACCAGGCAGTAGCACTTGAACGTTGGGGCCAGCTTGTGTTTGCCATTGTTGAAGAACGTTACGGCGACTGAGCTGAGTATTAATGCCGGATTCCTCTTCTTCCCAACGCAACAAGGGTTTTTTTATTTCGGCGGCGACTGCGATCAGCAGGTAGCGGGTATCAGCCAAAAATGGCGCCGTTTCGGGAAGTTCGGTGGGTAGTTGCAGAGCTTTACCATGTAAAGCCGCATCCACCATACGACGCGTAAGTAAAAACGTGTCGCAATAACTTCGAGGTAGTTGGTCGATAGAGAATAGTGCTGGTGCTAGTGCAGCATGCGTGCCTTGCGCAATGATGTTGTCATGCAGATGAGTCAACACGGTTTGTATCTGCGCAGCAGATATCTGCCCGGAATGAATCGCATAGCGAGTCCAGGCAATGATAGGAACAGCGAGTAATAATCCTTTGTAGACTTTGCCATCATGGGTCTGGGTGCAACTCGAGCTACTAGTTTCGACACCATCGAGAAGTACTTCATAGGCCAAAGGGTCGGTATGGAATAAATGATCAAGTGCGCTATCAATCGCCTGCTGTTGGTTGTTACCCAAGAGTTTTTCCAAGCTTTGATCGATGAGATTTTCCCAGTGACGACGTTCCAGTCTACTACCTGAAGTAGCTAGCGATTGAGCTAAGGTCGCCAGATTTTGGCTATCCGCTGAAAATTTTCTCGTTGGAGTTTTGAGCGAGCGACGCATGGTCATGTTCCGGTTTATGAGCAACGTGCATAAGGTCGATTGCGCCGCAAATTAGCTAGGTCACAACTAACCAGCTAGGGGTTGCGTGTGCAGCGCCTGATCGGAACAGGATTGTAAAGTAAAGCAGAGCGTTTGAAATTAAAGCCCTGTTAACAATGGCGACGCCAGGGTCGCCATTCACTCATACGCTTTATTTTTTCTCTTCAGTTGCTGTTGCAGCTGGAGCCGCTGCTGCTGGTGGCTCAGCCGGTGTAGTAGCTGCTGCCGGTGCTGTGGCAGGAGCTACGTGTTCTGCTTGGCCTCCCGCTTCGCCTTGCATATCAACTTTGTCTCCCATTTTGAAGACAAGCGTCAGAGCGATGGCTGCAAAAATGATGAAGGCAACAAGGATTTTCCACATGGTCGTGTCCGTAACTTGGATGAAAATTACTATTGAAAATTTACTCGGATAGAGACTATCCCTATCCGAGTAGCTTTGTAGCCTTAGGCGGCAAGAAGCTGGCGCAATACGAAAGGCAAAATACCACCGTGACGATAGTAGTCCACCTCAATCGGTGTGTCGATACGCAGTAATACCTTCACTTGTTGGCTCTGGCCGTTAGCGCGCTTAATGACTAAGGTCACTTCTTGTTGCGGCTTGATGTCATGCTCAAGACCGATCAGATCGAAGCTTTCTTCTCCAGTGATCTTGAGTGTATCCACGCTGTCGTTGCCGATAAATTGCAGTGGCAATACGCCCATGCCGACTAAATTAGAACGATGAATTCGTTCGAATGAGCGCGCAACGACTGCTTTAACGCCGAGCAGTTGTGTACCTTTTGCAGCCCAGTCACGTGATGAACCCGTGCCATATTCTTCGCCAGCGAAAATCATGGTGGGGACATCATCAGCAATGTATTTCATTGCGGCGTCATAAATTGACATTTCTTGACCGCTAGGCTGATGAAGAGTGATACCACCTTCAACGCGTGCACCATCAGGTTGAGCAGGAATCATCAAATTCTTGATACGGACGTTTGCGAATGTACCGCGCATCATGATTTCATGATTGCCACGACGTGAACCATACGAATTGAAGTCAGCTTTCAAAACGCCGTTTTCTTGCAGCCATTTACCCGCTGGGCTCGATTCTTTGATCGAACCAGCAGGTGAAATGTGATCGGTAGTGATTGAGTCACCGAATACACCGAGTGCTCTTGCTGAATGAATGCCCGTAGCAGCAGCTTTTGGTTGCATCGAGAAATTTTCAAAGAAGGGCGGCTCAGCGATATAGGTTGATTTAGGCCAGTTGTAGATTTGACCTGCGGCGACACCTGTGATGTCTTCC
Source organism: Pseudomonadota bacterium (assembly GCA_041173845.1). Taxonomy (GTDB): domain Bacteria; phylum Pseudomonadota; class Gammaproteobacteria; order Burkholderiales; family Burkholderiaceae_D; genus Pernthalerella. The sequence goes on from JBEDHZ010000116.1 coordinate 2,704, forward strand.
CATAACTTACCTGGTGCACCTTTCACATCGGCGTAATTAGCTTTGAAGGTTTTCGCATTCATAGCGAATTTCATCAGCTTTTGAATTTCAGCACTGGTAGGCCATACATCACCGATATAAACGTCTTGACCATTTTTGCCTTTACCCAAAGGCTGGGTCATCAGGTCAGTAGTTACATTACCAGCGATCGCATACGCGACCACGAGCGGTGGAGAGGCTAAAAAGTTTGCGCGAATGTTAGGGTGAATACGTGCTTCGAAGTTACGGTTACCCGATAACACGGCAGTAGCTACTACATCGTTTTTGACGATGGCTTCATTCATCGCCGGCGTGAGATCGCCTGCGTTACCGATGCAAGTAGTGCAACCATATGCAGTCACACCGAATCCCAACTCTTCCAAGTAGGGCATTAAGCCTGCTGCTTCAAGGTATTTAGTCACTACGCGCGATCCGGGGGCGAGCGATGTTTTGATGTGCGGCGATACTTTTAATCCGAGAGCAACCGCTTTCTTTGCTAGCAAACCAGCCGCCAACAGCACACTTGGATTGGAAGTGTTGGTGCATGAAGTAATCGCAGCAATCAGCACGTCACCATTGTGGAGCTTGACGCCATCGGCGTTAGTGTACTCAGCGTCGAGATCATCAGCTTTTTTGTTAAAGCCATTTTCAGCGATCGGTTTAGCAAACAGATCTTTAAACGTATCTTTGACGTGACCAATTTCAATGCGATCTTGAGGACGTTTAGGACCTGCTAATGAAGGTGCAACTTTTGTTAGATCAAGCGAGACTGTTTTGCTGTAATCAATCTCGCCCAACTTAGGAATACCAAACAGACCTTGTGCTTTGAAGTAGGATTCGAAAGCATCAATTTCAGCCTTAGTGCGGCCAGTACCGTGGAAATAATCAATGGTTGCTTCGTCGACTGGGAAGAAGCCCATGGTGGCGCCGTATTCTGGTGCCATGTTGGCGATGGTGGCACGATCGGTGAGCGACAATGACTGCGTACCTTCGCCGAAAAATTCGACAAACTTACCAACAACTTTTTCTTTACGCAGCATCTCAGTGATAGTCAACACCAAATCGGTTGCAGTCACGCCTTCACGCAATACACCGGTCAGATTCACACCAACGACATCAGGAGTCAGGAAATACACAGGCTGACCCAGCATGCCGGCTTCCGCTTCGATACCACCCACACCCCAGCCAACCACACCAATGCCGTTAATCATCGTGGTGTGCGAGTCAGTACCGACCAAGGTATCAGGGTAATAAACGCCTTCACGATGGTGAACGCCGCGTGCTAAGTATTCGAGATTGACTTGGTGAACAATACCAAAGCCCGGTGGCACAACGCCAAAGGTGTCGAACGCTTGCATACCCCACTTCATAAACTGATAGCGCTCGTTATTGCGCTTGAATTCCAGTTTCATGTTGAGGTCGAGCGCATCTTTATCGCGGAAATGATCAATCTGCACAGAGTGATCAACAACCAGATCGACAGGTACCAGTGGCTCGATGTTTTTAGGATTTTTGCCCATTTTGGATGCAACGCCGCGCATCGCAGCCAAGTCCGCCAAAAGAGGTACGCCGGTAAAATCTTGCAGAACAACACGCGCTACGACAAAAGGAATTTCATCGGTTCGTGCCGCATTCGGTTTCCAGCTAGCGAGTTGACGCACATGAGCTTCAGTAACTTTTTTACCATCGCAGTTACGCAGTACGGACTCAAGCACGATGCGAATAGAAACTGGCAGACGATCAATATCGATCCCGGTTGATTTTTTCAGTGCAGGCAATGAATAAAATTTGCCTTTTTTAGTTCCGGAAATCTTGAATTCCTTGAGCGTTTTAAGCGTGTTATGCGACATGTGCACTCCTTGTTTTTAATCGTAATCTTGAATTAACTTTGCTTTTTATTTGGTACTTCTTATCGTCTTGTGAGCACACTGCTCACGTGAATTATTATTTTGCTCTCGCTACCGTTGTGCATTCACTCACGACGGGCGTTCCTTCTTGACCATCTAGCAGCATGGCCTTCGTCGGTATGCTGATCCAAATCAGACCGCTTTGAGGATGCTCGAAGCGATTGACTCCTGTCGACGTTGCAACTCGCTGCATCCGGTAAACGTAGCCTTGCCAAATCAGTTCAATCACGCTGTCTTTACGGTGATCTCCTGCTATTGACATACGCAGGCCGTATTCGCAGATCAGGTCAGTTTGTGCAGCGTTAGCTAGTCCGCTCAGCAATGAAGCAGTGACGACAAAAATTAAAATTACATATCGCATGCTGCCTCCCTTGCATCACGTTTAGTTAAAGCAGTTCGTCCGCCTTTTCTGGCAACGCCTGCCCGGTTTGTTTGGCCCGCTTTAGTACAGTCCAGTAATAGCGATAACTTGCTCGGTCGTGTAGCTTACCTTGGTGTTGGATCGGCCCCCAATTATTCGCACGTGCTGCGAGCAAAATTGCGGCTGCGTCTTCTGTTTCATGCGCTGTCGGAGCAAAGGCTGCCAGTATTGGTTTGATCTGGTCAGGGTGAATACTCCACATGCGTTGGTAACCAAACTGCCGACACGCCAATGTAGCATCGCTGGCAACCACCGACAGATCTCTAATTTCAGTGCACACATTATGTGATGCGATTTTGCCGTGTGCGTGACATGCGGCGGATATTTCTACTTTGGCACGCGTCACCAGCGGATGACTGAATTGGCCTGGGCTACGCATCGCATCCCCAGGCACAGCGCCAAAGTGTGCTGAGACAAAATCCATCACGCCAAACGAAATACACTCAATACCTGCTAACTCCGCAATATCCCACACCTGGTGCAGAGCCTGATGGGTTTCAATCAAAACATGAATCGGCAGTGCAGGGCGTCCTGCAGCTGATGCATGATGCACTATAGTTTTAATGGCTGATTTCAGCTGAATGAGGTTTTCTACCTTGGGGATGACGAGGTAGGCTAGTTTGTGCGCGGCTAGTTTGCAGATGGTCGCTACATCTTGTTCGAAGAAAGGGCTATCCGCATCATGCACACGTGCGCCTATGCGATTGAAATGATTGTCTGAGCTGGCAAGGAGTTCGCCTTCGCATGAGCCGCTTCATTGCCTGCAGCCGCTCCATCTTCACAATCAAACGTGATATCGAATACGGGGCCGAGCTCTTGTTGAAGCGCGAGTGATTTGCGCATCAATTTTTCTGAGCCTGCGTAATGATCGCAGACCGGTATAGCAACCGGCTGGTGTGTACCCTGAAACAAAACCTCGGATGCGTGCATGAGGAAAGAGTAGGACAGTAGTGCGGGTTATTGAAGGCGCAGGAAGACCGATTGGCCTACCTGCGCACAGTAGACTTAAGGCAGCAGGTGCTTAACGCCGTCTTTTTCTTCAGTCAGTTCTTTCAGCGTGATGTTGATGCGCTCTTGTGAGAATGCGTCAATATCGAGTCCTTGCACAATCGTGTATTCGCCATTTTGTGTGGTGACCGGAAAACCAAACATCACATCTTTTGGAATGCCGTAAGAACCGTCGGATGGGATTCCCATCGTGGTCCATTTACCATTAGTGCCGAGTACCCAATCACGAACGTGATCAATTGCAGCATTGGCCGCTGATGCAGCAGAGGAGAGTCCGCGCGCTTCAATAATTGCGCCACCGCGTTTGCCTACTGTCGGCAAAAAGACATCTTTATTCCAAGCTTCATCGTTGATCATGGTTTTGACTGATTTGCCTTCAATCGTGGCAAATCGATAGTCAGCGTACATAGTGGGCGAGTGATTGCCCCACACGCAGAGTTTTTCGATAGCTGCCACAGGTTTGCCAGTTTTTGCCGCCACTTGTGAGAGCGCGCGGTTGTGATCCAGTCGTAGCATGGCGGTGAAATTTTTAGCAGGCAGGCTTGGTGCTGATTTCATGGCGATGTACGCGTTAGTGTTGGCTGGATTGCCAACCACCAGTACTTTGACATGACGTGATGCGACTGCATCCAGCGCTTTACCTTGGACAGTAAAGATCTGAGCATTCGCTTCGAGCAAATCTTTACGCTCCATGCCGGGTCCGCGTGGACGGGCACCAACCAGTAGGGCCACGTCAGCATCTTTAAATGCCGTCATTGGGTCGGAATGCGCTGACATACCGGCCAACAGAGGAAATGCGCAATCGTCCACTTCCATCATCACGCCCTTGAGGGCTTTTTGTGCTTTTTCGTCAGGAATTTCAAGTAACTGGAGTATCACAGGCTGGTCTTTACCCAGCATATCGCCATTAGCGATGCGAAACAGTAATGAGTAGCCGATCTGGCCAGCGGCGCCGGTCACAGCGACGCGCATAGGGGCTTTAGCCATAGTGAGTCTCCAATCAGTCGAATAGTGTGCAAATTAGGTAAGACCCTCTTTGGGAGGGTCCCAGCGTTGCTCGCGAGTTTAGGGGTAGGCCGGCACCTCTGTCAATGCGTATCTTATATCTTATATAAGACATATTACTGCACAATTTTCTGGACGTTGAATGGGTATCTGTGGTGAAATCTCCAGCTATGAGCCAATCAGTCACCACGCCAGCCGCTCCAGGTTCGGCCGCCAGTGCAGGCGGTCCTGGGGCAGCATCGCCCACCTTCAGCCCTTTGTATCAGCAAATTAAATCGCTGATCGTGCAAAGTTTGCAGTCAGGCGAGTGGAAACCAGGCGAATTAATCCCCAGTGAAGTCGAGTTAGCATTTCGCTACAAGGTGAGTCAGGGCACGGTTAGAAAAGCCATCGACGAGCTTTCGGCCGAAAACTTGGTGGTTCGTCGCCAAGGTAAAGGTACCTTTGTCGCGACCCATCATGAGGCGCGTGTTCAGTTCCGTTTTTTGCGCTTGTCACCTGATGGTGGCGAGGCACATCAACCTGAAAATCACATTATTGAAGTCAAGCGTATGCGTGGACCCGCCGAAGTGGCGCGCGTGCTCGATATAAAAGCAGGCGATTCAGTTATTTTTATACGGCGTGTTCAGTATTTTGATGCGGCGCCTATTATTCTCGAAGAGATCTGGCTGCCGGGAGCGATATTCAAAGGCTTAACGTCAGAGCGATTGGCAGAATACAAAGGGCCGATGTATGGCTTGTTCGAAACTGAATTCGGTACCCAGATGATACGTGCGTCCGAAAAGCTCAAGGCTGTGCCCGCGGATGCCACGGCAGCAGAATTACTCAAGGTACCACTCGGAAGTCCGCTGTTAAACGTTGATCGCGTGGCATATACCTACGGTGACCGGCCAGTCGAATTACGACGCGCGTTATATGCAACCGAAAGTCACCACTATCACAATGAACTTAGTTAATGCGAACGGAGCGGAGATCGTGACGCGCCGAACTTTTTTAGCCCAAACAGATAGAATCTGGGCTTTGCACAACAAGATAGACACCGTTGGAGAAGATGCTCATGACTGAAGCAAGGAACACCAAACGCTTTACCAACATTCACATCACCGACATTCTGCGCTATCGCTTGCCGCTTTCCGGCATCGTATCGATTTTGCATCGAGTCAGTGGCGCGATGATGTTTTTGTTGTTGCCTTTCATTCTTTATATTTTCGATCTTTCAATTACGTCGGAAATTTCCTTCGCTTATTTGCAGGGTTTTGCTAGCCACTGGTTCGTAAAATTGCTGATTCTCGGACTCTCCTGGGCTTACCTGCATCACTTTTGTGCGGGTGTTCGTCACTTGATCATGGATGCGCATATTGGACTATCAAAAGAGGGTTCAGCTAAATCAGCGCGTTCGGTATTTTTTGTCAGCGTGCCTTTGGCCTTGCTGGTTGCATTGAAACTGTTTGGAGATTTCTAAGATGGACAACAATATCGGACCTAAGCGTCTGGTGGTAGGCGCGCATTACGGATTGAGAGATTGGCTTGCTCAACGCGCGACAGCGATTGTCATGGCTGTTTTCACTATCGTTTTGCTTGTTCTGTTTCTCGGCGCTGGAGAATTTAGTTATGAAGCCTGGGCGGGTTTGTATGCTCAGCAATGGTTCAAACTATTTGCGTTGGTAACCTTCATGTCCTTGTACTACCACGCGTGGGTGGGTGTGCGGGACATTTGGATGGATTACGTTAAACCCGTTGTCGTAAGACTGTTATTGCAAGTGCTGACAATTCTCTGGTTAGTCGGTTGTGCCGGCTGGACAGTTCAGATTCTGTGGAGAGTGTAAACGTGACATCGATTAAATCCTCCATTCCATCACGACGCTTTGACGCAGTTATCGTCGGTGCTGGTGGCTCAGGCATGCGAGCATCGTTGCAACTGGCCCAAGCTGGTTTAAACGTCGCTGTACTTTCAAAAGTTTTTCCAACGCGTTCACATACCGTTGCAGCGCAAGGTGGTATCGGCGCGTCGCTAGGCAATATGTCAGAAGATAACTGGTACTGGCATATGTTCGACACCGTCAAAGGTAGTGATTACCTTGGCGACCAAGATGCGATTGAATTCATGTGTCGCGAAGCACCCAAAGTGGTTTACGAGCTTGAGCATTTGGGTATGCCATTTGATCGCAATCCTGATGGCACTATTTATCAGCGTCCATTCGGTGGGCACACAGCCAACTTTGGTGAAAAGCCAGTGCAACGTGCGTGCGCTGCAGCTGACCGCACCGGTCACGCCATGCTGCACACGCTGTATCAGCGCAACGTTCAAGCCAGAACTCATTTCTTTGTTGAGTGGATGGCAATCGATCTGGTGCGTGATGCAGACGGCGATGTTGTCGGTGTCGTTGCTTTAGAAATGGAAACTGGCGAAGTCATGGTGCTTGAAGCGAAGACCACCGTGTTTGCTACCGGCGGTGCCGGTCGTATTTGGGCAGCATCGACGAACGCCTTCATCAATACTGGTGACGGCATGGGTATGGCTGCACGTGCAGGCTTGCCCCTCGAAGATATGGAATTTTGGCAGTTCCACCCAACCGGCGTTTCGGGCGCTGGTGTGTTGATCACCGAAGGTGTTCGTGGTGAGGGTGGAATTCTGATTAACAGCGAAGGTGAGCGCTTCATGGAGCGTTACGCGCCTACGCTGAAAGATTTGGCGCCGCGTGATTTTATTTCGCGATCAATGGATCAAGAAATTAAAGAAGGCCGTGGTTGCGGTCCGAAAAAAGATCACGTCTTACTCGATCTACGTCACATCGGTGCTGACACTATACGTAAGCGTCTGCCATCGATTCTTGAAATTGGCCATAAGTTTGCTAATGTCGATGCAACACGTGAGCCGATTCCAGTTGTGCCGACCATTCACTATCAAATGGGCGGTATTCCTACTAACATACATGGTCAGGTAGTCGCGCCTAAAAACGGTGGCCAAGAAATCGTACGCGGTCTTTACGCTATTGGTGAATGTGCGTGCGTATCTGTTCACGGTGCCAATCGTCTCGGTACAAATTCTTTGCTCGATTTGTTGGTGTTTGGTCGAGCAGCAGGTAACCACATTGTGGCGAGCAAGCTCAAAGAGCAGCATCACAAGCACTTACCAGCGGATGGTGCTGATCTTGCGTTATCGCGCTTGGCACATCTGGAAGCATCGACAGGATCTGAGCGAGTGCAAGACGTTGCTAACGATATTCGCAAAACCATGCAGCACTATTGCAGCGTGTTCCGTACCCAAGAGTTGCTGGATGAAGGCGTCAAGCACATCACGGAACTCGATGAGCGTCGCAAGCATGTGTCATTCAAAGATAAATCTAAAGTCTTTAATACAGCTCGAGTAGAAGCCCTAGAACTCGACAACCTGATTGAAACAGCGAAAGCCACTATCGTCTCAGCCGCAGCTCGCACAGAATCGCGTGGTGCGCATGCTCATCGCGATCACGAAAAACGCGATGATGAAAACTGGATGAAACACACTCTGTGGTTCTCCGAAGGCAATCGACTCGATTACAAGCCCGTGGTCACAAAGCCACTGACTGTTGAAACGTTTAAACCCAAGGCACGTACCTTCTAAGCTCGGAAAAATCATGACTCGTACTGTCAAATTTCAGATTTATCGTTACGACCCGGATCGTGACGCAAAACCGTATATGCAAGAACTCACGGTCACACTGCAAGATACCGATAAGATGTTGCTCGATGCGTTGCAACGTATCAAAGCCGACGTCGATGATTCGCTCGCGTTGCGTCGCTCGTGCCGTGAAGGCGTGTGCGGCTCCGATGCGATGAACATCAATGGTAAAAATGGTCTTGCTTGTACCACTAACCTCAATGAATTGACCGAACCGATTGTGCTGCGTCCGCTGCCAGGTTTGCCAGTGATTCGAGATCTGATCGTCGATATGACGAACTTCTTCAAGCAATACCATTCGATTAAGCCGTATTTGGTCAACACCACCATACCGCCAGAAAAAGAACGCCTGCAGATGCCTGCTGAGCGTGAAGAATTAGATGGGTTGTATGAGTGCATATTGTGCGCATGCTGCTCAACCTCGTGCCCTTCGTTCTGGTGGAACCCCGATAAATTCGTCGGTCCAGCTGGTTTGTTGCAGGCGTATCGTTTTATCGCTGATAGCCGCGATGAAGCTACTGGCGAGCGTTTAGATAATTTGGAAGATCCGTATCGATTATTCCGTTGCCATTCGATCATGAATTGCGTTGATGTGTGTCCTAAAGGGCTCAACCCAAACAAAGCGATTGGCAAAATTAAAGAGCTGCTAGTACGACGCGCTGTATAGTTTGATGGAAAGTGGCAGACATCAGGACGACCCAGCGCGCCGCGCACGTTTACGTTGGCGTAGCCGTAGGGGTTTATTGGAAAACGATCTGATACTGACTCGCTTTCTTGATTTGCACGAGGCGACACTGAGTGATGATGAGGTCGATGCACTGACCCGATTACTCGAGTTGCCAGACAACGATTTGATGAGTCTTTTGTTGGGACAAAATGATCCCACCGAGGCCTTAGATCTGCCGAACGTTAAATCGCTCTTAGTGCGATTACGAGCGGCCTAAATAAACGAGTGTGGTTTCGCAGCTAGACGAAGCCAACAACATACTGTGAATTTTGATATTTTTTGATTCGAAGGTGGAGCCATGACCCAATCTGACACCAAAGCAACGCTGTCTTTTTCCGATGGCTCGCCATCCATCGATTTCCCGATCTACAAAGGGTCTATAGGACCGGACGTGGTCGATATTCGCAAGCTCTACGGCGCCACCGGGAAATTCACTTACGACCCCGGTTTCATGTCGACCGCAGCGTGTAATTCATCAATTACGTATATTGATGGCGATAAAGGTGAACTACTGTATCGCGGCTATCCGATCGAACAATTAGCAGTGAACTGTGATTTTCTAGAGACTTGCTATCTCCTATTGAATGGAGAGCTGCCTAACGCGAAACAGAAAGATGTATTCGTTGATACCGTCACGCATCACACCATGGTGCATGAGCAGATGCAGTTTTTCTTCCGCGGTTTCCGTCGTGATGCACATCCGATGTCAGTGTTGGTGGGTACAGTTGGTGCGTTGGCGTCGTTCTATCATGACTCGCTCGACATCAACGATCCACATCACCGCGATGTATCCGCGATTCGTTTAATCGCAAAGATGCCAACCCTCGTGGCCATGGCGTATAAATATTCGATCGGTCAGCCGTTTATTTATCCGCGTAATGATTTGTCCTACAGCGCAAACTTCATGCGCATGATGTTCGCCACACCCGCTGAAGACTACAAAATTAATGATGTGTTAGTGCGCGCATTAGATCGCATCCTTATTTTGCATGCTGATCATGAACAAAATGCTTCAACATCGACAGTACGTTTAGCCGGTTCATCAGGTGCGAATCCGTTTGCGTGTATCGCTGCAGGTATCGCATGCTTGTGGGGCCCGGCACATGGCGGCGCCAATGAAGCTGCGCTCAATATGCTCAAAGAAATCGGCACCGTGGACAAGATTGGCGAGTTTGTCAAACAAGTCAAAGACAAAAATTCCGGTGTTAAGTTAATGGGCTTTGGTCATCGTGTGTATATGCTACGAAGTGTTAAACGAGTTGGGTCTGGAAAATGATCCACTGTTTAAATTGGCCATGGCACTAGAAAAAGTCGCTTTGGAAGACGAGTACTTTGTGTCACGTAAGCTGTATCCGAATGTCGATTTTTATTCAGGTATCGTGCAATCTGCCCTAGGCATTCCAGTGTCACTGTTCACCGGTATTTTCGCCATGGCGCGAACAGTAGGCTGGATTGCACAGTGGAACGAAATGATTTCCGATCCAGAACAGAAGATCGGTCGTCCACGTCAATTGTTTGTGGGCGCGCCTAAACGTGACGTTGCGCCGATAGCTAAGCGCTGATTCCAACTTTTTTGTTTGACCAAAAAGCGGGCTGCGGCCCGCTTTTTTCTTTTTGTCATTCTGAAATGCGTAAACCAATCTCATCAAGAGGCATATTAGAAACGGACAGCAATAAGAAAAGTTTTGAATTTTCCGTATAGATTTTTGGCTAATTAATGAAACCAAATTAAATTGGTCGTTACATAGATGAGTCAATAACCCACTCGGAATTCAATTATGTCGATATCTAGCTTTACATCACCTTCATCTCTTGGGCAGGTCAATAATCCAAAAAATATACCTC
>JBEDHZ010000117.1:0-7552 GCA_041173845.1 Pseudomonadota bacterium
GGTCCGCGGACTGGCCGGTGCTGTTATTGATGGCGCTGTACGTGATATTTCTGAACTCAGACGCCTTGAATTTCCAGTCTGGTCGCGCCGCGTTAGCCCCGCGACGTCAGTTGGCAGGATGATTAGCGTTGATAAACAGATACCGGTTAAATGTGGCGAGATCATGGTGCATCCGGGTGATTACATCGTGGCGGATGCTGATGGTGTAGTGGTCGTACCGACTGCAGCGGCAGAGAAAGTGATCGAATTCTTAAAACAGTATGACGATAAAGAATCGAAAATGATTCCTATCATTGAACGAGAAAAATCTATGCGCAAAGCGCTGGAACAATACAACCGCTATTGATGATGCAGACACTTCGTTGACGAGACAGGATGCGCTCTACTTCGCACTGCATTCCTGCCTCCTGAATCGTTAACGATGGCTTCTTTCGTTGTTAGCTTTCCTCTACGCTTTTCGGCTTGAAGTAAACGCAACGAACATTTTGTATATCCGCGCTTATTTGAATAGCGGTGGCGGCAACCTGACAATCTGCACGGTCCAAATGATTTGATACATTAATTTCTGACTGCAGCGACACCACAAAAACAAATAATCCAAACATTTTTCTTCTCCAATAAACTATCTCTACATCTTAATGTAATGCACAAACCAAGCACATTGCTTTAATGGTAATAAAATGCGCTACTTGATTGGCTCAACTACCTAAGTCAGTATTTATCCCCGACTACGGCCGTGATTTAAGGCTCGACCAGGCCTCACATACCACCCCAAAACATAACATGACGCAAACTATTAACGAAGCAATTGACTTGGCCGAGCGCTGGTCATCTGCCTTTACCAAGGCTGATGTGAATGCGGTGATGAGCCTCTTTGCACCGGAGGCTGTTTTTGTGGGTACCAGTAGTAAAACTATTGTCGCCGACACTGAGGGTATTCGACATTATTTTGAAAACAGCTTAATGGGATCGAAACGCTACGTGTCTGTGCTAACGGATATCCACGTAACTGCTCTCAGCGACAATGTAGCGATTATTGCCGCGCTCAACAAAATAACCAGTACGGAAAATAATCATACTGAAGACCTGATGGGGCGCCTGAGCATCGCTGCACGTAAACACGAAGGGCTTTGGAAAATAGAACATTTTCATCGCTCTGCCCTACCAAATTAATTGCGCAGCGATTCGCTTTATCGAATTAATCGTTCTTGATCACGATGCTAGGGAATTTGCTACTCAGGTCTTTCGCTTTTTCAGCCACCTTAACCGCTAGCTTGCGCGCGATCTGTTTGTAAATCTGCGCTGTCTGCCCATCTGGATCAGCAACAACCGTCGGCTTACCTGAATCTGCTTGCTGGCGTATCGACATAGTCAGTGGCAAAGCTCCAAGAAAATCAACGCCATAGTCTTGGCACATTTTGGCACCACCGCCTTCACCAAATACTGCTTCGGCATGACCACAATTGCTGCAGATATGCGTGCTCATGTTTTCTATAATTCCGAGTATAGGAATACCAACCTTCTCGAACATCTTTAAACCTTTGCGCGCATCGAGCAGCGCGATATCTTGCGGCGTGGTGACAATCACGGCGCCAGTTACCGGAACTTTTTGCGATAACGTGAGTTGAATATCACCAGTACCCGGTGGCATATCAACCACTAAGTAATCTAAATCACGCCAATTGGTTTGTTCTAACAGCTGCTGTAAAGCCTGAGTAACCATAGGGCCACGCCACACCATGGGCTGATCGGGATCGATCATGAAACCAATCGAAGCAACCTGCACACCATAGTTTTCTAACGGTTCCATAGTTTTACCGTCATGCGATTCGGGTTTGCCAGTTACGCCCATCATCATCGGTTGTGAAGGGCCATAGATATCGGCATCGAGCAAACCAACGGTCGCACCCTCTGCTGCCAACGCTAACGCGAGGTTAACCGCCGTAGTGGATTTGCCGACGCCACCCTTGCCGGAAGCGACTGCGATGATGTTGCGCACGTTTGGCATCAACTTAACACCACGCTGTACAGCATGTGCCACGATTTTTACTGACACGTTGATAGTGACCTTGCCCACACCAGGAATCGCCTGAATAGCTTTGACGGCGCGCTCTCGCAGCTCATCTATCTGACTTTTAGCGGGATACCCCAGCTCGATATCGAGCTGAACATCGGCCCCATTAATTTGAATATTTTTGGCAGATTTGCTGCTGATGAAATCTTTGTCGGTGTTTGGGTCAATAACCTGCGACAAAGCGCTACGTACAAGTTCAAGGGTGATACTCATTACTTCTCCTGATAAATAGAGCACTGAGGAAGGACTGAATAAACAGCAGCACCCTAAGTCTAAACGACTGCCCCAAAAACGTCAGAGGGCAGGCACTCAGGCCCGCCCTCTGTACGATAACAAGGTGTCGTTTATTTAAAAAGTACCGCTGATTTTTGTAGCGTGACCCAAATGCCATAGGCTAATGGCAAACCTACGGCTAACCAAGCTATTGGTGCAATCGCTGCATTACTGCTGCTTTCACCACCAGTGCCCGATGTTGCAGAGGCCAATGAACGCTCGTGCGCCAATTGTTTTTCATGCGCGAGTTCTGCATCGGTCATGAAATATTTATCGGCAACAGGACGTACCAACAAGTTTGCGATCAGACCAACCACCAACATCGCTGCCAGCACATAAAAAATAGGGCCGTAAATCTGATCGAATGGGATTTTTTGCTCAAGCCGAACATCATGCATGTAGTTGACTACGACGGGTCCCAAAATACCTGCGGTTGACCAAGCGGTGAGCAAACGGCCATGAATCGCACCAACGAACTGTGTACCAAACATGTCGGCCAAATAGGCTGGAATCGTCGCAAAGCCACCGCCATACATTGACGCGATAATGCAAAAGCAAAAAACAAAAATAGGTAGTGATTTCCAACCTGCGGCGGTCGCTGCCAATACATACATGGCTATGCCCAGAATAAAGAAAATAACGTAAGTCGGTTTACGTCCTAATTTATCGGATGAGGAAGCCCATACAAATCGTCCACCGATATTGAATAAAGAAATCAAGCCGACAAAGCCCGCACCGATGGCTACAGCGCCTGCGAGTAATTCTTTATTTAATTTTAGATCCGCAAAACCGATATCCGGCTGACTAATCAATGCACCGGCAAAGGTCTCTTGCAACATCGGTGATGCCGCACCGATGATCCCGATACCTGCGGATACATTCATACACAGAATTACCCACAGCAACCAAAACTGCGGTGTCTTGTGGGCGTTTTGAAGATGCACATGATGGGCCGCAATCATGGCATTGGTGGTGCTCGATGCAGGGGGTTCCCAGCCTGCAGGTTTCCAACCCGTTGCAGGAACACGGTAACCAAAAGCACCAGCAAACATGAATACGGAATACACAATCGCCAAGGTAACAAAGGTTTGCCAAACACCAGGGTCGCCTGGAGTCGCAAATTTACCCATCAACAGCGTCGCCAGCGGTGAACCTATCATCGCGCCACCACCAAAGCCCATGATGGCCATACCGGTCGCCATACCGCGCCGATCAGGGAACCATTTAATCAGCGTTGATACGGGTGAGATATAACCCAAGCCTAAGCCCACACCACCAATCACGCCTGAGCCTAACCACATCATCCAGAGTTGATGTTGATGGACGCCGAAGGCTGAAATCAGCAAGCCGCCGCACCAGCAAATAGCGGATACAACACCCGCTTTGCGTGGACCAGCTCGTTCTAGCCAACCGCCCCAGATCGCCGCTGAACAACCCAGCAGGACGAAAAAGAGTGTGTACATCCAGCCGAGATCAAACTGAGTCCAGTTACAGTCGGTCGCAAATAAGGCACGTCCGGTACCAGCCAGCTTGTCACCAAAAGTAGTCGCCCCCGCAGCACAGGCCGCTAGCGGAGTGCCATCCGGGCCCATTAGCGCATTGCCCAAGGGCTTCCAGAACACTGAAAAGCCATAGGCCATGCCAATACATAGGTGAATCGCTAAGGCGGCGGGCGGAACCAACCAACGGTTAAAGCCGGAGCCAGCGATCGTATTTTCTTTCGCCAGTAAATCTGAAATTCCCATATCTCCTCCTAAGGTTAGCCTTTGAACAACGGCTTTTATATGATTTTTTTTGCAGTACTAATCTGCACCTGCGCAAGTCAGTCTGCTACATTGTTATGCTTGTCCAGCGCGGAAACTAGCACCGCGCCCCCTAATCCGCAATATGCAAAACTTATCATAATGTTTAAGGTCAAGATCAACCCGCACTGGGAAATTAAACGAGACCAGGGCAAAGCCCTTGATACAGCCGTACTTTTGTCGCTGTTACGCGCCATTGAAGAGACTGGCTCGATCGCTCGCGCGGCCCAAACCGTCAGCCTCTCGTATCGCTATGCTTGGGGACTACTGCGCGAAGCAGAATCTTTATTTGGTCACAGCCTAATGCAAACTGGCCGTGGCCGGGGCACGCAACTCTCCCCGCTGGCAGAAAAACTCATCTGGGCCGATAGGCGCGTGACAGCTCGACTCTCACCTACGCTGGATAGCCTGGCCTCGGAACTAGAAACCGAACTCGGCAAGACTGTGGGCAGCCACGGCTCGATGATTCGTTTAGATGCCAGCCATGGTTTTGCTGTCGCGGCCTTTCTAAAACAAGCGAGTGAATCGGGGCTATCGATAGACCTGCGTTATCGCAACAGCACCGATGCCGTCGCCTCACTCTCGCGTGGTGAGTCAGACATGGCAGGCTTTCATGTGCCCTTAGGGGAATTCGAAGCTGCCGCCATGGAGCGATACCGCCGCTGGCTTGATCCTAAAACGCATCAACTGATACATCTGGCTGTACGCTCGCAAGGCTTGTTCGTTAATCCAGGCAATCCACTGAATATTCAAAGCATTGATGATCTTCCTCGCAGCGATGTGCGTTTCGTCAACCGACAAGCGGGCTCGGGAACGCGCATGCTGCTTGAATTGATGATGAATCGCAAAAATATATCGCCGGCGCAAATTAACGGTTTCGAAAATACCGAATTTACTCACTCTGCCGTCGCCGCATTTATTGCTAGTGGGATGGCTGACGTAGGCTTCGGAGTGCAAACCGCAGCTGAACGCTTTAAGCTCGACTTCATACCACTCGTGAGTGAACGTTATTTCTTTGCGGTGAACGCAGAGGTATTGAATCAACCACACATGAATCAATTAGTATCAGTGTTGCGTTCATCGGGTTTTCGTCACGTCGTGGATCTGCTACCAGGATATGACGCTACTCGCACCGGAGAAATCCTTACATTAAGTGATGCCTTCGCTCATTCGTAAACATATTTCAACCACGGATTGAATGGCCCTCTCTGCCAACGATATCAGCGGACTTATCTTAGCCGGTGGTCGCAGCACTCGCATGGGCGGTCGTGACAAGGGATTACAAATCCTTGATGGTCAACCCATGATTGCTCACATCATTGAGCGACTTCAACCACAAGTAGGCTCCCTACTCATCAACGCGAATCAGAACCACGAATCATATGAAGTATTCGGCTTTCCCATCATTGCCGATGTCATTGGTGATTTCGTCGGCCCTCTCGCGGGTCTGCATGCTGGCTTGAATCAATGCACCACACCTTACCTGCTTAGCGTGCCTTGTGATTGCCCTTTTCTTCCTAGCGATTTAGCTAGCCGACTTGGCGATGCGTTAATTTCATCAGGTGCTGACATCGCCTATGCCGTCACAATCAATCAGAATCAGACAGAACATCACCCAGTATTCTGTCTGCTAAAACGTGATGTCATGGTCGGGCTAGGTGAATACCTCAGCGAAGGTAGCCGCAAAGTGCTTACGTGGGTGTCGAGTCAACCACATGTACAAGTAGTCTTTGATGATCACTCAGCATTTTTAAATATCAACACACCAGACGATCTGAAAACTATCAATGCGTCGCGCTGAGCTTAGGTTTGAAATGCTTATCGCTGATTCTGAACTTTCCGCGTTGATCTCCCATCAAATGACGCAGCTCAGCAATCGATAAAGCACTGACCTCATGCATGCGAATTAATAAGGATGCAGTCACTGGTAAGCGTCGGTGCCGGATTTTGCTGATAACAGGTGGCGACACCTCGAGTGCACGCGATAACGCAGCATCATTTTTAAGATTCAACTTACTAATTAAGGTCGCCAGCAAACGATCAGGATCGTAATGCTGTTTCGGTTGAATGGTTTGATGTTCCATGGTGTCCTCGAATGAGTTTTAAAGGCAAAGCGATTCTCGCTTCATGCACTTTAGTGTCATTGAGACTCCACAACTTTCGTAGCGCAATGCAAAGATTTACTCTGACCTACTGCGTCAACTCAAAAAGTCACTGATAGGTAAAGCAGTTTTGTACTTCACCTGTTTGAGTGCAAAGCTAGATTTAATATTTTTGATGCCGGGTATACGCGTAAGGTTATGAAGAATGAAGCGCTCTAAGGCTTGTAAATCAGGGACGACGATGCGAAGCAAATAATCTTCATCACCTGTCATTAGATACACCTCCATCACTTCATCGAAATGACTCACTGCTTTTTCGAAACGCTCTAACGCGGCAGCTTCTTGCTTTTCTAGCGATACACGCACGAACACATTCACCTTCAAACCCAAGGCATGCGGATCCACCAATGCAACGTAATCGGAGATAACGCCGTCGGATTCAAGTTTTTTGACGCGCGCTAAGGTCGGCGAAGGCGAGAGACTCACTTTCGCAGCCAACTCCACATTCGTTAGGCTGGCATCTTGCTGCAAGGACTTCAAAATCTTCAGATCCGTTATATCCAGATTTTCCATCGTTAAAATCCTATAAATTATATTTATGCAGCATTTTATGCCGTATAAATAGATTTTGTCGAACTTTTCAGCAGCACCTGCCGAGGGAAATGGATTATCGTAGTGGCATCAAAAAACCCTTCACTGTTGACTGCTATGGATATGAGCACCCCCGACCATCTGGTCCGCCACAACGACACAGACGAACAAGAAACCGCTGAATGGATCTCCGCTCTGGAATCGGTACTAGCCAGCGCCGGCCCAGAACGTGCACGCTTTTTATTATCTAAGCTCTCCTCAGCAGCGCGTGACGCCGGCCTGAATTGGCGAGACGCGCGCATTACGCCTTACATCAACACCATACGTGCGACCGATGAACCCGCTTATCCGGGTGGCTCGGATGCGGTTGATCTCGAAGAACGTATCGCCAGCATCTTGCGTTGGAACGCACTGGCCATGGTGGTACGTGCCAACCGCGCCTACGGTGAGTTAGGTGGACACATTGCCAGCTATGCCTCAGCTGCCGATCTATTTGAAGTCGGCTTTAATCATTTTTTCCGTGCACGGACATCTGAGTTTGGTGGTGATTTAATTTATTTTCAGCCGCACTCCGCACCGGGTATTTATGCGCGCGCCTTTCTTGAAGGGCGGTTGAGCGAAGATAATCTCTC
Organism: Pseudomonadota bacterium; assembly: GCA_041173845.1. GTDB lineage: Bacteria > Pseudomonadota > Gammaproteobacteria > Burkholderiales > Burkholderiaceae_D > Pernthalerella. Next base: position 7,475 of record JBEDHZ010000117.1, read on the forward strand.
GCATTACCGTCAAGAGATACAAGCCAAAGAGCGCGGCATTCAAGGTTTATCGTCATATCCGCACCCCTGGTTGATGCC
>JBEDHZ010000118.1:0-521 GCA_041173845.1 Pseudomonadota bacterium
TGGTACCAATGTCACCAAACACGACACCAATCGCGGCTAAGACCAAAACTGAGGTCGATGCGTTCGCGTGATCGCTGGTAGCCGTGACACGCACCGGATCCATGATGGAAGACGTTGAAAATTCAGGATTACTAATTGACACGGTTAATTCCTAATTGCTTGTTATTGCACAAGTAAGCATGTGAACGGATGAATTTGCATGGAAAATAAAAATCTTTTCCCCCATTCAATACTCACGATAAATTTAATTGGTTAATTGCAGCCGAGTGACGGTAAAGAAGATGTCAGTTTTACCAAGGAATACAAACTATTTTTCGCGACCGGTTCCAGTGAATTAAATTCCTTACTGTTAGCGATGTAACTCGTCGGTGCTATGACCCAGGTCACGGCTTGAGTGCATAAAATTTTTCGCATTTCGGGTGTATTTACCAACACTTTTTCGCCAGCAGTCGGCTTGAACTTAGCCGCATCAGCCATTTCTTTTGACCAGCTGTCTTTCACGATGGGTTCATCCCACTTAT
>JBEDHZ010000118.1:532-8439 GCA_041173845.1 Pseudomonadota bacterium
ATGATGATGATGGGCTCAGCGAGTCTTGCGTAAAACGGCACATCGAAACGATAGGTTTGCAAGAATACCAAGGGTTCTCCTGTAGCTGCGTTTTGACGGTAGGCAGTAACCAAGGGTTTGGACGTAATGTCATCGGCGCGTTTGATGGCGATGATAGAGCCCACACATAACGCAGCAGCCACGAACACTATAGCGAACTTCCAACGCCAACTAAAGTGCGTCACATTCGCCAGACCTTCTGCGATGAGTGCCGCGAGTGCTGGCATAACGGGAAGGACATATCCCACTAGTTTCGATGTGGGTATGGAGAAAAACAGAGTGATGATGCCTATCCATAGCCAAAACAGCGTGCGTAGCGCAATCGTAGTCTTGTCATTGAAATCGTCTTTCAAACGCCAGCGCGTAATTAGCCAAGGTGTCCAAGGTAATGAAGTTAGCGCTATAACTGCCAGATAAAACCAAAAAGGCTGCGCGTTATTGAACGCACTTTGTGAAAAGCGTTGGAAGTGCTGATATACGAAGAAGTAATGGAAAAAATCCGGAAACTTCTGCTGCATCAAAATAAACCAAGGTGAAGCTACTAGTAAAAACAGCAATGGGCCCGGCCACCAAAACAATTTTGGAAGCAAGCGCCAGCGATTACCGAAAAGTATCCAGAAAAATAATACGCCACCAGGTAGTACGATACCGATCAAACCTTTAGAGAGTAAACCTAGCGCTGCACACAGCCATCCACCCAGTAGTTGAATGCGCCAGGGCTGTGAGGCTTGCAGAGACAGCACCGCATCGGCGGTAAGTGCAATTGCCATGCTAATGAAACCAGCCACCAGCATGTCATGATTAGCGTATTGCGCACCACCATAAAACAAAGGTGTAGTAGCGAGAATTAATAGNNNGTACCAGTGCGAAATTCTGTGCGACATCCAGCGTCGAATCAAAAGGTAGGCTGCCCCAGCGCTGAGCATCGCACCAACACATGAAGCAAGTCGTGCCGCCCACTCCAGCGTGCCAAATAGCGAGATCGATACCGCAGTGATCCAATAAAAAAGTGGTGGCTTATGAAAATACGGCAGACCGTTCAGCGTAGGCGTAAGCCAGTCACCTGAACGCACCATTTCCCAAGCTACGCCGGCATAGCGGCCTTCATCGGGTAGCGAAAGGGGGCGAACCCAACTGGTGGCGACCAACCACAAGAACAATAAAAGGCCTAGCAACAGCGGCTCGGGCAGCGACAGCAGTTGTCGTACCAAGGGCAAGTGGGTGGAGTTGGAATCAGCGTTTGAGCTGTGGCGCTGCATCTGTAATGCTCTGGAATTGGGTGTGCCAGCGTCTACTAGGCGGTGGCGTTGTGAGGAAATGCTTAGGAGAGGGCATTATATATCCCTACTGCCATCTCCCGCGGAAAAGCCCGACCCTGTGGCGCTGTGGCTATTCCAGCCTGTCTCTGTCTAAGCTAGGGATTTAGGCCGGCAATTACCCCTTCAAAAAATGCAAATAGTCGGCGGCGTATTCGTACTGGAAAATACCGCTTTGAATAACATTTTTTGGGTAAGCCATGAGTCTGCCGCCGCTGGATCTTGATTTATTGAAGCAATGGGTCGGTCGTAGCGAGACACGCGACGATCTGATTCACCTCACTGCTGTCAACGCGATGGCCGCGACCTTGGATAAACAGCAGATCTTGACTGCCGGTGACCCATTGCCATTGCTGTGGCATTGGTTATTTTTCTGGGCGGTGAGTCCGGCTTCGGGTCTTGGGCCCGACGGTCATCCTAAGCGGGGCGGTTTTCTGCCGCCCGTTGAGCTGCCGCGACGCATGTGGGCAGGGGGGCGATTGAAATTTGATAGCGATTTGCCGGTCGCTTCGGAGGCTAAGCGTGTTTCGCAGATCAAAGCCATCGACGTTAAGAACGGCAATAGTGGTCGATTGGCTTTTGTGACGGTAGCGCATGAAATTGGTACTCATGGCAAAGTCTCGATTTATGAAGAACACGATATTGTGTACCGAGATAATCCCCAGCCAGGTGCTGCACCAGCCGCTGCCAAAGCAGCGCCTACCGATGCTGCTTGGTCTCGTACCATTACGCCAGACCCGGTACTGCTGTTTCGCTATTCCGCGTTAACATTCAATGGTCATAGAATCCATTACGATCGTAGTTACACCACTGAAGTTGAGGGATACCCTGGCTTGATCGTTCATGGGCCATTGATTGCCACCATGCTGATGGAGTTATTGTGCTCGCAGGTACCGCAACAACGAGTGCGCGAGTTTAGCTTCCGAGCAGTCAGTCCAACGTTTGATACCGATACATTTAGCGTAAACGGCAAATTAAGCGCCGATGGTCATGAAGCGCATTTGTGGGCAGCGAATGCTCGTGGTGAGTTAACTATGCAAGCGACAGCTTTGCTGAGCTGATCGCAAACGAAAAAATAATCACAGGAATTTGCATGCGACCTTTAGATGGAATCAAAGTAATCACGCTCGAGCACGCTATTGCTGCGCCTTTTTGTACGCGTCAGTTAGCTGATTTAGGTGCTCGTGTCATTAAAATTGAACGACCTGGTGTCGGTGATTTTGCGCGCGCTTATGATGAGCGTGTACGTGGCATGGCATCGCATTTTGTATGGACGAATCGTTCCAAAGAAAGTCTCACGCTCGATGTAAAGCATGACGAAGCACGCGTCATATTGCATCGATTGCTATCGGATGCCGATGTGCTGGTTCAAAATCTGGCGCCCGGTGCCGCAGCGCGTTTAGGTTTGTCTTTCGCTGATTTGCATACGGTCTATCCAAAATTGATCGTGTGTGACATCTCAGGCTATGGCTCCGATGGTCCTTATCGCGATAAAAAAGCCTACGATTTACTGATACAAAGTGAGTCGGGATTTTTATCAGTAACTGGGACGAAAGATGATCCCTCTAAAGCCGGTTGCTCCGTAGCGGATATCGCTGCCGGTATGTATGCCTACACGAATATTTTGGCGGCACTCATACAGCGCGGTAAAACAGGTGAGGGCTGCCACATCGATGTATCCATGCTTGAGAGTATGGTCGAATGGATGAATTTCCCAATGTATTACGCGTTCGATGGCGCACCGCCTCCTGTGCGCGCAGGTGCATCGCACGCCACCATTTATCCCTATGGGCCGTTTCCTTCTGGTGATGGTAAAACAGTGATGTTGGGATTGCAGAACGAGCGTGAGTGGGTCACGTTTTGTGAAGAGGTGTTGCAGCAACCTGCGTTAGCAACCGATCCACGTTTTTCGACGAATACTTTGCGTAGCAGCGCGCGCAAAGAGTTGTACGCCATCATAAGCGACGCTTTTTCTTCCCTCACAGCAGAGCAAGTGACTGAACGATTAGAAAATGCACAGATCGCTAATGCACGCTTGAATGAAATGAAAGATATCTGGGAGCATGCTCAGTTGCGCGCGCGTGAGCGTTGGACTGAAGTTGCGACGCCGGTTGGGCCAATACCAGCCTTACTGCCTCCCGGTGCGAGTTCCGGTTGGGATGCGCGTATGGATGCGATTCCAGCATTGGGTGAGCATACTGAAGCCATCTTGTCATCGCTGGGTTATTCATCACAAGCCATCGCTGAACTTAAAACATCAAAGGCCATCTGAATGTCTAACCGAGCACCGGTTTCCTATTTGTTTGTACCTGCCACACGTCCTGAGCGATTTGATAAAGCGTTGGCGGCCGGTGCTGATCGCGTGATCATTGATCTGGAAGATGCAGTCGCGCCTGAAGATAAAAATTCTGCACGAGCAGCATTAGCCGCGTGGCTGACCAAAGATAAGTCAGTTGCTATTCGTATCAACAGTGCCGATACCTCCTGGTTTGCGGATGACCTTGCACTATGCGCTCGCGAAGGTGTCGCTGAAATTATCTTGCCTAAGGCTGGCGATGTGGCTGATGTAAAAAAGGTTGTGGCAGCCGGAGCAAAAGCAATCAAGCTACTCATCGAAAGTGCTCAGGGCATCAAATATATTGATCAACTTGCACAACAAGAGCGTGTTACTCGGTTAATTTTCGGCAGTATTGATTTTTGTGTGGATATGGGCATTGAGGGCGACGATAGAGAGCTAGATTATTTTCGTTCCCAAATCGTTTTAGCTTCGCGACTTGCGGAATTAGCACCGCCGGTGGATGGCGTCACGACCGCGATTGAGGACGTAGGCATTTTGGAAGCCGATACCTTGCGCGGCAAACGCTTTGGTTTTGGTGCCAAGTTGTGTATCCACCCTAAACAAGTAGCCACTGTGAATGCGGCATATCGGCCATCTGTTGACGAGTTGGCATGGGCACGCCGCGTGATTGAGGCCGCCGGATCCGCTGGTGGCGCGGCGGTTCAGGTGGATGGCCGCATGGTCGATAAGCCGGTTTTGATTCGGGCTGAGCGGCTCCTAGCTCAGTTGCAAAAATAATTTCCTCAAGGTCATTTATACTTGCGGGTTAATGTGGAATTTAGGTTGATTCTGCGCCCAGCAAACGGAGATAGGCATGAAACTTAGTAAACAACAACTCGAGCAGTTTGACCGTGATGGTTATCTGTTTTTTCCATCGCATTTCACGCCCGAGGAAGTCAAAACACTGACTGACGAAGTGCCGCGTTTGTATGCACAAGATCGCCCTGAAAATATTCGCGAAAAAGGTAAGACCTCAGTACGCACTAATTTTGCGGCGCATATGTATAGCGAGCCATTTGCAAAACTAGCACGTCATCCACGCATGATCGAGCCCGTCGAGCAAATGTTTGACGAGAAGCTCTACATGCATCAATTCAAAATCAACGGCAAGATGGCCTTTGATGGCGATGTCTGGCAGTGGCATCAAGATTACGGCACATGGCTAAATGATGACGATATGCCCGATGCGCGTGCCATGAATGTCGCCATCTTCCTAGATGAAGTCAATGAATTTAACGGCCCATTGATGTTCATACCGGGCAGCCACAAGATGGGCGCATTAGAAGCAGGGCATGACACATCCACAACCAGCTACCCATTGTGGACTATTAGTAACGACAATATCCGCTCTCTGGTCGACAAGGGTGGCATCGTTGCCCCTAAGGGACCAGCCGGTTCTATGATTATGTTTAGTGGCTGCTTAGTCCACGCATCGTCACCTAATCTCTCGCCATGGAATCGCGTAGCGGTTTATCTAAGCTTGTGCGCAGTCTCAAATCACATACGTCGTTTCAAACGTCCCGGTTATATTGCGCATCGCGATTTCACACCGATTGAAACGCTGCCAGACGATTGCCTGCTCAAAAATTATCCCGTTGATTTGCCTTGGAAAGATGGCACGCCGCTCGCTGAGCAGCATGGCATTCCAGACGGCCGCGCTGCCTAAAGCGAGGCCACAATGAATCTTCACGCTAAGCTGCTGCAGCGCGCAGCCGCAGGCAAACCCGTGCGTGTCGGCATGATTGGTGCCGGCAAGTTTGGGTCTATGTATTTGTCGCAAGTGCCGCGCACGCCCGGTCTGCACATGGTCGGTATCGCTGATCTTTCACCTGATCGCGCTAAGGCTGCGTTACGGAATGTGGGCTGGAAAGATGATGCGTTTTCTGCTTCATCACTCGAGCAAGCCGCCAAAAACGGTAACACTGCCATCATCGATGATGGCATGGCGCTGATCAAATCACCGCACATTGACATCATCATTGATTCAACCGGTAATCCTGCGATAGGCATTGCCCATGTGTTGGCGTGCTGTGAGCACGGCAAACATATCGTGATGGTGAATGTGGAAGCCGATGCACTCGCGGGTCCGCTGTTAAAGCGTCGTGCCGATGAAGCAGGCATTATTTATTCCTTGGCCTATGGCGATCAGCCTGCATTAATTTGTGAAATGGTGGATTGGGCACGTGCGGCTGGTTTTTCAGTCGTGGCTGCAGGTAAGGGCACGAAATATTTACCTACCTATCATTCATCAACGCCCGACACCGTTTGGCAGCACTATGGACTAACGGCCGAAGATGCGGCGCGCGGCGGTATGAATGCGCAAATGTTTAATAGCTTTTTAGATGGAACTAAAAGCGCAATTGAAATGGCCTCAGTTGCCAACGCTACCGGATTAGCTGCTCCGCATGGCCTTCGTTTTCCGCCCGTGGGGGTCGATGATTTAGCGCGAGTCCTACGTCCTGTTTCTGATGGCGGTATTCTCGATGTTCGTGGTCAAGTCGAAGTTATTTCTAGTGTTGAGCGTGATACGCGACCCGTGTTTCGCGATTTGCGTTGGGGTGTGTACGTCACCTTTGCAGCTGACAGTGAATACGTAGCACGCTGCTTCAAAGAATACGGATTGATTACGGACCCGAGCGGTCAATATTCATCGATGTATAAACCGTTTCATTTGATTGGACTTGAATTAGGTATTACCGTCGCTTCGATCGGTGTGCGTGAAGAATCGACTGGCGCACCCATTTGCTGGAATGGCGACGTCGTTGCTACGGCTAAGCGTGATCTGGCTGCGGGTGAAGTCTTGGATGGTGAAGGCGGCTTTACCGTTTACGGCAAACTCTTACCTGCTAGCGAATCGATTGCTTTAGGTGGCTTGCCTTTAGGTCTTGCGCATGGCGTTAAATTGGTACGACCTGTGAAGGCTGGAGCTGCGGTGGGTTGGAATGATGTCGCGTTTGATGCTCAATCGACGGCGGTGAAGTTCCGTCGTGAGATGGAAACACAATTCGGCAGCAAAAAATAAAGCGCAGTGAATTGAAGCTCAGTTAAGTGAAAGCCCACAAAAACTAACGGCCCGCCAGGGCCGTTAGTTTTTTAAGCAGATGATGTCTTAAAGCGATGAGGCAATTGCTTTATCTAAGTTGAGTCCCAGCGTAGCCGCCATAGCGCGCATTTCGTCGGGTGATTTTTTATCGCCATAAACTTCAGCTAAGGCGGTGTAAGCGATCCACTTTGCATCGACTTCAAAAAAATCTCTCAAGCTCGCTCGGGTATCGCTGCGACCAAAACCATCGGTTCCCAAGGTAACGTAAGGCGCGGGTATGTAAGCGCGAATACTTTCTGGTACGGCGCGTACATAATCGGATACGGCGATTACTGGCGTCTGACTTCCCGACAATTGTTGACTGACCCAAGAGGGTTCCGCCGAATGTTGCAGTCGGCGCGAACGTTCGCTGGCGATACCATCCCGTGCGAGTTCTGAAAAACTAGTCACACTCCATACATCAGCGTGAATAGAAAAATTTTCTTTCAGCAGAATGGCAGCGGCCATCGCTTCTTTTAGCAATGGACCTGCACCTAACAATCGTACTTGTGCTTGCTCGGTTTTAGAAACGCAATGCATACCGCGCAAGATACCTTCGCGTGCTGCTGCTGGCATGCTGGGCTGAGCTTCGTTTTCATTCGTAACCGTAACGTAGTAAAACACGTCTTCATTGTTAGACAACATTCGCCGCATACCGTCGTCGACAATCACCGCTAGCTCATACGCAAAGGCCGGATCATAGGAAATACAGTTAGGTATCGTGGCCGAGACTAAATGACTGCTGCCATCCTGATGCTGCAATCCTTCGCCACCCAGCGTGGTGCGGCCCGACGTGGCACCAATCAAAAATCCGCGCGCGCGTTGATCCGCAGCTGCCCAGATTAAATCGCCAATGCGTTGAAAGCCAAACATCGAGTAATAAATATAAAACGGCAGCATAGGTAAACCATGTACTGCGTAACTCGTTGCCGCAGCCGTCCATGACGAAATCGCACCTGCTTCAGTAATGCCTTCTTCTAAAATCTGGCCATCAGTCGCTTCACGGTAGTAGAGAATAGAGCCAATATCTTCAGGTTGATATAGCTGACCTTGCGCTGAATAGATGCCCACTTGGCGAAATAAATTCGCCATACCAAACGTGCGCGCTTCATCGGCGACGATAGGTACGACA
>JBEDHZ010000118.1:8478-9541 GCA_041173845.1 Pseudomonadota bacterium
CAAATTACCCATGATGCGCACTAAGGCCATCGTGGTCGACATTTCCTTACCGCCCGCATCTAAAGCAAATTGTGCATGGCTTGTGATTTCAGGTAGCGTGATTTGATTCGGGCTGGTGATGCGTTGTGGAAGATAGCCACCGAGTTGTTGACGGCGCTCTTGTAGATGACGCATTTCTTCACTATCAGGCGAGGGTTTGCAGAATTCCAGTTTTTCGATTTGCGTGTCATTCAGCGGAAGTTTGAATCGATCACGAAATTCGAGCAGATCGTCAAGCTCGAGTTTTTTCTGTTGATGCGTCGTCATTTTGCCTTGGCCTGCAGCACCCATACCAAAGCCTTTTTTGGTTTGAGCCAAAATCACTGTCGGTCTGCCATTGTGATTAGCTGCTGCGTGATAGGCCGCATAAATCTTGCGCATGTCATGGCCGCCACGTTTTAATCGGTCAATTTCATCGTCAGTGAGCGTATCGCCTATCGCTTTGAGTGCAGGGTTTTGACCAAAAAAATGTTCGCGATTGAATGCGCCATCATTCGCTGCAAAGGTTTGCAGTTGACCATCAACCGTACGATTTAATGCATCGACTAAGTCACCGGTGTGATCCCGTGCAAACAGTGGATCCCAGTCTGAACCCCACAGTAATTTAATAACATTCCAACCCGCACCACCAAACAAAGTTTCCAGTTCATCGACGATGTGTCCGTTGCCGCGCACTGGACCATCGAGTCGTTGCAAATTGCAGTTAATAACGAAGACTAAGTTGTCTAGTTTTTCGCGCGAGGCTAATGACAATGCCGCGAGAGATTCAGGTTCATCCATCTCACCATCGCCAAACACTCCCCATACCTTGCGTGGTTGAGCAGCCATTAATCCGCGATGCTCGAGATAGCGCATGAAGCGTGCTTGGTAGATTGCGCTGATAGGACCCAAGCCCATAGAGCCCGTGGGAAATTGCCAGAAGTCGGGCATCAACCAGGGGTGCGGATATGACGATAAACCTTGAATGCCGCGCTCTTTGGCTTGTATCTCTTGACGGTAATGCGAGAGATTATCTTCGCTCAAC
>JBEDHZ010000119.1:0-6985 GCA_041173845.1 Pseudomonadota bacterium
ATTTAACTCTTGCTCGGAATGCAGTGGACTCGATATACCGACCTGAACCACGGGTACTGTCGACGCAGAATATTTAATGATCAGCGGCGGCACGGTACCCGGTGGGAGCTGACGCAACATGAACTGACTAATTGCAGTGACTTGCGACAAAGCAGTCGCAATATTCACGTTCTGATGAAAATAGAGTTTAACGACGGCTACGGATGCCGTTGACTGCGATTCAATGTGTTCGATGTCATTAACTGTGGTCGTAAGCGCCTTCTCGTAGGGACTGACGAGTCGCTCACGCATATCTTTCGGTGGCAGTCCGGTGTAGTTCCAGACGATGCTAATGACGGGGATGCCTATTTCGGGAAATATGTCGGTCGATGTAGAGCGCAACACAAACGGTGTCGCCAAAAGGATCATCAGCGCCATCACCAAATAGGTGTATGGACGCTTTAGCGCGATATCGACAAGCCACATAGAAATTGCCCGGAGAGGAGCAGCGGATAGCCGGAGAAAAACCCCGGAATCGTGCTTTTTTAGTTAGTTTTGACGATTATTGCACGACTGTACTTTTTTGACTTAAAAATACATTTAGGCGGGCTTTGCTGGACTGCTGAAACCACCCCACTAACTGGCAGTAAAACGAATGGCGGCTGACAGCCTTCTGACGAAGGGGGACATCAGCCGACGCTTACGCCTTTTCCAGACCAAAGGCCTTATGCAAAGCACGCACGGCAAGCTCGGTGTATTTCTCATCGATCAGAACAGAGATTTTGATCTCTGAGGTCGAGATCATCTGAATGTTGATGCCATCTTCGGAAAGCGTGCGAAACATCTGCGACGCAATGCCCACATGGCTGCGCATACCGACACCCACCACGGAAACTTTAGATACTTTGTTGTCGCCCACCACATGAGTCGCACCCAATGTAGACTTCACGCCGCTATCGATCAACTTCATTGATTTATCGTAATCAGCGCGCGGTACGGTAAACGTGAAATCAGTTTTACCATCGACTGAAATATTTTGGACGATCATGTCGACTTCAATATTCGCGTCAGCCACCGGTCCTAAAATTTGAAATGCAATGCCGGGTTTATCGGGTACGCCGCGTACGGTAATTTTTGCTTCATCGCGGCTAAAGGCGATGCCAGTAATGGTCGCTTGTTCCATGTGGGTGTCTTCCTCAAACGATATCAGGGTGCCTGACTGAGCTTCTTCTTCCAACGGCATGAGTGGATCAGTTAGTGATGACAGCACGCGCGTAGGCATGCGGTAATTTCCCGCAAATTCCACCGAACGTATCTGCAAAACTTTTGAACCTAGGGATGCCATCTCCAGCATTTCTTCGAACGTCACCGTCTTTAATCGACGCGCTTCTGAAACGACGCGAGGATCGGTGGTGTATACGCCATCAACGTCGGTATACATAAGGCATTCAGCCGCTTTTAGTGCCGCGGCTACTGCCACAGCGGAGGTGTCGGATCCACCGCGACCTAGCGTGGTGATATTGCCGTCAGCATCCATACCTTGAAAACCGGTAATGACAACGACTTTGCCGGCATCAAGATCTTTTTTGACTTTGACATCATCAATCGACTGAATACGTGACTTGGTGTACGCACTGTCAGTAATAATCGGCACTTGCCAACCGGTGTACGAAACAGCTTCTTTACCGATCGACTGCAACGCAATCGCCAACAGAGCAACGGAGGCCTGCTCGCCCGTTGAAGCCAACATGTCCAATTCGCGCGGATCGGGATCGGCATTAATTTCTTTTGCAAGGCCAAGCAAGCGGTTGGTCTCACCCGACATGGCCGAGGGCACAACCACAATCTGATGACCGGCGTCATGCCATTTGGCGACGCGACGGGCGACGTTTTTGATGCGCTCGGTAGAGCCCATCGACGTGCCGCCATATTTGTGAACGATTAATGCCATTTAAGAGAGAAAAGTGAGCTCTTGGAAAACCCAAGATTGTACATGTTGCATTGCGGAATGACAATTATCAGAGCAGCCATTTGAGGAGAATTTCACTACGAATTGCCCGCCGAATTATCCCCGCTCCACGCTTGCCAGTGAACTCGTACGCCTGGATTTTTTTGAGCAGCCATGCAATTCGGACCCAAGCCACAGGCAAACAACAATTGATCGCCCGCGTAGAGCAAAGGCAGCCATGGGCGCCGACCGGCAGATACCCCAAACTCTTGAAACAAGTTCTTCAAACTTCGTGAGGGTCGGCGCACATCCAGCTTTAAACGTTCGCCGCCTTGGCGAGGACGTAGTGTCAGGGGCCCATGCAATAACAAATCACGGTCAAACCCTTCACCCTCACCGTCCTCAAAGACTAACTGCCCGCGCCATTCAGGAATATCGATGTGGCGTTCGCCTCGCCAAGCCACGGCAATAGTATCGATCGGTGGCTGATTCACTCCCACCTGAGCGCGAATGATTAAGTGATCATGTTCTCGTCGTAAGACCCACTGCCCTATCACTATCTGCGGATGAGTATCTATTGCCGCATGAAGCATTTGTTGATGCAGTTGATGCAGCTGTGCTTGGCTAGGGTAACTAACGATTTTTTCGTAAATCCAGTAACGCAAAAGATTATCAATGCGATCAACCGATAACAAGGCTAGTTTTTTAAGGTTGAGCTCGCCTCGATTTAAACACTGCTGCAGATCGCTGCAGGCTAGTTCATCCAACAATCCTTGTGCTGTTTGAAAATGATGACTACTGCGTGCTAGCGTTTGCGTAAATCCTTCGAAGTGCTGCTCAATGAGAGGAAAAATTTCATGCCGAATAGCGTTGCGTTTGTAGCGTGAATCTTCATTCGATTCATCAATGATGTGACTTATCGATAGTTCGTGCGCGATCTGCTCTAACTGTTTGCGCGAACAGTCCAACAAAGGTCGCGCTAATGTGACTGTTGTAGGCAACAGCGCATGATCTCGCTGCAGATCAGCCATGCCCGACCACCCAGGCAAACCCGCGCCGCGCAACGCTTGAAGCATGACGGTTTCTGCCTGATCGTCTTGATGGTGAGCGGTAAGTAAGAGTTCTACATGATTCGTTGTGCAAAGGTCAGCTAACGCTTCATAGCGCGCTAGCCGGGCAGCGTTTTCTGGGCCGTGCTCATCAATGCTAACAACGCTGACTTTGCGCGCATCGAAAGGTAATTTCAATTGCTCACACTTGCTTTGCACATGTGCCAGCCAGTGATCGGCATTCGGGCTTAATCCATGATGAACATGGAACACGCGTATTGGATGGGAATGCAGATTAGGATGACTGGCAAAAAAATCGGCGCTCAAATGTAGCAATACGGCTGAGTCAAGACCACCACTACAAGCAACCGCAATGGAAGCACCGTCGGAAAGAACAACGCGCGCCAGAATTTCTTCTAGCGCGCGTTCGAATGCAGTAATCGCAACGGCAATCTGAGAATTATTCAGAGGGAGAGATTTCCTTGAATTTGCCATAGCTCATTAGCTTTTCATGACGAGCTGCCATGAGGTCTTTAGTTTTAACACCTTGGAACTGGCGCAAAGTATCGGCCAATGCGCGCTTTAACAGTATAGCCATCTGTTTGGGATCACGATGTGCACCACCTAGCGGCTCATTCACAATTTTGTCGATGAGATTGAGTGCTTTCAAACGATGTGCTGTTAAGCCCAAGGCCTCGGCAGCATCCGATGCGCGCTCTGATGTCTTCCACAAAATAGAAGCACAGCCTTCTGGCGAAATCACCGAATACGTAGCGTACTGAAGCATCAGCACCGCATCACCCACAGCAATCGCTAACGCACCACCAGAGCCGCCCTCACCGATGATGGTAGCAATCAGTGGAACTTTGAGTTCAGCCATCGCATACAAGTTGTGACCAATCGCTTCAGATTGACCACGCTCTTCCGCATCAATACCGGGGAACGCACCGGGCGTATCAACGAAGGTAAATACCGGCAAGCCAAATTTCTCAGCCACCTTCATCAAGCGCATCGCCTTGCGATAGCCTTCAGGTTTAGGCATACCAAAATTTCGCATCGCGCGTTCTTTGGTGTCACGACCTTTTTGATGACCTATCACCATGCAGGCTTGGCCATTGAAACGTGCCAGACCGCCAACGATTGACAGATCATCCGCATAAGAGCGATCGCCGTGCAATTCATGAAAATCGGTGAAGATCTCATTCACATAGTCCATGGTGTATGGACGCTGAGGATGACGCGCAATCTGCGACACCTGCCACGGAGTTAACTTGGCGTAGAGATCTTTGGTCAGTTGCTGACTCTTCTGAGACAGTCGATCGATTTCTTCGGTAATGTCGACCGCTGAATCTTCCTGCACGAAACGCAGTTCCTCGATCTTAGATTCAAGCTCCGAGATCGGCTGCTCAAAACTGAGGAAAGTGATTTTGCTCACATAAGCTCCTTATGTCATTAGCGCAGCCAATTATGTCAGCGCGCCCGGCGGCAAGAATAATGCCATTCTTGCATTAAGACAATCAATATTCTACCGGTATAGGGTCCAAACTACGCCACATATACCAGGTAGCGACCGTTCGCCAAGGTTCCCAGTTAGCGGCTACCTCGCGCGCATCGCTGCGTGAGACGGGCTCACCCGAGAAATAATTGATGCTAATCCCTTTTACCAGCCCAAGATCATCCAGGGGCAAAATATCAGGTCTTAGCATATTGAAAATCAAAAACATCTCGGCCGTCCAGCGGCCTATGCCTCGAATCTGGATCAACTCGGCGATCACCGCCTCATCTTCCATGGATTCCCAGTCCTTTTCATGCAGACTGCCATCCAGAAAATGGGCAGACAAATCCATTAAATACTCCGCCTTACGCTTGGACAGTCCACACGTGGCAAGTTTCACATGCCCTTGTCGCTTCACCTGAGTAGGCGTCATTTTCGGGCAGGCCAGCATCAGCCTTTCCCACACGGACTGCGCAGCTTTAACGGAGATCTGTTGACCAACGATAGATCGTGCCAGCGTCATGAACGGATCACCCCGCCTAACCAGTTGTAAATCACCGAAGCGAGGAATCAATTTTTTCATGATGCGATCGCGCTTCATCAACTCAAGCTTGGCCTGCTCCCAGTAATGCGGTACCAGTAAAATTTCAGGAGGCTTACTCATGCACGCCTCCACTCAGTGATTCCACCGGGCTTGTCTTCGAGCACAATGCCTTGCGCTAGTAATTCAGCGCGAATTTTGTCGGACTCAGCAAAATTTTTATTTTTCTTAGCATCAGCACGCGCGGCAATCTGCGCGTCAACCTCATCGTCTGACAAGCCGTCTGCTGAACCACCACCTTGCAAAAATAACTGAGGCTCACGTTCTAACAAGCCAATCACACCTGCAAGTTTTTTCAGCTGCCTAGCAAGAACCGCGGAGTGATCGCGATTAATTTCAGTAGCCAACTCAAATAAGCATGCAACAGCCCCCGGCGTATTGAAATCATCATTCATGGCGTCGGCAAAACGCTGCGCGAAGGGCTCGTTCCAATCTAAAGGCTGCGTATCAGGAGGAGTATCTTTAAGAGCGGTGTACAGCCGTGCTAATGCAGTGCGTGCATCTTCAAGATGGACATCAGAGTAATTCAGTGGACTGCGATAGTGCGCACGCAAAATAAAAAAGCGCACAACTTCGGCATCAAACTTTTCTAGAACTTCACGAATGGAGAAAAAATTACCCAGCGATTTGGACATTTTTTCGTTATCGATGCGAACAAAGCCGTTATGCATCCAATAATTTACAAAACCATGTCCGTGCGCACCTTCAGATTGCGCGATTTCATTTTCGTGGTGAGGAAATTGCAAGTCCTGACCGCCACCATGAATATCAAACTGTTCGCCTAAAAGATCGCAGGCCATCGCGGAGCATTCGATATGCCAACCGGGTCGACCACTACCCCACTTAGAGGCCCATTTAACTTCCTCGGCTTCTGTTTCGCGAGAGGATTTCCACAAAACGAAATCGAGGGGATCACGCTTTGCGCTATCAACTTCTACCCGTTCACCCGCACGTAAATCATCTAAGGATTTTCCTGACAACTTGCCGTATCCGGCAAAATCTCGCACAGAAAAATTAACATCACCATCGGCAGCTTGATAGGCCAAACCATTTTTTTCTAGCTTACCAATCAGCGAGAGCATTTGTGGCACGTAGCTGGTGGCTCGTGGCTCATGATCTGGTCGCTGCACACCTAGTGAGGCAGCGTCCTCATTCATCGCTTGAATATAACGATTGGTAAGGGTTGAGATAGATTCGTTGTTCTCAGCGGCTCGGCGGATGATCTTGTCATCAATATCCGTAATATTACGAACGTACGTCACCTGATAATTTTGCGATCGTAACCAGCGCTGCACCATATCGAACACCACCATCACGCGCGCGTGACCGAGATGGCAGTAATCGTAGACTGTCATGCCGCACACATACATTCGCACCTTGCCTGGCTCAATAGGGACAAAAGCAACTTTGTCACGCGCTAAGGTGTTGTAGATCTTTAGTGTGCTCATGAATTAAAAGAGGAATGCCGTGGCAGAAAAGCCGAAGGTACTGCAAATCGTTTATTACTTTTTTCAAAATACTGCCGAACAACCGCCAACTTTGCTGGTCGCATAAAACATAGGCCGTCTTACGTGTCCGGTATTTTGATAGAATGCGAGTCTCGTCAAAGTATAACATTGAAGCATCTGAATCCCTGCAATAACGGTGCTTCAGACACACACTAACCGGAAGGAAATTTCATGCGCTACGGCCGTCGCCAGTTTATGCAATTTTGCACTGCTGCTGTTTTGGCATCCTTGACCACGATGGCGTTGGCTGCCGATACAGCTCCCAAGGTATCCATCAAAACTAACATGGGTGAAATCATTGTAGAAGTTTACCCAGACAAAGCACCCAAAACGGTTGAAAACTTTTTAACGTATGTAAAAACAGGTTTTTACAACGGTACGATCTTTCACCGCGTAATTAATGGT
>JBEDHZ010000120.1:0-6953 GCA_041173845.1 Pseudomonadota bacterium
CAATGAACTACTGCAAAACCACGAATCGGACCTGAACCAAAAATTAGCAAGGCCAGACCCGCAATCAATGTCGTAACATTCGAATCAAGAATCGTCGCCCAAGCGCGCTCGAAACCTGCCGCAATCGCCGCTTGCGGTGGATTGCCGAGGCGGAGTTCTTCGCGAATACGTTCATTGATCAACACGTTGGCATCAATCGCCATACCTAAGGTGAGCGCAATAGCAGCAATACCCGGTAAGGTTAATGTTGCCTGCAGCAGCGAGAGCGCAGCGATTAACAACATCACGTTGACCGCCAGCGCAAACACGCTGAACGCACCAAACAGCATGTAGTAAATCACCATGAACACCGTGATCGCCGCAAAACCATATAGCGTGGAATTGAAACCTTTACCAATATTTTCAGCGCCAAGTTGTGGTCCGATAGTGCGCTCTTCAATAATTTCCATCGGCGCTGCCAATGAACCCGCACGTAACAACAACGCCAGATCGGTTGCAGCTGCGGGCGATTCCATACCCGTTATTTGAAAACGTGAACCTAGTTCATCACGTATCGTCGCTACGGTGAGTACTTCACCCTTACCTTTTTCAAACAGCACGATAGCCATTAGTTTGCCAATCTTGCTGCGTGTCGCTTCACGCATCTTGCGACCACCATCACCATTCAAATCCAGACTCACCGAAGGCTGTTGGTTTGAATCAAAGCTGGCACCTGCATTAGAAATATAGTCGCCGGTAATGACGGGCTCTTTGAACATCACAACCGGAGCACCTTTACCCACTTTGAATAACTCGGAGCCTAAAGGTATCGCCGAACTTTCTTCAGTGCCGCGACGTATCGAGTCATCCACCATACGCACTTCCAGCGTAGCGGTACGACCAATGATGTCTTTTGCACGCGAAACATCCTGTACACCGGGCAGTTGCACCACAATACGATCTGAGCCTTGTTGTTGAATCACGGGCTCAGCAACACCGAGTTCATTCACACGCTTAGATAGAGTCGAGATATTTTGCTGAACCGCCTCTTCCAGCGTGCGCTTCAGCGCTACTGGGCTGAGTGTGGCACGCACTTTCAGTCCTTCTGCATCGGCAGCATCGACTAAGGTTAAATCAGAAATCTGCGCTGACAACACAGCACGAACAGCATCGCGAATTTCTTGATCACGCACACGAATATCAATCGCATTACCATCGCGCGTGATGCCTGCAAAGCGAATATGCTTTTCAACCAGTAAGGCACGTACACCCGTTTGCACACCCTGAATCCGCTTAGCGATGACTGCTTTGGTATCGACTTGCATCAAAAAGTGCACACCACCGCGCAAATCCAAACCCAAGTACATAGGCAAGGCATGCAAGCTTTGCAGCCATATCGGTGTATTCGGTAATAAGTTGAAAGCGACTAAATAATTGGGATCCAAAGGATCGCGATTCAGTGCTTGCTCCAGCACTGTTTTCGCTTTGAACTGCAAATCAGTACTGGCAAAGCGAACACGCACGGTGCCGTTGTTACCCAGATTTTCGTAAAACACATTGTCCGCATGAACACCCGCTTTTTCCAACGCCTGGCTAGCCAGTGCGACTGCATCAGGTCCGAGCTTAATCGTGGCCTTAGCGCTGCTAATCTGGACCGCGGGGGACTCTCCAAAGAAATTCGGGATGGTGTACAGCGCACCGAACAACAGCACGAGTACGATCAAGACATATTTCCAAACGGGATAACGATTCATGGCGTGTCGCTTACTATAAAAAAATATCCGGCCTGATCGGGCCGGACACAGAACTCAGGCCAACTAAGTTAGTTGAGCAGCTCAGAGTGCTTTGATCGAGCCTTTGGGTAGCAGCAAAGTCACGGCGGCTTTTTGCATAACGACTTCGGTGCCGGCAGCGACTTCAACCGTAATGTAGGCATCGCTTACTTTGGTGACTTTGCCCAACAAACCACCTGCAGTGATGACTTCATCGCCTTTGGCCAATGCATCAATCATCGCTTTTTGCTCTTTCTGACGCTTCATCTGAGGACGGATCATCAGGAAATACAGAACAACAAACATCAAAATGATGGGCAAAAAGCTCATCAGGCCGCCAGCAGCGCCGGACGCGCCTGCGGTCTGGGCATAGGCATTAGAAATCAGCATGGACTACTCCAAAAGAGGGATTTTTCAAGACGCGGCATTCTATCACTCCGCACCCTCAAGGACTTGCAGCTTTGCTCACAGTGGGAACGGCAGAATGTGTTCACAAAGGAAAGGTCGTTGGCTGCCAGACCGGCCAATCCATTGTCAGATAGCTAAAGCTTTCAGCTGCCGCGTGCGCGCTCGTCAGCAAAGCGCTGGCGAAATGCCGAAAAAGTACCCGTTTCAATCGCGGAACGCATGTCGTCCATCAACTGCAAGTAAAAATGCAGGTTGTGAATCGTATTTAACTGAGCACCCAAAATCTCGCCACAGCGATGCAGGTGATGCAGGTAAGCGCGTGAAAAATTTTGACAGGTGTAGCAGGTGCAGGTTTCGTCGAGCGGTATCTGTTCATTTTTGTGACGCGCGTTTTTGATTTTTATATCGCCAAAACGCGTGAACAACCAACCATTCCGTGCATTACGCGTGGGCATAACGCAATCAAACATATCAATTCCGTGCGCCACGCCATCGACTAAATCTTCAGGTGTACCTACACCCATCAAATAGCGCGGCTTATCCGTGGGAAGTCGCGGGCCGGTGTGCGCCAATATTCGCTGCATATCTTCTTTGGGCTCACCCACCGACAAACCACCAATTGCCAAACCATGAAAACCTAAGTCATTCAGGCCGGCGAGCGATTCATCACGCAACTCTTCAAACATACCGCCTTGCACGATACCAAATAAAGCATTCGGATTTTCTTCACGATTAAATTCGTCTAGCGACCGCTTAGCCCAACGCAAAGACATACGCATCGATCTTCCAGCCTCTTCACGCGTTGCAGGTCGGCCTTCAATTTCATACGGCGTGCATTCATCGAACTGCATCACCACATCAGAATTCAATACCCGCTGAATTTGCATAGAAATTTCAGGAGAAAGAAATAGGCGATCACCATTAATCGGCGAAGAAAATTTAACACCCTCTTCGCTGATTTTTCGCATTTCCCCCAATGAAAATACTTGAAATCCACCGGAGTCAGTCAATAGTGGCTTATTCCAACCTATGAACTGATGCAAACCACCAAATTCACGAATCGTTTCCAAACCGGGGCGTAACCAGAGATGAAAGGTATTTCCTAAAATAATTTGCGCACCGATTTTTTCCAACTCTACTGGCGACATCGCTTTTACCGAACCGTAGGTTCCCACCGGCATAAAAATCGGCGTCTCTATCGTTCCGTGATTCAGCTCCAGACGGCCACGACGTGCATGACCATCTGTTTTTAATAAGGTGTACTTCATGAGTTGGCAATCCTTTCCAGCAGCATTGCATCACCATAGCTGAAAAAACGATAGCGCTGCTCGATAGCATGCGCATACGCGTCACGCAGTCTCTGATATCCGGCAAATGCCGATACCAGCATTAACAGCGTCGACTTTGGCAAATGAAAATTCGTGATTAGTCGTGTCACCGTATGAAACGCATAACCCGGCGTGATAAACAACCGCGTGTCATTACTGCCCGCAATCAATGTGCCCGACGCTGAGGCCGACTCAAGCGCACGTAAACTAGTGGTCCCTACCGCGACAACGTTTTTGCCCTCTCGCTGCGCTGTTTGCACTACATCGACTGTCTCTTGTGAAATGCTATACCACTCGCTGTGCATCTGATGCTCAGATAAATTTTCTGTACGCACGGGTTGAAAAGTGCCGGCACCCACATGGAGAGTTATCGTCGCAATACGCACACCTTTGGCACGAAGTGCTTGCAAAAACGCTTGGTCGAAATGCAGTCCCGCTGTAGGCGCTGCTACCGCACCAGGCGTTTTGGCATAGACAGTCTGATAGCGCTGCGCATCAAATTCATCAGCAGCGTGATCGATGTAAGGGGGCAAAGGTAAACGACCATAGCGCTCCATCAGTTGCAAGGCATCTTCCGGAAAGCTCAAGGTAAAAAATTCACCCACGCGCTCACCAACAATCACGTCAAACGCATCAGCCAAGCACATCTTCATACCTGGCGCAGGTGTTTTAGATGCGCGTACTTGTGCAATAACAGTGGTAGCGTCAACCACGCGCTCGACTAATACCTCGACTCGCCCACCGGTTTCTTTCACCCCAAAAAAACGGGCATTCACGACCCGGGTATCATTGAATACCAGTACATCCCCTGCTTCCAGCGTTGCCAACACATCGGTAAACAGCCCGTCGATCAGCCGGTCTGGCTGGACGTGCAAAAGACGTGACTGCGTGCGCTCAGCCAAAGGCGACTGCGCAATCAGCTCGGCGGGAAGATTAAAATCGAAATCAGAAAGTGAATACATCGGGATGCGCAGCGCTATCAACGAAAGGAAAGCTGCAGCAGATTAGCAAAAGCCGGTATTCTACGCTGCGCTTGCCAACTCAGTCCGACATGTCCGCTACTAGAAAAAAAAAGACGCCCACGAAAAGTCTACGCACCGTTGACCGGTTTGCGCGCCTTGGGCTATCCACCGACATGTCGCTGGCGCTGCATCTGCCCATGCGCTATGAGGATGAAACGACCTTACTGTCCATCCGAGATGCCAGTCATACCTACGGACAAGCCGTGCAAGTCGAAGGCGTTGTTACCGACTGCGATGTGCAATATCGTCCGCGCCGACAATTAGTCGTAAAAATCACTGACGATACGGATACCCTAACTCTGCGCTTCTTAAATTTTTACGGAAGTCAGGCGATTCAAATGGCGCAAGGTAAGCGCTTGCGAGTACGCGGAGAATTTCGTCACGGCTTTCTCGGCAATGAGATGGTTCATCCCACCGTAAAAAGCGTTACAACAGATGCTGCACTACCTGAGGCACTCACTCCTGTATATCCGGCCGGCGAAGGTATCTCACAAACCATCCTGCGTTCAGCAATCGCAAAAGCGATGGCACGCTTAGACTGGAGCGATACCCTACCTCAGCCGTTGCGTGAGCGTTTGAAGCTCATGCCCTTCGAACAAAGCGTACGACTACTGCATAACCCACCTGCCGACATCGATGAGCATGCCTTAATTGAACGTAGCCATCCCGCATGGATACGCATGAAGTTCGATGAATTACTCGCACAGCAGTTATCAATGAAGCGAGCACAACTAGCACGTCGGCAGCAAGGCGCACCGGTGCTGGCTAAGCTCGGCTCACTCACCAACGCGTTTACAGCCGCTTTACCATTTACGCTAACGGCTGCACAACAACGCGTGCTGAGCGAAATTCGTGCTGATATCTCCATGCCTTATCCCATGCAACGCTTACTTCAAGGTGATGTCGGTAGTGGTAAAACTGTGGTCGCTGCATTAGCTGCTGCACAAGCGATAGACAATGGTTATCAAACGGCATTGATGGCACCGACTGAAATTCTGGCTGAACAGCATTTTCGAAAAATCGCTGGCTGGATGGAACCCTTGGGCATACAGGTCGCATGGCTCACTGGCAGTTTAAAAAAACGCGAAAAAGAAGAAGCACGGGCACGGATTGAATCAGGTGAGGCACAACTCATCATCGGTACTCACGCCTTGATTCAGCATGATGTGGAGTTTGCTAAATTAGGATTAGCCATCGTCGATGAACAACATCGCTTTGGTGTTGCGCAGCGGCTCACTCTGCGTAACAAAGGTCTGGATAGTTTGCCGCATCAATTAATGATGTCAGCTACACCGATTCCACGCACCTTAGCCATGACGTATTACGCCGATCTCGAAGTCTCTGTTATTGATGAATTACCGCCGGGACGTACACCTATCGTCACTCGACTTATCGCACAAGAACGACGTAATGAAGTGATGGAGCGTGTACATGCAGCGGCGAAAGAAGGACGTCAAACCTATTGGGTTTGTCCACTGATCGAAGAATCTGAAGCCTTGCAGTTGCAAACTGCTACCGACACCTATGCGATGCTGACTGCAGCCTTGCCGGATTTACGCGTTGGTTTGGTACATGGCCGCATGAAGCCAGCAGAAAAACAAGCAGTGATGAGTGAATTCGCTGCAGGAGCGATTGATCTGCTGGTAGCAACCACCGTGATTGAAGTTGGCGTCGATGTACCAAATGCCTCGCTGATGGTGATTGAGCATGCCGAACGATTCGGTTTATCGCAACTGCATCAGCTGCGCGGGCGCGTAGGTCGCGGAGCCGCTGCCAGCGTTTGTCTATTGATGTATCAAGGTCCGCTGGGCTCGATTGCAAAACAGCGGCTAGCCATCATGCGCGAACTAACCGATGGTTTTGAAATTTCGCGGCGCGATCTAGAAATTCGCGGCCCCGGTGAATTTTTAGGCGCTCGTCAATCTGGGCAAGCCATGTTGCGCTTTGCCGATTTAGAAACGGATACCTGGCTAGTTGAAACGGCGCGCGACATTGCTCAGCAATTACTTCAGGATGATCCCGCTACGGTAGAAGCGCATCTACAGCGCTGGCTGGGTGCGCGTGAAGATTATTTAAAGGTCTGACACCACACGCAGCTCATTTCGACTGATTGAATCAGTGAACACATCCACTTTTTCGACCAACTATGCGACACTAATTACATGACATTGACAGAACTGAAATATATCGTTGCCGTAGCGCGGGAAAACCACTTGGGCCGTGCAGCCGCGGCCTGCTTCGTGGCACAACCCACGCTCTCGGTCGCGATCAAACAACTCGCAGATGAACTTGGCGTCGCTATTTTTGAGCGCGGCGGTACTGAAATCAGCGTCACGCCAGTAGGAGCACAAATTGTTACGCAGGCAGAGCGAGTACTGGAACAGACTTCTTTCATCCGCGACATTGCTAAACAAAATAACGATCCTTTATCTGGCACTCTGCGC
>JBEDHZ010000121.1:0-6913 GCA_041173845.1 Pseudomonadota bacterium
ATTCAATTTCTTCTTCAGGGAAATCAAGCGTTGCTTCTACCAGCATGCGCAAGTTAATCACTTGCTCAACCAGTTGATGAATCGCTTGCGAGAATGCACCGGACAGTGATTGGGTCGCGAGTTTTGCAGCCGCCTCGGTTGAGGCTTCAATCAAATCAGAAACGGCTTCCGCTTGAGCCAGATCCATTTTTTCATTTTGAAAGGCGCGATAGGTAAATTCGCCGGGATTAGCGAGACGTAATCCCATTCCCTGACCCGCTTCCAGGCAGCGACTGAGCAGCATTTGCAGTACGACCGGCCCGCCATGTCCTTGCAGCTCTAAAACGTCTTCACCGGTGTAGGAATGCGGCGCAGGAAAATAAATCGCCAGCCCTGAATCAATGACGCTGCCATCGGCACGAATGAAATCCAGATAGCTTGCATAGCGCGGCTTGAGTTCAGCGGAGTTATCTAATTTACAGATGGCGCGAGCCAAGGATCGTAGATCTTTACCGGAAATGCGTACGACGCCAATACCTCCCCGTCCCGGAGCGGTGGCAATTGCAGCGATGGGTGATGCATCTGAAAGCATGATGTGATTTTATCTGTAAATAAAAAAGTCCGTGACCAGTGGTGACGGACTTTGAAAGTCACTGCTGCGCGCAAAGCGCAATGTGAAAAATTTATTTTGTCTTTTCTGCGTTCTGTGTAATCACCCACTGCTGCCCTATGGAGAGCAGATTGTTGACGACCCAGTACAGCACTAAGCCTGAGGGGAAAAAGAAAAACATCACCGAAAAAGCGATCGGCATAAACATCATTACTTTGGCCTGAATGGGATCCGGTGGTGTCGGATTAAGTTTGGTTTGCACAAACATCGATACCGCCATAATGACAGGCAGGATGTACCAAGGATCGGGTGCAGCCAAATCTTGAATCCAACCTAACCATGGTGCATGACGCATTTCTACACTCGCCAGTAATACCCAATACAGCGCAATAAATACAGGGATTTGAACAACGACGGGAAGACAGCCACCGAGGGGGTTAATTTTTTCGGTTTTGTAGAGCTCCATCATGGCCGCATTCATTTGCTGTGGATCGCCTTTGTGGCGTTCACGAATAGCCGTCATTTTGGGAGTCACTAACTTCATCTTCGCCATGCTGCGATAGCTTGCTGCCGACAGAGGGAAAAATGCCAGCTTGATCATGATCGTTAGAACGATGATGGTCCAGCCCCAGTTATTGAGCAGCTTATGAATTTGTTCCATCAACCAGAAAATAGGTTTGGCAATCAAGGTCAACCAACCGTAGTCTTTGACCAAATCAAAATCGGGCGCAAATTTTTCAAGGTTGGCCGACTCTTGTGGGCCGGTGTAGAGCTTGCCGGTTGATTTTGCATTCGCGCCGGGCGCTATGCTTCCCAGTTTGATGATGCTGCCAACGGCGTACAGTTTGTCATCGATTTTGCGCGTAAATAATTCGTACGTACCTTTGTCCAATGGCTGGAAAGCGGACACAAAATAATGCTGAACCATCGCAATCCAACCTTTGTCCGTTTGCGCAGCAGGTGGTTGCTTACCTTTATCGATATCTTCGAAAGTAACTTTGCGAAATTTTTCTGCATCGGTATAGATTGCCGGGCCAGTGAAGGTGCTGTAAAAGCGAGAGTCGCCGTCCAGCTTGCTTGAGTCGCGCACCAGTTGTACATAGACCGATGGTGTAATGGCAGCAGAACTGCCATTAGTTACTTCGTGAGTTAGCTCAATTTCATATTCGCCGCGCTTGAAGGTATAAGTTTTGGTGAGCTTTACACCATCCTGTTCAGCATCAAGAATCAGTTGCACGCTATTCGCGCCTTCGAGCGTACGTACGCCTGGGCGAGCAGTGAATAAGGAACGGTGATTCGGCGCACCCGCACCAATCAAGCCGCTTTGACCGACGTAGGTACGACCCGAACCGGATTCCATCAAGACGACATTCTTACTTTGGTCGGTACTGTCTTTGTGTTGCAGAAGTTCGATGCGAGTCAACTCTGCGCCGGCCGTGTTGATTTCTGCTTTCAACAGATCGGTCGTAATGGTGATTTTTTCGCCAGCTTGTACGATCGCTGCGCCTGCAGGTACATCGGCACCACTTGCCGCCGGAGCGCTAACACTGGGTTGCGGCACGGATGAATCGGTTTTTGTGTTGGTTGTCGCGGTGCTACTTGTGGATGGGACTTCAGGCGCAAACATGGAGGCGCCACCATTGTAGACATTCCAGTTCTCCCACAGCATTAGCAGCGAAAGCGAGAAAATCACCAACAGTACAGTACGTTTGATATCCATAAGAGTCGCGAAAAGGAATAATGGTTCAGGAGTGTGAGCGCGTTACGTGGTCAGCCACAGTGGCGACCTCATTAGAAGGCTTACGTTTTGGTACAAGATCGACGCCACCGGCATGCCATGGATGACATTTGCATAAACGTTGACAGGCCAGCGCACTGCCGCGCAACGCGCCATGTTCAACGATGGCTTGCTGTGCATATTCCGAACAACTCGGATAAAAGCGGCAATGCTGACCTAGTAGCGGACTGATCGCTATTTTGTAAATGCGCAGCAGGATCAGCAGCAAGGATTTCATTAGTTGCGGTGGCGAGTTTGACTATCGACGGAGCTAAGAAGATTTCTAAGCTCAGCCGTTAGCGCAATTTTGCACGATTTTGAAGAAGCGCTTTGCTTGCGACTCATCAGCGAATTGGTAAGCCGAATAATACAGTCCGTTGATGTCGATTCGGAGCGGCGGAAAATTTCTCTTGCAATGCGCTTGATCATATTTCGAGTCACCGCTCGTTGAGCTAATCTTTTCGCCACGACGATGCCTAGTCTGGCATGCCCAAGAGCATTCGATTGCTGGTAAAGCGCGAAGTGCTCAGTGCGCTTTACGGGGCGTAAACGAAAAACGGATGAAAACTCATCCGTTTTTAAAATACGCCGATGTCTGCCGAAATCTTCCGGACGATCGCCGGATGGAGTCTCGGGCAAGGTCGTGCTACCAGCCTTAAACGGCCAGACGCTTGCGACCTTTGGCGCGACGCGCATTAAGTACAGCGCGTCCTGAGCGGGTAGCCATGCGAGCGCGGAAGCCATGTGTGCGCTTGCGGCGGACGACTGAGGGTTGAAAGGTACGTTTCATGTTGGGTCTCGCTGATCGATATAGACTGAGCAAAAACCGGCGTAAATGCCCGGCCAAAATCTTGAGTTACGGCGCCAAGAAGCCTTAACGGCAGCGCGCAACGCAGAGAACCAACGATTAGACAGCATTTTGTCTATTTCTGTCAATCACTTACCGCTTATAAACGTAGGTTTATGCGCCTCAGCGGGTCGATTGGCGCCCGATTGCGCCATCTTCGGCCACGGATTCAAAGGCTTTCACTAGAGTTAAATAATTGGCAAAAAAAATGACCCAACAAGACGATTGGCGATTCATCATTTTTGGTCCCTTCCTGTGGATAACTTGGCCCGGCAAGAGTAGAATAGAGGCTATTCCGGCTAGCCTTTGCGCTGTGGCCGTCAGACCAACCTAGAACTTCGGGGCGCACCTTCTCCCGTCGCTCCCACAACCGAATAACGCATGGAAGAATTCTGGCAGACCTGTGCATTGCGGCTGCAGCAGGAGCTAACGCCTCAGCAATTTAGCGCTTGGATCAAGCCTCTGGCAATGCTCGACTTTGAGGACGGTCGTCTGCGCATCGCTGCGCCGAATCGTTTCAAACTCGATTGGGTTAAAACCCAGTTTGCCGATCGCATCACCACCATTGCAGCAGAATTTTGGCAGTCGCCGGTGGATGTGCAGTTTGTTCTTGACCCACGTAACGGGCAGCTTAAAAAAACAGCAGGTCCCAGCGCGCCAGCGAACTCGTTGGCGTCGGCGGATGCCCCGATCGAGCGCGCAGCGCAGCCCGAGGAAACGCATTTGCGTCGGGATCAGAGCCGCATTAATACTGCGCTGACATTCGACAGCTTTGTAACGGGCAAGGCCAATCAACTGGCCCGTGCCGCCGCCATTCAGGTGGCAAGTAACCCCGGAATTTCATACAACCCGCTATTTTTATATGGCGGTGTCGGATTGGGTAAAACCCACTTGATTCATGCGATTGGTAATCAGGTGCTGGCCGATAATCCTTCCGTCAAGATTCGTTACATACATGCAGAGCAGTATGTGCGCGATGTGGTTACAGCCTATCAGCGCAAAGGTTTTGATGACTTCAAGCGCTATTACCATTCGCTGGATTTACTGCTGATAGATGACATTCAGTTTTTCGGCGGTAAAAACCGTACGCAAGAAGAATTCTTCTACGCTTTCGAAGCACTGATCGCAGCCAAGAAGCAGATCATTATTACGAGTGATACCTATCCCAAAGAAATTACGGGTATGGATGATCGTTTAATTTCTCGCTTTGATTCAGGTTTGACGGTTGCAGTCGAACCTCCCGAGTTGGAAATGCGCGTAGCTATTTTGTTGAAAAAAGCCGCTCTTGAGGGCGCCGCACTTTCTGATGACGTGGCGTTTTTTGTGGCCAAACATTTGCGCTCGAATGTGCGCGAGCTGGAAGGTGCGCTGCGTAAAATTCTTGCTTACTCGCGCTTTCACGGAAAAGACATCACGATCGATGTCGTTAAAGACGCATTGAAAGATTTGCTGTCGGTGCAGAATCGACAGATCTCGGTCGAGAACATACAAAAAACGGTCGCTGACTTTTTTAATATCAAAGTCGCTGACATGTATTCAAAAAAGCGGCCTGCGAATATTGCGCGGCCACGGCAGATAGCGATGTATTTGGCTAAAGAGTTAACGCAAAAAAGTCTGCCTGAGATTGGTGAATTGTTTGGCGGACGTGATCACACGACCGTGCTACATGCTGTACGAAAAATTGCTGCAGATCGAAGTAAAAATCCCGAATGCAATCACGAGCTTCACGTGTTGGAGCAAACCTTAAAGGGCTGAGCTGGCGTTAAACCAGAGCAGCAAATAAAAAAGAACCAAAAATGCTGATACAGAAAGCGACTCGCGAAAGGAACGCACGATGCTACTGGTAAAAATTCACAGGGACGCTTTGTTGCGGCCACTGCAAATTGTGAGTGGTATTGTCGAGCGTCGGCACACGTTGCCGATTCTCGCCAATATCCTCATCCGAAAAGATGGAGAGAACGTGTCCTTGTTATCAACGGACATTGAGGTGCAGATCAGCACCCACGCTGCCATTGGATCGGGAAAAGATGTCGTTGCGACGACGGTCGCAGCGCGTAAGCTGTTGGATATTTTGCGCGCGCTTCCAGAAACCGAAGTGTCGTTGTCACTTACCAACAAGCGCATGACGATACAGAGCGGCAAATCGCGCTTTGCTTTGCAGACGCAGTCGGCAGAAGAGTTTCCTACCGTCGCACAAGCTGAGCATTTTTCTGCCAAGGTTGAATTACCGCAGAAAACGCTTAAGCATCTATTCAACATGGTCCATTTTTCAATGGCCCAGCAAGACATTCGGTATTACTTGAATGGTTTGTTGTTGGTGGTCGATGGCAAGAACGTCATTGCGGTGGCTACCGATGGACATCGGCTGGCGTTTTCTCAGATCGTTACCGAGCAAGAGTTCGTGCGTCAGGAAGTGATTATTCCTCGCAAAACGATTTTGGAATTGCAGCGCCTTTTAGAAGAAACAGATGATCCGGTTACTCTGCAGATCGCAACGAATCAGGTAAAGCTCGATTTCTCCGACATCGAACTGATATCTAAATTAGTCGAGGGTAAATTCCCTGATTACACCCGCGTTATTCCTAAAGCATACAAAAATAATTTCTCGATTGGCCGCGATGTATTGCTGCGTTCACTGCAGCGTACAGCGATCATGACCTCGGATAAATTCAAAGGTGTGCGTTGTGTGATTGCGCCGGGCAGCTTGAAGATCAGTTCCACGAATGCCGATCAGGAAGAGGCGGTTGAAGAACTCGAAATCGATTACAGCGGCGACAGCGTCGACATTGGTTTTAATGTCACGTATTTGTTAGACGTCTTGAATAATTTGAAATGCGATCAAGTCAGCATTTCTTTGGGCGATGCCAATTCATCGGCATTGATCACGGTTCCCGATGATCCTAATTTCAAATATGTCGTTATGCCGATGAGAATTTGAAACACGTAACTCGTTATGCGAAGGGGCCCGCTGGCCCCTTCGACGCATTATCAACACAGTGATTTACTGCGCAATTGTTTTATTAAGGTAGCCATGGCCGCAATTCCATCAGAAAACAGCAATCCGTCTAACCAATATGGCGCATCGTCCATTCAAATTCTTGAGGGCCTAGAAGCGGTTCGTAAACGACCTGGTATGTACATCGGTGATACGTCAGACGGTACAGGCCTGCATCATTTGGTATTCGAGGTGTTGGATAACTCTATTGATGAATCCTTGGCGGGTCACTGCACTGAAATTGACGTCACCATCCATTCGGATAATTCGATTTCAATTCGCGATAATGGTCGCGGCATACCGACGGGCATCAAGTGGGATGACAAACACGAGCCTAAGCGTAGTGCGGCTGAGATCGTGATGACTGAGTTGCATGCAGGTGGTAAGTTCGATCAAAACTCCTACAAAGTTTCAGGCGGCTTACATGGCGTGGGCGTATCGTGCGTCAACGCGCTATCAAAAAAATTGCGCCTGACTATACGCCGCGATGGTAAACAATACTTCATGGAGTTTGCGCACGGCATTCCGCAAAATCGCGAAATAGAAACTCAAGAAGGCGTAGAAGTTTCGCCAATCAAAGTGGTGGGTGACACCGATAAGCGCGGCACCGAAGTTCATTTTTGGGCTGACGAAGAAATTTTCACCCATGTTGAGTATCACTACGACATTCTTGCCAAGCGCATACGCGAACTATCGTTTTTGAAT
>JBEDHZ010000122.1:0-6851 GCA_041173845.1 Pseudomonadota bacterium
CTATTGATGGCCCTACTGCTTCTGGCAAAGGCACCGTCGCCAGCCGAGTAGCAAGCCATTTAGGTTTTGGTCTGCTTGATTCAGGTGCGCTGTATCGGCTCACTGCGCTCTCGGCACTTGAGGCGCGCATCGAATTAACGAATGAGTCCGCACTGGCCGAGCTAGCTGCCAAACTCGACATTCATTTTGAAGGTGAGCGCATACTGCTCTCAGGCCGCGAAGTTTCTAATGACATTCGTGCCGAGGCAGTCGGTGTGGCCGCCTCAAAAATTGCCACTTTGGCTAAAGTTCGCAGCGCTCTCGTGATGCTGCAGCACGATTTTCGTCGTATGCCTGGCTTGGTAGCGGATGGTCGTGACATGGGGACCGTGATTTTTCCTGATGCGCCCCTCAAGGTGTTCCTGACGGCGAGTGTCGAGGCACGGGCTGAAAGACGCTATAAGCAATTGATTGACAAAGGTTTTTCTGCTAATATGGCAGACCTTTTGCAGGATTTGCGGGAGCGTGACGAGCGAGATACTCAGCGCGTCATTGCACCGCTAAAACCAGCTGAAGGCGCAAAGCTGCTCGATACATCTCATATGAGTATTGACCAGGCAGTAGAGCAGGTGCTGGGTTGGTATCACTCCGCGCCCTGAAGTAAGCAGTCGTTGATGTTCTGGCGCCTCGCTGTGCGCAATGCTCGGCAAGGTATCTGACAACCTAACCCATACGCGGCAATTCCGCTGTGTTTGGATAACCTTTCTAAATTATGTCTATAGCTACCCAATCCCCCGCATCCTCCGGCATGGAAAGTTTTGCCGCTCTGTTTGAAGAATCTTTGTCGCGCCAGGATATGCGTTCGGGCGAGGTCATTTCGGCGGAAGTTGTTCGCCTTGACCACAACTTTGTGATCGTTAACGCCGGATTGAAATCCGAAGCGTTTATACCGATCGAAGAATTCAAAAACGATAATGGCGAGCTCGAAGTCAACATTGGTGACTTTGTCAGCGTTGCTATCGAGTCGCTCGAAAATGGTTTCGGTGACACCATACTGTCGCGTGACAAAGCTAAGCGTCTCGCATCTTGGCTCTCGCTTGAAAAAGCGATGGAGTCTGGCGAGTTGGTCACTGGTACTGTCAGCGGTAAAGTTAAAGGTGGTCTGACTGTTCTGACGAATGGCATTCGTGCATTCCTTCCTGGTTCGCTGGTTGATACGCGTCCTGTGAAAGACACCACGCCTTTCGAAGGCAAGACTATGGAGTTCCGCGTTATCAAGCTGGACCGTAAACGTAATAACGTTGTGTTGTCACGTCGTGCAGTGATCGAAGCCTCTATGGGTGAAGAGCGCGCGAAACTGATGGAAACGCTGAAAGAAGGCACCATCGTTACCGGCGTTGTTAAGAACATTACCGATTACGGCGCATTCGTTGATCTGGGTGGTATCGATGGTCTGTTGCACATCACCGATTTGGCATGGCGTCGTGTGCGTCATCCTTCGGAAGTACTGGCTGTTGGTCAAGAGATCACCGCTAAAGTACTCAAGTACGATCAAGAAAAAAATCGCGTATCGCTGGGCGTTAAACAGTTGGGTGATGATCCTTGGACAGGCTTGTCACGTCGCTACCCACAAAGCACGCGTTTATTCGGCAAGGTAACTAACCTGACTGATTACGGCGCATTCGTGGAAGTCGAACAAGGTATCGAAGGTCTGGTGCACGTTTCTGAGATGGATTGGACGAACAAAAACGTCGCTCCTTCAAAAGTTGTGCAGCTGGGCGATGAAGTGGAAGTTATGGTTCTGGAGATTGACGAAGAGCGTCGTCGTATCAGCCTTGGCATGAAACAGTGCAAAGCTAATCCTTGGGATGATTTCGCTATCTCCCACAAGAAGGGCGACAAAGTATCTGGCGCAATCAAATCGATCACTGATTTCGGTGTCTTTATTGGTTTGGCAGGCAACATCGACGGTCTGGTTCATTTGTCTGATTTGTCATGGACTGAAACAGGTGAAGAAGCCGTTCGTCGTTTCAAAAAGGGCGATGATCTGGAAGCTGTTGTGTTGGCTATCGACGTTGAGCGCGAGCGCGTTTCGTTGGGCGTGAAACAACTCGAAGGTGATCCGTTCAATAACTACTGCGCTATGAATGACAAAGGTGCATTGGTTACTGGCGTCGTTAAGTCGGTTGAGCCTAAGGGCGCTGTGATTCAGTTGTCTGAAGAAGTCGAAGGCTATCTGCGTGCTTCCGAGATTTCTCGTGACCGCGTGGAAGATGCTGGTACTCACTTAAAAGTGGGTGATGAGGTTGAGACTATGATTCTGAACGTCGATCGCAAGGCGCGCGGTATTCAACTGTCAATCAAAGCGAAAGACAGTGCTGATACTCAAGAAGCCATGCAAAAAATGACGACAGATACGTCAGCTTCGTCGGGCACAACCAGCCTCGGCGCACTGTTGAAAGCCAAGCTAGACAATAAATCCTGATAGGAATCACTCTGATGACAAAATCGGAGCTGATTGCCCGTTTGGCCGAGCGGTATCCGCAACTGGTAGCCAAAGATGCGGATTTCGCTGTCAAGACCTTGCTTGATGCGATGACCGATGCGCTCTCTGCTGGGCAGCGCATCGAGATTCGTGGCTTTGGCAGTTTTGCATTGAATAGTCGTCCGCCAAGGATAGGCCGTAATCCCAAGTCAGGTGACACGGTGATGGTTCCGGAAAAACGGGTCCCTCACTTTAAGCCGGGCAAGGAATTGCGGGAGCGGGTTGATGCTATGGTCGGTCAACCCATTAAGGATGACTGAATTTCCAGTCTTGACCTGAAAACGGCACCTGCGGGTGCCGTTTTTTTTATGCTGACTTGTCGGGCTTGGGAAGACTCTGATTTCTTTTCGCGTACAATTCAGCAACATCACGAAAGCATGGTCTGAAATTGTTTTCCCAATGAAGCTACTATTTCGTTTAATCGCCTTGGCCCTCTTCGTAGTGTTTTTCGACTTTGCGTTGAAAAATACCGACGAGGTCGTGCTGCATTTTTTCTGGGGTAGTCAGACCCGCTCCCCCATTATTATTCTCTTGCTGATGTTTTTCATCGGTGGTGTTGTGATGGGCGTGTTGGCGATGGTGACCACTGTACTCAGCTACCGTCGCGAACTGGCTCGCTACAAAAAAGAAGCAGAAGACCAGAAAAAAGAAGCCGTCGCCGTAGCGCAGGTGCGTGATCGACCACCGCCTCCAGAAAGTATTATTGAACAGGTGGGTCTGTGACCTGCCTAGCCGGATAAATCGTCCCTATGGAATTCGAAACCTGGTGGCTTCTGGGTGTTCCCCTTTTTTTCGCGCTCGGTTGGATTGCAGCGCGTATCGATATACGTCACGTCATTAATGAATCGCGTAGCTTGCCTAGCAATTACTACAAAGGCCTGAATGCGCTTCTGGATGAAGATCCTGATAAGGCAATTGAAATCTTTGTTGATATTGCGCGATTAGACCCAGAAACAGCAGAGCTGCATTTCGCATTAGGAAGTTTGTTTCGTCAGCGCGGTGATATCGAACGTGCCGTGCGAGTACATCAAAATTTATTAGCGAGACCTGATTTATCTGCTGAGGTGGCAGGTAAGGCTCGCTACGAATTAGGACAAGATTTTTTAAAAGCCGGTTTACTCGATCGTGCAGAAGAAACGTTTCATCAGCTCGCCGGTTCGCAATACGCTAATAAAGCCAGCCGTGCATTACTTGAAATTTATCAGCGCGAAAAAGAATGGAAGCGCGCTATTGATGCCGCATTAGCGTTGCAAATGTCTGGCGCCGGCGCGTACCAAAAAGAGATCGCTCAGTTTCATTGTGAAATAGCGCAGGATGAATTGGTTCATGTGAGTGCCGATGCCGCGCTTCTGACGCTGGAAAAAGCGCTGGTGCATGACCGTAATAATGTCAGAGCCATGATGCTGATTGGTGATGCGCTGATGGCCAAAGGCGATATCGAGGCCGCATTGCAGGCCTGGCGACGTGTTGAACAACAGAGTGTTCCGCACGTTGCGTTGGTGGCGCAACGTCTGATGGATGGTTACCGTGCTGTCGGTCGTTCACGTGAAGGCGCGAATCTTTTAAAAACCTATCTCTCAGAAGCGCCCTCAATTGATTTGCTAGAGGTTGTATTCAAAGCGGTGTTGGAACTCGATGGCAGTAGCAGTGCGAATCAGTTGGTGAGTGATGAATTACGTCGCACTCCTACCTTGTTAGGCTTAGATAAATTAATTGAAGCTCGCTTAATGGATGCGCCGCCAGAAGGTCGTGCAGAACTGTCGCTGATTAAGAGTCTGGTGGGTGGCTATGCGCAGAAGCTGGCGCGATACCGCTGCAATCACTGCGGATTCAAAGCCAAGCAATTTTATTGGCAGTGCCCAGGCTGCAGTCAGTGGGAGAGCTATGCTCCACGACGTAGCGAAGAGCTTTCTGCGATGAACCAAGTCTAAGTCATTCTGCTTTTCATAGCTCGCGCATATCATTTAGTCGTTGTATTTCTCTGTACTTACGTTTGTTAAAGAAGTTCATTGCGCCTATCGAACGTTCCACATTTAATTCGCACCATGCGAATTAATCATAATTTCTTCAATCATTACTTCAGCTTAATTGCAGTCTAATTCGGTTGGCGTTGCTATTTCTGGCACCGTCTTTCATTAAACCGAAATGGAGAAATTTCATGTTGAAGAAGATTTTGATATTCGCTACAACGATCTTCGCATTGCTCGCGTTTCAGCCAGCGTTTGCTGCCGTCGAAATTAACACGGCCGATCAGGCTGCTCTCGATGGTATTGCCGGGATAGGGCCAGCCACATCAAAAGCCATACTCGATGAGCGCAAGAAAAACGGCAACTTCAAAGACTGGTCTGATCTTGAGCAGCGCGTGCGCGGTATAGGCGAGCGCAACTCAGTCAAGCTGTCTGCTGCTGGCCTTGTGGTGAATAGTCAGCCGAAAAATCCATCTATGACGGCTGATAAGCCGGCTAAGTCAGCCAAAGTCTCGGCCGAGACGACTAAGCCTACCCAGCAAAAAAACTGATCAGCTCTCGCTCAGTTTAAGCATTACTCCGAGCTTGGCATCCCTCGGTGTGACGCTGGCAGATTTTTGTGGTCTGCCTGTCAGCGTCACTAGGATTAAAATGCAGGTTTCCATCCTAGTCATTACGGATAAACCTCAACATGCGATTCCCAACTATCGAGGACCTGGTCGGTAATACACCACTGGTGCAGCTAAAGCGACTACCCGGCGAGGATGCTGCTCGTCGTAACAACATCATTCTTGGAAAGATGGAGGGTAATAACCCTGCGGGATCAGTAAAAGATAGACCTGCCTTGTCCATGATCAAGCACGCAGAAGAGCGCGGAGAAATCAAACCAGGCGATACGCTGATCGAAGCCACGAGTGGTAACACGGGTATAGCGTTAGCCATGGCTGCTGCTATGCGCGGCTACAAAATGATTTTGCTTATGCCTGAAAATCTCAGTCTTGAACGACGACAGAGCATGGCAGCCTATGGCGCTGAGATTGTTTTAACGCCTAAAACAGGTGGCATGGAATACGCACGCGATTTGGCTGATCAGATGGAGAAGGAAGGCAAGGGGCTGATACTTGATCAGTTCGCCAATCCCGACAATCCACGTGCGCATTACGAGGGAACAGGCCCTGAGATCTGGCGTGATACCGAAGGTAAGGTGACGCACTTTGTGAGCGCTATGGGAACCACAGGCACCATTATGGGCGTGTCGAAATACCTGAAGGAACAGAACCCAGCTATCACCATAGTGGGTGCCCAACCCGAAGATGGATCGCAAATTCCTGGCATACGTAAATGGCCCGAGGCCTATCTACCGAAAATATTTGATCGGACCCGAGTCGATCAAGTAGAGAGCGTTAGTCAGTCAGTGGCCGAGCAAATGGCGCGCCGCATGGCTGTAGAAGAGGGGATATTTGCGGGTATTTCAGCTGCAGGTGCATGCGAGGTAGCACTACGCGTATCGCAAACGGTTGAAAATGCACTTATCGTTTTCATTATTTGCGATCGGGGTGATCGTTATTTATCGACAGGTGTTTTTCCTGCTTGATGTGTTTATTGATATGTCGCTTGGATGTCGCTTACTACGATGATTGATATAGTGCTTGATACAGCGTTAGACACATCCTCAGGCAGTACGGCTAGTATTGTTAACCGGACTGCCTGAATCCGCGTTGACTGCTTTAATGACTCGCTTGCTTAGGCTTGAATTGCTTGTCACTGATACGGAATTTTTCCCGTCTATCTCCCATCAAAGTCCTCAGTTCTCGAATACTCAGATCACTGACTTCGTGCATGCGTATTAGCAGCGAAGCGCCTACCGGAAGACGGCGGTGACGAATTTTACTTATCACCGGCGGCGCTACCTCTAAGGCTCGAGATAACGCAGCATCGTTTTTTAGGTGCAGCTTATCGATGAGCGTGTCCAGCAAATTATTGGGGTCGTAGGCCAATTGGTCTGAAAGCCGGCTGCTGTCCTGATTATCGAATTGGGTTGTCATTTGAATGCGGATTCCCTATAGCGTTTGGTGAATGAATTGCACTGATCAGATCGCGAAGTCACTGCTTCAAATCTTTGAAACTTGATCAATCAGCGCCCCTGAAATAAAAATTATCAGAGTAGTAATTTACTGGGTGGTTGTTAGTTAAAAAATAGTTATAAAAATTTACAAGCTCACTCTGCGCTAGCTTCAGGCCTTCGAAAGCCTTAGATAGAATTAAAATTTACTAACTTTTTCGCCTCTCTAAAGTTGAAGTAACTAAAATACTTACCATATCGGAAAGTTTCCTTACCTTAACTTGAGTTTAATTAATGT
>JBEDHZ010000123.1:0-6811 GCA_041173845.1 Pseudomonadota bacterium
ATATCGACACCTGCATCACGGTAGGACAGAGAGACCTTGGAATTAGAGGACATGGAGTGTATAGCGGAGGAAAAGGTAGAATGAACGTCCGAACAAATGACTGGACGCCTGATGAACGGTATTTTACCAAAAGGGCCCGTCTTACCTCCGTATCGATGACGATATTTCCGAATCCTGAACAGCGACCCGTGCTGCTCTGGCTAATTGCCGGCATTGCTTTGTACGTGCTGCTAGCAGTACTTGGCCCCGTCCTCACGCCATTTCTTGCCGCTGGGGTCATCGGTTATGTGCTTAATCCCGGCGTGGATTGGTTAACTACTCGGGGTTTGCCCAGAATCCTGTCTGTGCTGTTGGTGATGATTGCACTGATTCTGACGGGAGCGACAATAATTTTGATCGTGGTCCCTATGCTGATCGCGGAACTACCCGCTTTGCAGCAACGCCTGCCCTTACTGCTCGATGCCTTTGATCGCTTCGTTAGGCCGCTGCTGTTACAGACCGGACTCAACCTTCCGCTCGATAGCACCGGCTTAAAAGCACTCTTAACTCAACAACTCGCGAGCTTCGACAGCACCGGACTCAGCTGGCTGGACTGGTTGAGAAAAGGTAGTAGCGCCGTCATTGGCTGGGCAGCCACGTTATTGCTCATACCTATCGTGCTGTTTTATCTTCTGTTGGATTGGCATCACGTGATCGCTCGATTCGCTACGATGATTCCGCGTCGCTGGATATCGCTGGCCTCAGAAATGACGAATGAAGTTGACCACCTGCTAGCGCAATATATGCGCGGCCAACTTTTGGTGATGCTACTGCTAGCGACCTACTACTCCGTTGCCTTAGCTATTGCAGGTTTCGAAGTCGCCATACCCGTAGGAATAATCACTGGCTTATTGGTATTTATTCCCTACGTGGGTTTCGGAATCGGCTTAACACTGGCTATCCTTTCAGCCATACTTTTCTTCGATGGTTGGCATGGCTTGATTGCGGTTGCAGTGGTGTATGGCCTGGGCCAAATGCTGGAAAGCTTTTATCTAACGCCGCGCTTAGTTGGCGAACGCATCGGACTGCATCCATTGACGGTGATTTTTGCATTACTTGCTTTTGCGCAGCTATTTGGTTTCACGGGCATATTGCTGGCGCTGCCGGCCACTGCCGTACTTTCAGTCGTTTATCGAAGGGTACGTCAGCATTATCTGAACAGCAGTTTCTATAATCAATCATGAAGCAGTTGCTGCTCGACTGGGGCGCGCCCCCGGCACAATCACTAGATAATTTTGTTGTCGGCAAAAATGCGGAGTTGCTTGCACTGCTCGCCGGCTTAGCAACACAAGACAAGACCAGCGTTAAACCGCAGATGATCACGATCTGGGGTGATGCAGGTTCGGGTAAATCGCACTTGTTGCAGGCATTGCATACAGCGACTGAAGGACTCTTGTTAACGCCTAAGCATGCCGTCAGCGAGTTTGCATGGTCTGCGGACCAAGCTATGTATCTGCTAGATGATTGTGATCGGCTATCGGAAGAACATCAGATCGCCGCTTTTGGGCTGTACAACCAAGTTAGAGAAGCAGGCGGAACATGGGTCGCTAGTGCGCATCAAGCACCGGCCCAATTAAAACTCCGCGAAGATTTGCGCACTCGTCTGGGCTGGGGCTTAATTTATGAGCTGCATGGCCTATCCGACGAAGAAAAACTCGATGCCCTCTCGAAATCAGCCGAGTCGCGTGGACTGTCACTTTCGCCCGGCGTGTTACCCTACTTACTGACGCATTTTCGACGAGATATGCCATCGCTATCGGCCATGCTGGATGCGCTTGATCGCTACTCACTCGAAACCCAGCGCCCGATCACCCTGCCCCTGTTGCGGGAATTACTGCAATCAGGCGAAGCTACTACTAGCCTATGAATCTTGCACTCTTTGATTTAGACAACACCTTACTGCCTCTGGACTCTGATTATGAGTGGGGCCAATTTTTGGTCCGTATGGGCGCTGTCGATCCGGTATCATTTACCCAACGCAATCAAATCTTTTATGAGCAGTACCAAAACGGTACGCTCAATCCGGTTGAGTATTTAGAATTTGCTTTCGGTACTCTCGCACGGTTTCCACGTCGGCAGCTCGATGAATGGCATTCACAATTTATGAACGACATCATCGAACCAGCTATTCACCCGGTCGCGCGCGCACTCGTTAGTGAGCATCAAAATGCAGGCGAGTTAGTCGCCATCATTACAGCAACCAATCGTTTCGTCACCGCACCGATCGCTCAGGCATTCGGTGTACAACATCTGATAGCCGCTGAACCTGAATTGGCTGAGGGTGGAGAAATTACGGGGCGCTTGATAGGAACACCGCCTTTCGGCAATGGCAAAGTGTTGAATATTCATGAATGGTTGGCTACGTTAGGTAAGGCACTAGACGGCTTCGAGCGCAGCACGTTTTACAGCGATTCGCAAAACGATATCCCTTTGCTATCGGCAGTAACTCATCCCATAGCAACTAACCCGAACGCCAGCCTGCGAGCCCACGCCGAGCGCCACAACTGGCCCATACTTCAGCTATTCGATGATTAAGAAATTCATCCGTCGAATGTTGGGTGGAGGCGCCGGCCAGGCAGCAAGCGTTCAACCAAAAATATTTGGGCCGAAAGAACACGGCATTCAACTCGACGATGTTTCAGCTAATGCTATTCGCGTTACACAAACGCTGCAAAAAGCAGGATTCAAGGCCTTTGTTGTGGGTGGCGCAGTTAGAGACTTAGTGCTCGGTTTGAAGCCCAAAGATTTTGATGTCGCCACGGATGCAACTCCGGAAGAAATCCGCCGACTCTTTCGACGCGCTTTCATTATCGGACGTCGCTTTCAGATTGTTCACGTGAT
Organism: Pseudomonadota bacterium; assembly: GCA_041173845.1. Lineage (GTDB taxonomy): Bacteria > Pseudomonadota > Gammaproteobacteria > Burkholderiales > Burkholderiaceae_D > Pernthalerella. The sequence goes on from JBEDHZ010000123.1 coordinate 2,881, forward strand.
GTTTGGACAAGACCTGATCGAGGTCACCACTTTTCGAGGCAATTCTACTGACGACGCTCAGAAGGACGCCCACGGACGAGTGCTGCGCGATAACACCTTTGGCGAACAACATGAAGACGCTGCTCGACGTGACTTCACCATCAACGCCATGTATTACGACCCCGCCGAGCAGTTGGTGCTCGACTATCACGGCGGCATGAAAGATATTCGCAATAATACGATGCGCATTATTGGCGTCGCAGAAGCTCGTTATCGCGAAGATCCGGTGCGCTTATTACGCGTCGTTCGTTTCGCTGCCAAACTTGAATTTAAAATCGCACCAGATACACGCCAACCTATGGCTGTGATGGCACCGCTGATCAACAACGTCCCTATTGCACGTGTGTTTGATGAAATGCTCAAGCTGTTAATGAGTGGGCATGCGATGGCTTGCTTGCAACGCTTGCGCAAAGAAGGTTTGCATCACGGTTTGTTGCCATTACTCGATGTCGTACTGGAGCAGCCCTTAGGCGAAAAATTTGTCACGCTTGCACTGGCCAATACAGATGAGCGGATTCGTCAGGGTAAATCGGTATCACCTGGCTTTTTGTTTGCTTCACTACTTTGGCATCAAGTACTCGAGAAATGGGAAGCCTATCGAGCCGCCGGTGAGTATCCGATTCCCGCGCTGCATCTCGCTGCCGATGACGTACTCGATGGTCAGACTGAAAAACTGGCACTGCAACGACGCATCGCCACGGATATGCGAGACATCTGGGCCATGCAACCACGCTTCGAGCGTCGTATTGGAAAATCTCCTTATAAATTGTTAGAGCATCCACGCATGCGCGCTGGTTACGATTTTCTGCTTTTACGTTGTGCCTCTGGCGAAATAGACGAAGAAATTGGTCAGTGGTGGACTGATTTCATGGAAGCGGATGGCGGCGGTAGAGAATCGCTGCTGAATCAAAAGCCGATGGGGAATTCAGATTCACCAACGACAAAACGTCGTCGACGTAGTGGACGTAATCGCAGTAAGCCGAAAGCCGAAAGTAGCTGATGGAACCGGTAATATCCTACATCGGTGTAGGGTCCAATCTAGGTGACGCTCTACACAATGTCTCAGCTGCGCTCGCAGCCTTGCAGCATCTGCCACATACTCAATTACATAGTCATTCATCGGTATTCAGAAGCGCACCTATCGATGCCATTGGTGATGACTTTATCAACGCTGTCGCCAGAGTAGATACAACATTAAGCGCTGAATCCCTACTAGCCGAGTTACAAAAGATCGAATTATCTTTCGGGCGTGAAAGACCTTTTAGAAACGCTCCTCGCACGCTCGATTTAGACCTGCTCTTATACGGTGATGTGGAAATATCTACCAACACCTTAGTTGTGCCACATCCACGCATGACCGTCCGCGCCTTTGTTATATTACCGTTACTAGAACTAAATCCTGATGTTGCAATTCCGGGCTATGGACAAGCTAGCCGCTACGTTCAAGCGATTAGCGATCAAGTGATCCACGTCGTGCCAAAAAACTAGTTCATGCCTTCTAGCTCACGCTTTTTCTTATCCTTGTTTAGGTTTTGATCTCGCATGACAATCACGTATCATCTAGTGCCATGAATCTCGACAAATACCAATTTATTGTGGTCGAAGGACCCATAGGCGTAGGAAAAACCAGCCTCGCGCGGCGGATTGCGGCTGAGACAGGCGCTCAGGCATTATTAGAGCAACCGCAGGAAAACCCCTTCCTGCAACGCTTCTATAAAGACTCCGCACGCTACGCTCTACCTACCCAGATTTTTTTCCTGTTCCAGCGCATGAATCAACTGCGCGATTTCGCGCAAACCGATCTTTTTTCAGCACCGGTGATCGCCGATTTTTTAATCGATAAAGACCCTATTTTCGCTGCGCTCACCTTGGCTGATGATGAATTAAATCTGTATCACCAAATGTACGATCACTTTAGCCAAGCCACGCCACGGCCCGATTTAGTTATTTATCTACAAGCCACTCCTGGAACGTTAGCTGATCGCATCAAGCGACGTGGCATTCAGAGTGAATCTAATATCTCGGATAACTATCTCGAACGCATCTGCGAAAGTTATAGTCGCTTTTTTCATCAATATGAAAGTACGCCGCTGCTGATAGTCAATGCAGAAAATCTTAATCCCATTGAACGTAGTGAAGATTTTGATTTGCTCATGAAACGCATCGCTGGAATGCGTGGCAAACGAGAATTTTTCAGCCGCGGAGATTAGGTTTTATGTCTACCTCCAGCGATGCAGGCGCACAGCTAACGCGCAAGAAATCGACTATTTTGTCGCTCGCAAAAATGCGCGAGCACAATGAAAAAATCGTCATGCTTACCAGCTATGACGCAAGCTTTGCAAGCCTAGTTGATGATTGCGGTGTCGATATCATCTTGGTGGGTGATTCGCTCGGCATGGTCATACAAGGTCACTCGTCGACCTTGCCCGTCACGATGGATGACATGATTTACCATACTGCTTGCGTCGCTCGTGGTGCACGTTTTTCCATGGTGCTAGCCGATCTACCTTTCGCTTCATACAGCACACCCGACCAAGCATTAACTCATGCCGCACAACTCATGCGCGTAGGCGCAGAAATGGTCAAGCTCGAAGGTGGACGATGGTTAGCTGAAACCGTGCACCATCTTGTACAACAAGGTATACCTGTATGCGCTCACTTAGGACTAACACCCCAAGCGGTTCATCAATTAAGTGGATTTAGAGTGCAAGGCAAAACGGCTGATTCGGCAGAACGTCTACTTGATGACGCACTCGCATTAGAACAAGCCGGCGCTTCATTACTCGTTCTCGAAGCTATCCCCGCCGCTCTCGGTGCAAAGGTAACTCAGACGGTAAAAATACCAACGATAGGTATAGGTGCAGGTAGTAACTGCTCAGGTCAGGTGCTTGTGCTGCACGATATGTTGGGTGTATTTCAAGGCCATCGCCCAAAATTTGTTAAAGATTTCATGCAAGGGCAAACATCAATACAAGCGGCAATTGTGGCCTACGTTCAGGCAGTTAAATCCGGGCAGTTCCCAAGCGCTGAACATTGCTTTTGAAGCTAGATTTTCAACGACAATTGCTAAGTCAATTTCTAAGCTGACTGCTTTTCATAACGACCCAGGCTAATCGCCACTTGCTGCGATAAAGATTCAATATCGCTCACAGCTAAACCCAAGTCCCGAACCAAACCATCTTCTAGGCTGTAGACCCAGCTGTGCATAGTTAAATCCTGACCACGCTCCCAGGCGTCTTGAACAATCGTTGTCTGGCAAACGTTGATCACTTGCTCAATCACATTCAGTTCACATAAACGATTACGCCGTTCTTGAACTGGCAAACTTATTGGGAAAAAATGATCATGCTTTTGATGAACGTCTTGCACATGCCGTAACCAATTATCGGCCAATCCAACGCGCCGCTTTTCCATGGCTGCATCCACACCCGAACAGCCATAGTGACCACAGACAATCACATGCTTCACCTTGAGCACATCAATAGCGAATTGCAATACTGAAAGACTATTCAAGTCGGTATGCACCACCACATTCGCAATGTTTCGATGAACGAATAACTCACCCGGCTCAAGTCCAACAATAGTATTGGCTGGAACACGGCTATCAGAGCAGCCTATCCACAAAAACTCTGGTGATTGTTGCGACATCAGTTTGGAGAAAAAATCGGGGTCACGTGCAGTCATGGACGCTGCCCATTCCTTGTTATTTGAAACAAGTTGGCGTAGCGCCTTATCGAATTTTCTATCGCTCATCTCAGCCTTCCAAAGCACATTGTCCGCATTGTAACTCAGTCAATCTATCCAACAAGCCAAGAAATAATTTTTATCTTCAAACTAAATTTTTAAAAAAGACTTTTTATCGCTAACCAATTCAATCAATGTTAGTAACTAT
>JBEDHZ010000124.1:0-6810 GCA_041173845.1 Pseudomonadota bacterium
TGTCATAAGGGAGTGTTAAAACTGTGTGGTGAAAAAAAGCCCCGTTGTATTAACGGGGCTTTTGTATTTGAGATGCGATTGATTATTTAGTCTTCTCTGCGCAGATGAGGAAACAAAATCACATCACGAATATTCGGTGAATCGGTAATGAGCATCATCAAGCGATCGATGCCGATGCCGCAACCTCCCGTAGGTGGCATGCCATATTCGAGAGCGCGAATATAGTCGGCGTCATAGTACATGGCCTCATCATCTCCCGCTTTTTTCGCATCTACTTGTGCTTGAAAGCGAGCAGCCTGATCTTCGGCGTCATTCAACTCTGAAAACCCATTCGCTATTTCGCGACCTGTAATAAACAACTCAAAGCGTTCAGTAATTCCCGCAACAGTATCTGAGGCGCGTGCCAGAGGTGACACTTCAACTGGATAATCAACAATGTAAGTGGGTTCCCACAGATGTGACTCCGCGGTCTCTTCAAATAAAGATAATTGCAGTGCACCTAGCCCAGAAATCGCGTGTGGCTTAACGTCAAATTTTTGCTTGAGTTCTTTTTTAAGAAACTCAGCATCATTCAATTGTTCATGCGTGTAGTGCGGAGCAAACTTGTTGATAGCCTCCACAATCGTCATACGGTGAAACGGTTTAGTTAAATCTAATTCACGACCTTGGTAAGTGAGGGAGGCTGTTCCATGCGCATCTATCGCGGCTTGTCGTATCAATGCTTCGGTAAAATCCATCAGCCACTTGTAATCAACATAGGCGGCATAGAATTCCATCATTGTGAATTCCGGATTATGACGAGGTGACACACCTTCATTACGGAAATTACGATTGACTTCAAAAACACGGTCAAACCCACCCACCACCAAACGCTTTAAGTACAGCTCAGGCGCAATACGCAGATACATTTCCATATCCAACGCATTGTGATGAGTAATAAAGGGCTTAGCAGCCGCACCGCCAGGAATTACATGCAGCATCGGTGTTTCCACTTCCATGAACTCATGGCTGTCCATGAAACGACGGATAGAGGCTACCGCAGCTGTACGTGCTTTAAAGGTGCGACGAGTTTCCTCGCTAGTGATCAGATCAACATAGCGTTGACGGTATTTAGTTTCCTGATCCGATAGACCATGAAATTTATCCGGTAGAGGGCGCAGCGATTTAGTGAGTAAGCGCAGCTTGCTAACCTTGATCGATAACTCACCCGTCTTAGTTTTGAATAGCGTACCTTCAGCGCCCAGAATATCGCCTAAATCATAATGCTTGAAGCTTTCGTGATCCGCTTCACCAGTGAGCTCATTGGTAATGTAGAGCTGGATACGGCCGTCGGCACGCAGGCCCGAGGCATCTTGAATCGTGGCGAATGACGCTTTACCCATCACACGTTTCAACATCATGCGGCCGGCGACAATCACATGAACGTTTTGGCTTTCTAACGACTCACGTTCAGCTTCAGCAAATTTCTCATGTAAATCAGAGGCTTTGTGTTGTGGACGAAAATCATTGGGAAAGGCGATACCTTTTTCGCGAATGGCGGCTAACTTTGCGCGGCGTTCGGCGATGATGGTGTTTTCATCTTTTTCTTCAGGTGCGGCTTGTATTTTATCGTTCATGGTCGCTGATTAGGATGCATTAATAGTTTAGACGCCTTGCTTAAGTGAGGCGGCGATGAATTCATCCAAATCGCCATCGAGTACCGCTTTAGTGTTACCTGTTTCAAAATTAGTACGCAAATCTTTAATACGTGATTGATCCAGCACATAGGAGCGGATTTGATGTCCCCAACCAATATCTGTTTTCGAATCCTCGAGCTTTTGCTGCTCACTCATACGTTTGCGCATTTCTAATTCATACAAACGAGATTTCAACATGGCCCAGGCTTCTGCACGGTTGCGGTGTTGACTGCGGTCATTTTGGCATTGCACAACAATGCCTGAGGGAGTGTGAGTCAGTCGAACTGCAGAGTCAGTTTTATTGATGTGCTGACCACCCGCACCCGAAGCACGATAGGTGTCAATGCGAACATCCGCTGGGTTCACATCGATCTCTACCGAATCATCGACTTCGGGATACACAAACAAGCTAGAGAAAGAGGTATGGCGGCCATTCGCTGAATCGAAAGGTGATTTGCGCACTAGACGGTGCACACCGGTTTCAGTGCGCAGAAAGCCATACGCATGATCGCCATCGACTTTGATGGTGGCAGTTTTAATACCTGCCACATCACCATCGGATTGTTCCAAAATTTCAGTCTTGAAGCCTTTGCGTTCGCAGTAACGTAGATACTGTCGCAGCAGCATCGAGGCCCAGTCTTGTGCCTCAGTACCACCGGCACCGGCTTGGATATCAATGAAGCAGCTATTTTTATCCAGCGGATTGGAGAACATCCGGCGAAATTCCATGCCCTCGACCTGCTTTTGTAATTCATGGGCGTCGGATTCCACGGCAATCAGCGTATCGTCATCGCCTTCTTCGCGCGCCATCTCGAGCAGGTCGCTCGCATCGCGCAGGCCGCTGCCAATGGATGTTAGTGACTCGACAATCGCTTCCAGGGATTTTTTTTCTTTGCCGAGATCTTGAGCCCGCTTGGGATCGTCCCAGACGGTGGGGTCTTCTAGTTCGGCGTTGACTTGTTCTAGCTTCTCTGACTTCAGATCAAAGTCAAAGATACCTCCGAAGATCGTGCTCACGAACGACGAGGTCAGAGAGCAGGGCGGTGAGGGCGTTGAGGCGTTCGGCTTCCATGGTCTGCAGGGCTTTCGGTAAAGAGCGGAATTATACCTTTGAGCGCAAGCCTTATCGCAATTAGGGTCGAAGCAGAGTCGTGGTTAGCCAAAAAAGTAGTTATGAGTTATTGAGCTTACAAAAATAGTAGTCACCAAGAACGGTCGCCAAGTCATGCCTAGTGCATCATTCAAAAAAACACCACTACGTCATGAGTTAACTAAGATGCCGAGTAAATTTTACGTGTCGCTAGTTAGACCATATAGCGAGCTCAACGCGATTTCTCTGTGAGCACTAAAGCAATTTCGATGTTCTGGTGGCAGATCAGCAAAGCTTGCTTGGTAGGTCGTACCTAATGATTGGGGTGTGGCGATTTTTTTGCCCATGAACAGAAAAACTAAAGTCGCCAGACGGACCTGCATTTTCGGGCTGCTAACAGGATCGCGTTTTATCCTAATGATAGATTGCTTTTTTATCCGCTCATCTAAGTTAGGCTGGTCCTTAAGGTTTTTTAAGCATGCGCCACCTAGCGCAGCAGGGTTATAACAAGTGGACGGAATATCCTGCTTTATACCCACGTAGTTGGCTATACCACCGCCTAGCGAGTGGCCGGTCAATGTTAATTGCTTGGCATCGGCAAATTTTGCTTTCAGGTGTGTTGCTAGCCCTTCTGATTGTTGATGTGCTGCAGGAACTCCCCCCGATCCAAGAAATTGCTGAGCATTAGTTTTTAGCTGCGCGCGCCATGCCGCACCTCGACCGGTGCCCGGGAAAACTAACGATAAAACCGGCTTCCCTTGGTCGTTTAAAACAGGCGTTCCATCTTTTTTCATTAATTGTTCAAGCCCAGCAGCCACTCCCGTATTGGGATCGCGAAAGCATCCTGAAAAAGGACAGAAAAATTTTTCTAATTCCGTTCCTTGCAATGCCTGAAACATAGCATTGCCTTCTTGTTTACTTTGCTTTGCCAAATTCATTAAGCCTTCTTTACCAGCTTTACTTATCTTGTCGTAGTTTGGTGAACCTGGCTTCGAATCACGCCATAGCTTATAAGCAGCGGCATGGTCCTTGTTCCCTTTGATTTGCATGAGCTCAGGCCTTGTCACGTTCAACCCAGTCTCGAGTGCCGCTTTTGTTTTTGTTAAAGCAGAAATATGAGGTTGAGTTGTCTGCTTTTGATCGTTGCCTAATGGTTTTCGCTGATCACTGGGTAGGGGTGCATAGTCAGGAAACATCAAATCGGTGCGTTGGCTCGATGCGTTTGTCGGATGCTCAGGAAGTGATGAGTTATGGGCGGCTGCTTTGGCGGGGCCGGCAGTAATACTTTTAAACGATGTTTGCCGATTTACGTCGGCATCTTTTTTTTGTTTGCCTACGCCGACCTCTAATTTTTCTTTAGATGTATCGGGGTACGCTCTAATGAAAAAATTTAAACCGTGCATAAAAAATTAAGCTAATTCGAAATGTGCGGAACTGCCATAACGAGTTTCACTTAGCTGCTCTTCATTGAAACTACTTTGTACTAACTTCAACGCTGCGGCAAAGTTATCCAGCGTATTGTTGAAAGCCACGACATCGGAAGTGGGAAGGTAGAGATTGAAGCACAGCATAAGCATCTCGATATCGGGATCCCACGCTAACCAGCATCCTCCCAGCGGGCGACCGTAGCGATTAAACTCTAATGCTGCAAAGAGTCCTGCAACCGGTTCATTTTCTGGAAGCGCCATCGCAGGTGAGGATATATGGCAGGTCAGTGAATTTTCAGGTACTTCCAGCATGATGATGTTTTCATCATCCGCTTGAAGTCCGGCGATACCGTCAGCATCCAGCGTTGCACCAGAAACTCTCTCGGCTAGCCAGTTGGAAACGATTTCACGTGAATTCATGAACACTCCAATCGTTAATTACGCCTAACACTATGCAAAAAAATGTATTACTGGCTATGAAGGAACGGCTTTGGACAAACCTAAAAATTGCTTGATCGTTGCAGCCATATTTTTTTTACTATATTTAGTGTCACCAGTCGTCGGCGTGAAGTTGCCATATAGTGCAGGTTGGTCCACTAATTTCGAGCCACCATAGCCGGTATTAAATTCTTGCATCTTGCGCCGCGATTCATCAAAAAATATAAACGTTGCGAATTGAATTTTTTCTAGATTGGTTCTTTTTCTATCTGGCTTAGGAACTTTTCCATTCGACGTACGGATCTGAAAAGCTAAAAATTTAACTTCGGCGTCTAATTGAGCCGTGCGATCTTTTCCACTCTTACAGTTAAATACAGTGCCGCCACCCAAGAGGTGAGATAACAATGCGACACGCGACGCAAGTTTGTAAGGTTCATTGCCTGCTTCACGGTAGCTGCCGTCTTCCCACATTGCTTCGATTTGAGTACTCAATTCTTTGATGGTAGCTATGTCTCGAGACAGAGCTTTAATTTCATTATCCAGTTTTTTGAGATCAGCTGAATTAGTGGGTGGGTTACTAGTCCGTTGGAAATTTTTTTCATTTAATTTAGTCTGCATCTTAGCAAGACGGTTAGTTGTAGTCGTTTGAAGTTTGATCCTAGACTTATTGTTGACCCGTGAATTGGCGTACTCGCTACCACTGACAGCCTCACCAATGATCGGATTCGTCGCCAAGACAGTGGCACCTTTGTTTACGCCTATATTAAAGTCGATGATTTCTGCTATGACTGCTTTACCATTAATTTCGATACGCTTCGCAATAATTTCATTTCTTAGATCGTCCCAAGCTTGCGCTTGAATGGCCACCATTTCCTTTTCATCACCACTGGCAGAGAAGCCAAATAATTTATGTAGTTGATGTCGCAAATTATCCGGTGTTAGTAGTCCTACCGATGTAAACAACACTTCCTCACCCTTTGCAATTTGCTTCAAAAGTTCGGGATTGCGGGTCATTTCTAGTATGAATACTTCACGCGCTCGATTGAGTGCGCCTTGACGCTGCAGTAGTTGACCTAAAACAGGGTTTGCTTTAACCAGGCCTGCAAGTGCGGTTTTAAGTGCTGGATCAGTCATCAATTGCTGAATTCTTTCTTTCATTGCGGCCGGATCTCGCTGGCCATTTTCTGTGGCAAGTAGTGTGTTTGATAGCTCTTTAATAAACTTTTCACGTAATGGGTCATTTGAAAATTTTGGAGTAGTAACAGTGGCTTCGATATTTTTTTGGTCAGTTGCTCCTGCAGTAATTGTCGTGTTTTCAACCTCGGCCTTCCCGAATAGAGATTGAACGGTCTCACCTAACTCCGCATCGGATATCGCTTTAATACCTGCTTCATCCAACCCATAGGGAGCTAAGGTGCCATGTCGTGTTGCTCCAAAAACTTCTTCGCCATTAACGGTACACGATGTAGTGGCAGCGGTAGTGACATGATTAACTTCAGTGCTGCAGTGGGAGTTAATGCCGCCAACAACTGTTTTTCCTGCTTTGTCGGTATGTGTATATTCTTTTGTAATGCTGGCAGTAATGGGAGAATCTTTAGACGTAATTTGGATGAGACTAGGATTCGTAAAGATTTGCCCCGCGGGCATCGTTGTTGTTGTAATGATTGCAGCCGCTTGCGATTGATGCGCTTTATCTTTAACGGGTACGGTAAATTTGCTGTTGATAGGCGACCATTCAGATGAATTTAGCTGTCGACTAATGCTGGCTTTTAGCTGTTTTGAGGCGTCTTTGATACCTACTTTTTCAAGCACGCTTTGCATTAGCATTCGTTCGGTGAAATGCTCTGTTGCTAAGCTACTTGAATCGGGATTATTGGGATCTGTAATTTGGTTAGCCATATGTCTAAGCATGTTTTCTTGCTTGTTGGCTGAGCTGAAATTAAAGACCTTACCGATTCCTTTAATTTCTTTTTTTCCGAGTAATTGAGCACTGGTGAAATTCTTTTCGGGCTCAGTTTTTGGAAAATAATTTAACGATTATTCCAGTGCTAAATAAGATCGATCTTCCAAATGCGCAACCCGATAAATTTGCTGCAGAACTTGCCCGTTTAATTGGCTGCCAACCCGAAGATTGTTTACGTGTATCTGGAAAAACTGGTGATGGCGTTGCCGAACTTCT
>JBEDHZ010000125.1:0-7147 GCA_041173845.1 Pseudomonadota bacterium
TCATAGGGTTTTTACGCCGACCTTCTTTGTAATCTTTTAATTGCAAATACAGATAACGCGCATTTTGACCAGCCAGCGTTGGAAACATGCCTGATGCGGAGTTGCCAGACGCGCCGTGGCATGCCACACAGGCCTCGGCTTTTTTCTTACCGGCTTCGATATCTTGTGCCTGCGCTCCAGCACAAAGGGAGATCAGCACGAACAGCGAAGTAACTGCTGCACGGAAATTCATGATTGAACCTTTGATTCGATGGTTAGATAAAGTCAGATAAAAAAAGAGGCTGCCCTCAGGCAGCCTCCTTGTACCGCGCCAAATTACAGAGCGAATACGAACACGCTATTGCCGCGCTTGAAGTCAAGCTGGCTGTTACCACCTGCTGCAACGGCGATGTATTGCTTACCGTTGATAGTGTACGACGTTGCCGGTGCATTCACGCCAGCGCCGCACTGATACTGCCACAGTACCTTACCGGTTTTAGCATCGTAGGCTTTGAACCAGCCATTGCCTTCACCAGCAAATACCAGATTGCCTGCAGTCGCCAGAACACCGCCGATCATTGGTTGATCTGTGCGTGCTTTCCAAACAACTTTGCCGGTATCAAGGTTAACGGCAGTTACGTTACCGAACTGCTCTTCACCTGGGATGTTTTTGAACGCACCGCCCAACCACAGTTTGCCGCCTGGATAGCCAGACGCTTCAACGTGGTAAGTCATAGGCTGCTCAAGGTTGGCAGCAAATGCCAGACGCAATGGTGGGTTAACAGCCATCTGCGACCATTCAACACCGCCGTTAGCACCCAAGGACATACGTGTGCCTTGTGGTGTTGGCAAGCTCCACAGACCTTCTTGCGAAACCATAGGCTCAGAGAAGCGGATCAGGTTACCGTTGTTACGGTCATGAACATAGATGTGACCAGTTTTGCCGCCGTGGATAGCCACAGGTATCATCTTGCCGCTCTTGTCTTTAGCTTCGGTCAGGATAACTGGCGAAACTGCATCCAGATCCCATACATCGTGAGCGATGTACTGGAAGTGCCACTTGTACTTACCAGTTTCGAGATCAACAGCGATCATCGAGTTGGTGTACAGGTTGTCACCAGGACGCTCAGCGCCGTACAAGTCAGGCGATGGATTGCCAGCGACGAAGAAAGCCGTTTTGGTTTTGCGATCGATAGCAGGAGTCATCCATACGCCACCACCCAGAGTTTTGTAGAAATCACTGTTCTTCGCCAGAGCAGCTTTTTCTGCAGCGATGTCACGGTGCATGTTGCGACCTGTTGCATCGTTAACTGCCCATGTACCCTCGTGACCTTTTTCAGGAATGGTGTGGAATGTCCAGATCAGTTTGCCGCTGTTAGCGTCATAGGCTTTCACGAAACCGCGAACGCCATATTCACCACCATTGGTACCGATCAGTACTTTGCCATCAGCGACTGCAGGAGCCATCGTTTCGCTGTAGCCTAGTTCTGGATCAGCGATTTGAGTTTCCCACAGCATCTTGCCTGATTTAGCATCGAGTGCGACGAGTTTTGCATCCAGCGTGCCCATGAAGAGCTTGCCTTCAGAAATAGCGACACCTTTGTTATTTGGACCGCAGCAGTAAGTCGATACGGGACCGATTTTGTGCTTGTAGTGCCAATACTGTTCACCGGTTGACGCGTTGATTGCGTAAACGTGGTTGTATGACGTTGTTAGGAACATTACGCCATTAACGACCAGCGGTGCAGTTTCCATTGACTCGACAATACCTGTTTGGAAAACAAACGCAGGACGCATCTTAGCGACGTTACCTGTGTTGATTTGCGAAGCAGTGTGATAACGAGTTTGTTCGTAGCTGCCGTTCGGGTGCAACCAGTTCTTGCTGTCTTTGCCTGCAGCATCCAGCATTGACTGACTTACGTTCCCAAAATTGGGCATTGCGATAGGCTTAATACCAGCCCCCGCAATCGGTTCTTGCGCATACACGGAACCTGCGAGTAGCAGGCTGGTGGCGGCAAGCGTCTTGAGCATCTTATTCAGAGCCATGAAGCTTCCTCTCTAGTTGGGTTTATCGTCTCTTCTGTCCGGCGAACCTTAAAAAACCTCAATCAATCAGATCAAAATTTTTTCAAGCTTGCTGCCCTGCTAGGAGCGCGCATGTAGGCCAGACCTCTTTTTGTCGACCGCAATAAAAAACACTTATTATTGCGCCTGCTGATCCTATTACCAGTTACCTCGCTTGGCAATAAAAAACATCGATTTATTAGGGCTATACACATGAAAATTATCAAACGAATTATGCTGCTTTTCAGCCTGATCTTTTTTTGCGCCGCAATAAATGCGCAAGAGTCTGACAATCCGCACAGCGCTTCATTAGCGGCTGTGCGCGCGGGTAATCTAACTAAGCTCAAAGACTTGATAGAAAACCGCGGCGCGAATATTAATTCGCGTAATCGTCCGGGCGAAAGTTTGCTGCTGATGTCGATCAAAGCGGGCAATAAAGAGATGATTAACTACCTCCTTGAAAAAGGAGCGAATATCGATACAGCCAATACGTCGAAAGTCACACCACTGATGGCCGCCGCGTATGCGGGTGATGTCGATACATTAGAAAAATTACTGAGCAGGGGCGCTGATATTCATGCGCTTGATCAATTAAAAAAATCAGCCATGGTGTACGCAGCGGGGAATGGTCATACCCAGGTCGTTGCGCGCTTGATTACCGCTGGCGTTGATGTGAATGCGCGTTACAAGAGCGAGCTTACGGCTTTGATGTGGGCGGCAGGGTCTGGACATGCACAGACGGCTGCGCTTTTGTTAGATAAGGGCGCTGACGCTTCATTGCTTGATGACCGCGGTAAAACCGCGTATCAAATGGCTGAAGATGCTGGACATTTGGAAGTGAAAAAATTGCTTGAGCAACGCGCAAAGTAATTCTGGCGCATACAAAAAAGCCTGTGCTCGCACAGGCTTTTTTTTGTATCAAAAATTTTCTCGGTCAGATTTGTGAAACGAAATTATCCGAGCGCGGAGTCATCAGCGCTTTTTTAATTCCACGTCAAATTGTGCAAACCATGCTGAAACTTTGTCGATATCGGCATTGGTCAGCGGTTTGGCAATCACGCTCATCTGCTCGTGCTGACGTTGACCATCTCTGAAGTGCCTAAGTTGGTTAACCAAATAGATTTCGGATTGCCCTGCCAACGATGGCGTGCCGGGCATTTTAGATAGCCCATTTTCACCGTGGCACATGGTGCAGCTTTGTGCGACCTCGGCGCCGGTTCTTTCTGCGGACACAGCGGTGTGAGTTAAAACTGAAAAGACGATTGCTGCTGAAAATAAAATGACGGATTTCATGATGTAAATCGAAAAGTTGTTTTTGCGAGGGCCGAACTATACCTTCAATTAAAAACGCCTGCCACGAGATACCGGGGCAGGCGTTTTTGCGTAAAACACCGAGCCGTTGCTCGGTGAAATTACGAGAGGCGATTAGTTACCGGTGTAGCTGATGCGGTAGATCGCGCCAGCGTAGTCATCGGATACCAGAATCGAACCATCAGGCAAGTTAGCCACGTCAACTGGGCGGCCGATAGCGCGCTTAGTTGCTGTGTCGATGAAGCCTTCTGCGAACACTTCTGCTTTGCCAGCTGTGCCATCAGCGTTCACAGGAACGTAGTTGACCAGGTAGCCGCTAGGAACTGTACGGTTCCATGAGCCGTGCGAAGCAACGAAGATACCGCCTTGATATTTCTTAGGGAACGATTTGCCAGTGTAGAAAGACATACCGAGCTGAGCTTGGTGAGCTGGGAATTCAACTTGTGGGAACGTTGATTTTGGCTCTTTCATATCTTTCAGTTCGCCAGCAGCAGGTGAACCTGCAACTTTGTAGTGACCGTTCCAGTATGGGAAACCGAAATGCTCACCAGCTTTGGTGATGCGGTTCAGTTCGCCTGGAGGCACGTCATCACCCAGACCATCAACCTGGTTGTCTGTTGTCCAGATAGTTTTGTCTTTTGGGTTGATGTCGATACCAGCTGGGTTACGCATACCCATGGCATACACTTCACGGCCCGAACCATCAAATGGGTTCAAACGAACAACGCCGCCGATACCGACTTTGTTGTACAGGTCGATCTTGTCTTTAGGCTGAACGTTGTATGGCTGGCCCAGAGTAACGTAGAGCTTGCCATCATCAGCTACACGGCAAACGCGGCCAGTGTGGTTGTATGACTGCTCTTCAACTGGAATCAGGCCGCCTTCTTTAACTGCAGTGATCACTGCAACGTCCGGACCTTCGTAGAAGTATTCAGCAGCTGGGAAGTTCAGAACGCGGTTCGATTCAACCACGATCAAGAAACCATCCTTAGTCCAGCAAACGCCGTTAGGATTTTTGAATTTGATCGAAGGAGCGAAAGGCTTAACTTCGTCAGCAGTCATGTCACCGTTACGGTCAGTAACTGCCCATACGGTAGTTTTACGTGTGCCAACGAACAGCATGTTGGTTGAAGGAGCAACAGCCATGTAACGTGCATCAGGAACGACTGCGTACAGTTCGATCTTGAAGCCTTCAGGCAGTTTGATTTTCTTCAGGTTAGCTTTGAGCTGATCAACATTCGCGCCGGTCTGTGGAACGGTAGGAATGTCGATAGCTGTGTTGGTGTTTTTCATTGCCGAGATTTTTTCAAGGTTCTCGTCGGCAAAGCTTGGTGCAGCAAAAGCTACTACTAAAGCAGAAGCCAGGATGCTTTTAACAAATGCAGTGGATTTGGCCAATGTAATCTCCGATTGGTTTTTATTGACTGAACAGTAAAACTAAGTGAACCCAAGCAAAAAGTTTCATTAATTTTTTAACAAGCTAATTAAAGAGACTTATGCCATATTGCAAGTGGGGCCCCGAATATAGGCTCCTCGTCTATGGGGATACAAGTGAAATTTTTTCATCCCCCCACTTTTTTCTGGAGACAGGCTAGCCGTGATAAAGAACCTCCACATATTCGGTGAAAACTTATACAACAAAGCATGAATAATGCGTTTAATTTGAAACCGGTTTTAAAATTCACAATAATTTGAGCCGACCGAGTCAAGTTTTCAAAAAACTATCGAATCACGACGCCCCAAGGAGTATCGCCTACCGGGATCTCGCCGATTGCTTTTAACTCAATCGCATCGATCACAGAGACTGAGTTGGATCGACCATTGGCCACATAAAGTTTTTTACTATCCGGAGTGATTGCCATATTCCAAGGGCGTTTACCCACAGGGATGGTGGCAATGATTTCATTCGTTGCAGTATCGATGGCTGAGACAGTGCCGTCTTTGCCATTCGTCACAAAGACGCGCGTCCCATCTGGCGAAGCGGTCACGCCATTGCAGAAATTACCTGTCTTGAGTTGCTTGATGACTTTGCGGCTAAGTACGTCAATCACATAGACGGTATTCACCAGCTCGGAAGCAACATAAGCAACTTTGCTATCGGGGCGAAAAGCGATTCCACGAGGACGATTACCTACTTTGATCGATGCAACCTGTTTGCGTTTAGCAAGATCAATAACGTCAACGCTGTCTGCTTCTTCAGCTGATACAAACATCCATTTACCATCGGGACTAAACACCGCATGCTCAGGATTTTGTCCGCGTGTTTTGATTGCAAATTCTTTGCGGCCAGTTGCGGTGTTCACAAAGTTAACCGAATTGCTAATCTCCGATGCGGCCGCGACCCACTTGCCATTGGGTGATATCGACACACCTTCTGGTGATTCGCCTAGCTCAACAGTGCCCGATGCGATGCGTTGATCTAGGTCGACTTTCACCAATACGTTATTGGGTTGATCACTCACATACAAAGTCTTGCCATCTTTAGAAGCGGCTAAGCCTCGGGGTTTGTCGCCCGCTTTGATTTCAGCCACGACGCTGTCATTTTCGGTATCGATGACAGAAATCGTGCCGGATTTTTCATTCGGCACATAAGCAAAAGGTGCAGCCATAGAGGTAGCGCAGAAACCAGCGGCTACGATGGCATTAATGCAGCTTAGTATCCGCGTATGCAGTGTGGTCTTGATGTTCATATGAATTTTAATAATTAGTTCAAGGGTTGTGATGCGGGATCGAACAGGTAAGCCGTCTCTTGCCTACACAACGTTAAAGCATGGTGTTGTCGATCGCATGAAAAGGATACAGCAAGCTCAAAGCCGGCGAGTATTTTCTTGCGTTCAAATCGAATAGGGATTTTCAGGTAGGATCACTGCTATGTTGGTTAGTAGCACTGCGACCGAAACAATCTATGAATGATTGCCCCCCACACTTTTACTGAAAGATTGTAATGTCTGATAATTTCGACGAGCACGACTGGAGACGCTTTCTTAAAAGTTTGGGAGAAGATCCTGATCGCCCTGGTTTAATCGAAACGCCTGCCCGCGTTGCAAAAGCGTGGAAGCATTGGAGCTCAGGTTATGGTCAAAATCCGGCCGATGTTTTAAAAGCCTTTGAAGATGGTGCGGAGGAGTACAACGAATTAATCGTCGTTCGCAATATTCCTGTGTATAGCCATTGTGAACATCACCTCGCTCCCTTTTTTGGCAAGGCTACGGTTGGTTATATGCCGGATGGGAAGATCGTTGGCTTATCGAAGCTGACGCGTTTAGTCGAATGTTTCGCAAAACGTTTGCAGGTACAAGAGCGTCTCACTATACAAGTGGCGAATGCGTTAATGGAAAGCCTGCAGCCTAAAGCTGTCGGCGTCGTGATTCGTTGTCGCCATCTGTGTATGGAAAGTCGCGGCATAAAAACCGCCGGTGAGGAAACAGTGGTGAGTTACAGCCTAATCTGGCAATGCGTACCGAATTTCTTCATCTTGCGCGCGAAGATTTGGGTCATTGGTAAATTGAGCCAGCGATCATTTTTTCTTCTTGGTCGACCTGGCTTTTTTAATCGCCAACATCGTGCCGCGACAATTAGCTGATCCGCAGCGGCACTCATAGGCGGCCTTGAGTTTTTTTGTCATGCGCAGATCAATGATCAGGCCGTAGTCGTAGCACAACTCTTCGCCGCGTCGAATATCGTTTAGGGCGTGTATGAATACGCGGCCTTTCTCTTCTTTTGCTTCGCAATTCGGATCGCAGGCGTGGTTGATCCAGCGCGCATCATTTCCGTTATCTCCTCCATCAATCAG
>JBEDHZ010000126.1:0-6688 GCA_041173845.1 Pseudomonadota bacterium
CATGTGCTTCTTCGACTGGCTGGTCAAAAGGCTTTGATACTAATGCACCTCAGCCATCCAACCCATTAATCAAAGTTGCACTTCGTCCTTGAATTCACCAATAGAAGAAAAGTGAATTATTTTATTTTGTGACAGCTAGTTGCGATCGCTTCCCACTCTTGAAGGTATACAGCGTTAGCGTGCCATGCTTCATGTCGCCGCGAGTGTCAAATTCAATTAATCCTGTCACTCCCTGATAATTTGTTTTGGCAAGTTCAGGTAGATATTTTGCGGGCTCCACTGAATCAGCTTTCTGCATGGCTGCAGCCATCACCATTACAGCGTCATACACATACGGCGCATACAGCTTGACGTCGGTGCCGAATTTTTTGCTATAAGCAGTACGAAATTCATCCAAGCCTTTTTTTTGGTTCTCTTCGACGCCACCTGCTTCTGCGCAGACTACTTGACCATCAGCCATACCATCACCAGAGAGTGAAGGCAGTTGCTCGGTACAGATACCATCCCCACCCATATACTTAGCTTGTATACCTAGCTGCTTCATTTGTCTAAGCATAGGGCCCGCGACTGCGTCCATGCCGCCAAAGAAAATCAAATCAGGATTTTTTCCTTTAATCGCAGTAAGAATAGCGTTGAAGTCGGTGGCTTTATCGTTGGTGTATTGACGACCTATGATGTTGATGCCAGCCGCTTTAGCTGATTTGGCAAATTCATCGGCGACACCCTGACCGTAAGCGGTACGGTCATCAATGATAGCAATATTTTTTGCATGCAGTGTGCTAGCTGCATAGCGACCGAGCGCGCCGCCTAACTGCCCATCATTCGCAACGACTCGAAATGCACCTTTAAAACCTTGTTGTGTGTATTTGGGATTGGTTGCTGATGGAGAGATTTGCGGTATGCCGGCATCGTTGTAGATTTTTGATGCGGGTATTGTTGTGCCAGAATTTAAGTGGCCGATTACACCATTCACTTTTGCATCAACTAATTTTTGTGCAGCTGCAGTACCTTGTTGAGGAGTGGCCGCGTCATCTTCGCCGAGTAAAACAAACTTTATTTTTTTACCGCCGATGCGAAGATTTTTTGTATTGAGTACGTCAACCGCCATGCGTGCGCCGTTTTCATTATCTTTACCTAAGTGGGCGATTTGGCCAGAGAGGGGACCCACATGTCCAATTTTGACAATCTGTTCTTGTGCGTTGGCCGATGCTGCCAACATGAGAATGGGGAAGAGTAAAGCTAGCCAGCGCATGGAATCTCCTAATCAGCTAAAACGGGAAAAAAAGAACAAAAATCTAGAACCAAAGCTACGAACTTGGGCTTAATTATCTACGATTTATTCTTAATACCGTTTTATTTTCAGAGCAGTGCGCGAGCTCGATAGCCAACTACTTAGCGAGTCGCTTAGCCTTTGGAGTGGCTTACCTGAGTCGGTGCTGAAATCATGGCACGTGTCACGCTAGTGCGACTCATTCCAGTAAAAGCGAAATCGAGCTCAGGCTGACGCCCTGAGACGATCTCGGCGATCGCACGTCCGGAGCCGCAGCCCATGGTCCAGCCCAGAGTGCCATGACCTGTATTTAAAAATAAATTCGAATACTTTGTTTTACCGATATAAGGGATATTCGACGGTGTTAGCGGGCGTAAGCCAGCCCAATACTGAGCTTGAGTGTAGTCACACGCATTGGGAAACAATTCTTTGGTGCGACGAGTAATGGCTTCGCATCGCACTGGATTTAATGCGCGTGAATAGCCATTGATTTCGCACGTACCCGCAACTCTTAAACGATCGCCGAGTCTGGAAATTACCAGCTTGTGGCCATCATCAGTCATCGAAACGCGAGGTGCCAGTGCATTATCGATGACAGGGTAGGTAGCCGAATAGCCTTTGCCTGGATAGATCATCAAATCAATCCCCAGTGGTTTTAATAAATGCGTAGAGAAACTACCCATCGCCACCACCACACTGTCACCCAATATCGTTTGATGTCGACCATGCTCATCAATGATCTCAGCGCCTACAATGCGCGCTGATGCACCGGTACCTTCGCTGATTAAGCGCGTAACAAATGTATTGAATCGAAATGTCACCCCCGCTTCGGTACATTGCGATGCTAAGCCGGTGGTGAATTTATGAACATCACCGGATTCATCAGTCGCAGTGAAATCGCCGCCTACAATTTTGTGACGTATAGGAGCTAGAGCAGGTTCGATGCGAATGACTTCGCTCGTATCGATTGTTTGACGAGGGCAGCCCAGATCACGCATTAAATTGGCGGCAGGAAGTGATTGTTGAAATTCTTTTTCGTCGGTATAGAAGTGCAAAATACCGCGCGTCTCGCAGTCGTACTCTATGTTGGTATCAGCGCGAACTGCTTGCAGTGTTTGACGACTGTATTCGGCGATCGCGATGATTTGTCGTATGTTGTAGGCCATGTGGCTGGGCGTGCATTGGCGTAAAAACTCCATGCCCCAGCGCCATTGCAGCCATTCAGGGCGCAAGCGAAATAACAAAGGGGCATCTTCGCGACCCAGCCATTTCAATAATTTCAGTGGTGCTGATGGATTGGCCCAAGGTTCGGCGTGCGAAACAGAAATTTGTCCACCATTGGCGAAGCTGGTTTCTTGGGCTGCTCCGGGTTGACGTTCAAGTACGATGACTTCGTGACCGGCTTTTTGAAGAAACCAGGCAGAGGCTGTACCAACGATGCCTGCGCCTAGTACGATGACTTTCATGGAATATTTCCGAGGCATACAGTAGCAATAAACGCTGCTGTGTTATTAAAAACAGAAATTCTAAAGAGACTTAATAACTATGTGGCGTCATTTACGCCACTTTGGTGATTCCTTTTAGCTTTTTCAACTAAAAATAGGTGTACTTTTTCTTTACTGTTGCAGTCGATGAAATTCTTCAGCGACGATTGCTCTAACTTGTTCAAGCAAGCGCGCATCTAAATCGCTGGCTAGTTGTTGAGCAATCGAGATGACTAATTGATCGCTAGCCGCAGCTGTTGCAGCTGGAATTACGCCGGCCAAAGCTGTCATTAATTCCGCTTGCAGTTTTGCGCCAACGGCGAGGGGAACATGCTTTTGCATGGCAGCTTCTATCAGAAGGGGTATCTGCACAGAAAGTTCCGCAAAAATTCTGTGAGTTATTTCTTCTTCAATTTGCGCTAGCAATTCGGTATCGTCTGCAACAGGTTGATCGTCTGTTGATTCGATCTCTTGAGCGTCAATGATATCGGTCAGAATAGGAATATCGTGATCATGTTGGTTTGATGTCGTCATGAATTGTCCGCCACAAAATGAGTAAGTGCATAACCTCGGGTTTGATAGTGCTTATAGCGACCGCGACCAGCGGCCAAATCGTGCTCGTCCGTTGATACGATTTCGAACATTCTCTCAAAGCGAGCAAAGTGATCCGGCGTTTGAGTTGATAAATTAATTAGTACCTGATGATGCGGTAGATTTTCACTCGCATCGCAACTCAGTATCACCGGCGTTTGCGCAGCTAATGCATCGCTAGCGACGACATGCGGAATAAAATCATGTTCTGAGAATGTCCACAGCGCCTGATCGAAATCGCTTAACTGTTGCGAGTCTTGTAAATACACCACGACCTTCATATCCGCAGTGCGTGCCTTACGTATTAGACGGCAAGCATACAACAGCTTGTCCGGTACTTTGCTGTGGAAGTCAACTCTGGTCATGGGTAGGTCAATTAACTGGACGTCATGCCGCTGTGGCGCAGCAAGGCATCGATATTCGGTTCGCGACCGCGAAAGGCAGTGAATGATTCGAGTGCGGGACGCGATCCACCAACGGAGAGAATTTCTCGTTGAAACGCCAAACCTGTTTCAGCCAGTCGGTTAGGATCACCTTGAGCTTCTTCGAATGCACCGTATGCATCTGCTGATAAAACTTCCGCCCACTTATAACTGTAATAACCCGCGGCATAGCCACCGGCGAATATGTGAGAGAACGAATTTTGAAAACGATTGAAAGCGGGTGGAATGATGACCGCTACTTTATGTCTTACTTCCGCCAACAGATCAGCCACTGACTGCATTCCATTCGGATCGTAGTCATCATGCAGGTGCATATCGAACAAAGAGAATTCAACTTGACGCAGCATTTGTAAGCCTGATTGAAAATTCTTTGCGGCGATCATCTTGTCGTATAAAGCACGCGGAAGCGATTCGCCAGACTCGGCATGAGCTGTCATGTGTTGCAGTACATCCCATTCCCAGCAAAAGTTTTCCATAAATTGCGAAGGCAGCTCAACCGCATCCCATTCGACACCGGCAATCCCTGAGACGCCCAATTCATCAACAGCGGTTAGCATGTGATGTAAACCGTGACCAAACTCATGAAACAAAGTAATCACTTCATCATGCGTGAAATAGGCAGGTTTTTTTACGCCATCGACGATCGCAGGTTCGGTGAAGTTACAGGTTAAGTAGGCAATCGGTGTTTGCAAGTTACCCGCTAAATTTTTACGGCCACGAGCATCATCCATCCAGGCACCGCCGCGCTTGCCATTACGTGCATACAGATCAAGGTAAAACTGTCCGATCAGATGTCCTTGTTTCTCGATTCGGTAGAAAGTGACATCAGCATGCCAAACCGGGCTAACGTCACGCTTAATCTCTACACCAAACATGGTTTGAATTAAGCGGAACAAACCGTTAATAACTTTATGCTCGGGGAAATAGAGTTTTACTTCTTGCTCAGAAAATGCATAGCGTTGTTCGCGTAATTTTTCTGAGGCGTAGGCCAAATCCCAGGCTTCTAATTTATCGATACCTAATTCATTTTTGGCGAAGCTGCGAACTTCAGCTAAATCATTTTCAGCGAAAGGACGAGCGCGGCGTGCCAGATCTTGAAGAAATTGTATAACCTGATGTGGCGAAGTCGCCATTTTGGGAACTAGAGACACTTCAGCAAAGCTTTGGTATCCCAGCAGCTTTGCTTCTTCTTTACGTAATTTAAGCAGGTCAACAATATTTTTTGTGTTGTCCCATTCTGGTTTTTCACCTAGCTCGGATGCTTTGGTCGAGATGGCGCGATAGATAGTCTCGCGTAGCGAGCGATCATCAGCATATTGCAAGACCGGAAAATACGAAGGAAAGTGCAAGGTAAAACGCCAGCCTGTTTTTCCTTCTCGCTCAGCCGATGTATGCGCTGCTTGTTTGACATCGTCAGGCAATCCAGCCAGCCGTGATTCATCGGCTATCAATAATTCATAAGCGTTAGTTGCATCGAGCACGTTTTCAGAAAAGCGTGTTGATAGCGCGGCATGTTGCTCTTGAATTTCTGCGAAGCGGATTTTTTTATCATCAGAAAGTTCGGCGCCACCTAATCGAAAATCACGAATAGCATTATCGATAATACGTTTGCGCGCAAAGTTAAGCGTGTGGTATTCATTACTCGCTTGCAGCGCTTTGTATTTTTCGAATAGCTTGAGATTTTGTCCAAGCTCTGTCCAAAACTCAGTGACTTTGGGTTGGTTCTCATTGTAGGTAGCACGTAGTTCGGTGGTGTCTACTACAGCATTCAAGTGGCTGACTACACCCCAGGCACGACCAAGGCGTTCGGTGACAGATTCCAGAGGGATCACAAAACTATCCCATGTCGGAGTTGCGTTCGACGTTTCTAAAGAGTTGACTAACTGGCGCGCTTCGGTAAGCAGCGCATCGATTGCCGGAGTGACATGTTCATGGTTAAACAAATCAAAACGGGGCAAATCAGAAAAATCTAATAAAGCATTAGCAGTCATAGTGATGGGGTTCTTTAATTAAATAGTGCGTGTTCAATTTCTTTCGGCGGCTTCTACCGTATTCACTAACAACATGGTAATGGTCATAGGGCCGACGCCTCCAGGTACAGGAGTGATCCATCCTGCCACTTCGGCGCAAGGACCGTAATCGACATCGCCACACAACTTGCCTGCATCATCGCGATTCATTCCCACATCAATAACGACGGCACCGGGCTTGACCATATCGGCTGTCACGATGTTCCGCTTACCGGTGGCCACAACCAAAATATCCGCATTGCGTGTGTGATGCCCCAAATCGCGTGTCTTGGAGTTGCAGATGGTGACGGTGGCACCAGCTTGCAAGAGCAACATCGCTTGCGGTTTACCTACTATATTAGAAGCACCCACCACCACCGCATTCGCACCACGAATGGGATAGTTGATTGATTCCAGCATTTTCATTACGCCATACGGTGTGCAGGGCCGAAACAGTGGCTGGCCTGTCATCAGTAATCCGGCGTTATTTACGTGAAAGCCGTCGACATCTTTTTCAGCAGCAATCGCTTCGATGACTTTGTGCGCATCGATATGAGCAGGAAGTGGTAACTGAACCAAAATGCCGTGAATGCGCGGATCGTGATTCAGGGCTTCCACGCGTGCTAACAGATCAGCTTCGCTAAAAGCAGCATCGTATTTTTCAAACACTGAGTGGATGCCGGCGTCCTCGCACGCTTTAATCTTGTTGCGCACGTAAACCTGAGAGGCAGGACTATCGCCAACCAAAATTACGGCTAGGCCGGGTTGATGGCCTTTGCGTGTGAGTGTGGCAACTCGCTCAGCGACTTGCGACCGTAATTCTTTTGATAATAGATTTCCGTCAATGATGTGAGCAGACATGGCGATGAGTGGGGATGAAAAGGCAAACCA
>JBEDHZ010000127.1:0-7582 GCA_041173845.1 Pseudomonadota bacterium
TCAGTTGTTTGGTCCCCTGCGCGGCGGTATCGCCTACGCGGTGATTTTTGTGGGCGCCTTATTGGCAGCCACTACGGGTGTTGTAGCGGCGTCGGTAATCTCCATGGGTCTGATTTCATTGCCTGTGATGCTGCGCTATGGCTACGACAAAAGGATCGCCTCTGGAGTGATTGCGGCATCCGGTACGCTCGCACAAATTATCCCGCCTTCGCTCGTCCTGATCGTTATGGCCGATCAGCTGGGACGTTCGGTCGGCGACATGTATCAAGCAGCGTTTATTCCGGGATTTTTTCTGACTGCTTTGTATGCGCTGTTTATTCTGTTCATTTCAATAGCTAAGCCAAACGCATTGCCTGCGTTGCCGCCAGAAGCACGCAATCTGCGCGAAGATAATGGTTCAAGCGGCGTACCTTCACTGTTGGTACTTTTATCCATAGGTGTCGCAATCGCTTGGGTATTTGGGAAATTCCATCTCGCGGCCAATACCAAACTCGCTACTGATGAAATCGCTGTCTATAGCGGCGTAGTGGGTGTTGTTATTACCTATGCGATGGCACTAGTGAACAAGAGGCTGAGCCTCGGCTTGTTTTCACGCATGGCGGAGAAAGTTGTCCTCGTCTTAGTTCCGCCACTCGCGCTGATCTTCTTGGTGCTAGGTACCATCTTTGTCGGTATCGCTACACCGACTGAAGGTGGCGGTATGGGCGCGTTAGGCGCCATGATCTTGGCTTTCTTGAACCGTCGGCTGTCTGGTGATTTGCTCAAGCAAGCCATGAACTCAACCTCACGTCTTGCTTGCTTCGTATTGTTTATCCTGATTGGTTCCAGCGTGTTCTCACTGGTATTCCGAGGTGTGAACGGTGACCTGTGGGTTGAGCATCTGCTGACATCACTGCCTGGCGGTAATGCTGGCTTCCTCATCGTTGTAAATATTCTGTTCTTTTTCCTGGCTTTCTTCCTCGATTTCTTTGAGCTGGCCTTTATTTTGGTACCACTGGTCGGCCCTGTCGCGGACAAAATGGGCATTGATTTAATTTGGTTTGGCGTTCTGCTTTCAGTGAATATGCAGACATCATTTATGCATCCTCCGTTCGGCTTTGCATTATTTTTCCTGCGCTCGGTGGCACCCAAAGAAGTTAAAACCACCCCAAAGAAGTTAAAACCACCGATATTTATTGGGGGGCAGTACCTTTCGTTTTAATTCAATTAGTCACGGTTGCTCTAATCATTGCGTTCCCAAAGATGATTTCTGTCGATAGCAAAACTGACATGAAAGAACAAATTGAGTTGAATGTTGAGATGCCTGGCTCTAATTTAGATTCTGATTCGCCTAAGTTGGAATTCAATCTCGACGGCGATAAAGACGGAAGTAACGATCTCAAATTAAATATGGGTGAACCTGATAAGAAGTAAAAGAATTTTCCTTATGAAGCCAGATCCCAAAAGGATCTGGCTTTTTTTATGCCAAAAAATAGCGTAAAAAAACCGCTGCAAAAGCAGCGGTTTTACATACGACTGAAGGTAATCTTTGAACTAGAAGAACATCCGTCGTCAGATATCAACGATTACGACTAGCCAAGTAGTTCTGAATTGGAAGCTCAGCCACCGAGTACCATTGATTTTGGTCGCGCTGAAAACGACGCCATTGCTCAAATACTTTTTTGAACTTTGGATTTTTCTGTGACTCTTCATCAAACACTTCATTGGCTGCCTTAGAACACGCATCCAGAATCGTTTTTGAAAAACTGCGCAGCTTCACACCGTTTTTCATCAACCTTGCCAAGGCCGTAGGATTACGTGCGTCGTACATCGCCTGCATAACCACATGCGCCTCATACGTGGCCACCTCTAGTGCTGCCTGATACTCCTTAGGCAATTTATCCCACTCTTTTTGATTCACATAAAACGATAACTGCGCGCCGGCTTCCCACCATCCTGGTGAGTAATAAAACGGAGCCACTTTATTGAAACCGAGTTTTTCATCGTCGTAAGGACCAATCCACTCCGCTGCATCGATCGTGCCTTTTTCTAACGCAGGGTAAATATCACCACCGGCAATCTGCTGCGGCACCACACCCAACTTTTGCATCACTCGGCCCGCAAA
Source organism: Pseudomonadota bacterium (assembly GCA_041173845.1). Classification (GTDB taxonomy): domain Bacteria; phylum Pseudomonadota; class Gammaproteobacteria; order Burkholderiales; family Burkholderiaceae_D; genus Pernthalerella. The sequence goes on from JBEDHZ010000127.1 coordinate 2,105, forward strand.
ACCACCGACACGCATCTTCAAACCATTCAGGTCTTGCGGGGTATTCACCTCTCGGCGAAACCAACCACCCATCTGACAACCTGTATTCCCACCCATAAAATTAATCACACCAAAGTCATGGAAAAATTCACGCATCAACTGGCGGCCACCACCCTGATCCATCCAGGCGGTTTGCTGACGTGATGTAAGACCAAAAGGAATAGCCGTATCAAACGCAAAAGTAGCGTCTTTGCCAAAGTAGTAGTAAGACGCTGAATGCCCTATTTCGACTGTACCGGCTTGAACGGCATCGAACACCTGCAGCGCAGGGACTAATTCACCACCAGGAAAAGAGCGAATCATGAATTTGCCATCAGTGAGCTGGGCAACTCGTTTTGCAAGCATTTCAGCCGCCCCAAAGATGGTATCCAACGACTTAGGGAAACTTGACGCTAAACGCCAACTGACTGCAGGACTGGATTGTGCGATAGCGGGTGCTGCCAATGCGCCAGCCGTTACACCAGCTGCCGCCTTTTTAATAAATTCTCTACGTTGCATGTGTGTCCCCCTTATACCGAGCCTGATACAAGATGCAAATCCGCTGCCCGGGAATTTTGCGAAAATGCATTGTCTTTATTAAAACAATGGCAATTCTAGGTGGGGAGCTTAGAGACCAGCAAGGTGATAGAGAGCGTTGACAACAGTGTGTTGTTTAAGCGCATTGAGACAAACATTTCTGCGCGATTAAGCAAAATTACTAGTGGTTATGAAGCCGACTTTTTGGAGGAATGAACTGTTGTGTATGCACCTCAGTTTTGACAGAAAACGACCATTGCGATACGAAACATCAAATTCTGGGATTTTCATTGCAGTAGTGCAATGTGAATCGATCAATGGGATCTATTGTCGTCAATCAAATTGACGAAAAACAAAACCCGGGCAGTCAACGACTATCCGGGCTAAAAAAACTCAGACCGCAGGAAAATTACGAACCGCCGATAGTCATACTTTCTATCAAAATTGAGCCCGTATTTTTTGTTCCTCGCACTAGTACATCACTACCGATAGCGGCGATATTTTTTAACATGTCGCGCATATTTCCAGCGATGGTGATTTCCTCAACAGCATATTGAATTTCACCGTTCTCTACCCAGTAGCCGGATGCGCCGCGAGAATAGTCACCGGTCACATAATTTAAGCCCTGCCCCATCAACTCTGTAACGAGCAAGCCTCTATCCATTTTTTTCAGCATCGCACGAAAATCATCCGAGGGTTTCGTGCGAGTTGAGCGTATTTCAAGATTATGCGAGCCACCCGCATTGCCGGTGGTCTTCATACCCAGCTTGCGCGCTGAATACGTGGATAAAAAATACCCCTGCAAGACACCATTGCGGACAACCTCACGCCGCTGCGTACGAACGCCCTCTTCATCAAAGGGTGCCGAGCCCACTCCACCTAACTGATGGGGATCTTCGATAATTTGTATATCAGGACCAAATATCTCCGTACCCAAAGAATCTGTCAAAAAAGTTGATTTTCTATACAGCGCACCACCGGAAACTGCTTGCACAAAAGAGCCCAGCAAACCTACCGCTTGAGGTGCCTCGAATAGCACTGGGCACTTACGCGTATCAAGCTGACGAGCATTCAGGCGCGATAATGCACGCTCAGCAGCGTAGCGGCCAATCGCTTCGGGATCTGCTAATTTTTTGGGATTGCGATCAGATGAATACCAACCATCGCGCTGCATGTTGTTACCTTTACCCGCAATCGGCGATACCGATAGCGAGTGACGCGAATAGGGGTAGCCCGCAATAAACCCACGTGAATTAGCCAACACAAAATGCGATTGCTGCGCAAAGGTGTTCGCGCCTTCGCTATTCGTGATGCGCTTGTCCACTGCAAAAGCAGCGGCTTCAGCTTGCATAGCCAGATCAACAGCCTCACTCGCCGACAACTGCCAAGGATGAAACAGGGATAAATCGCGAGGATTCGTTTCAAGTAATTCAGGCTCTGGCAAACCTGCACAGTCATCTTCGGCCGTAAAGCGCGCGATGTTATAAGCCGCTTCGACGGTATCTTTCAAGGCTTTGCTGGAAAAATCAGAAGTACTCGCGTTACCTCGACGAATAGCTTTACCTTCGCCAAGAAAAACGGTGACACCAATACCTTTGTCTTTGTTCTGTTCTATGGTCTCGACTTTGCCTTTGCGCACAGTCACCGACAGTCCTTGTCCTTCGCTGATCTCAACAACCGCATCCGATCCTCCTTTTTCCCGCGCAAAACGAAGCACGTCGCTGGCGATCTCTTTGAGATGATCTTGGCTATAAGTAAAGGCGGAAGTAGTCATAGGGCATTTTCATAAGAAGGTAGCAAAGCGGGTATCATAGCAGCCGTTGACAATCGACATACGCTGCCCATCATGCCTAATGCTAATCGCGGCTCCGTCGGATTCCAGTCTAGTGAATTCGAGCAGCAATACGAGCGCCCCTCTAAATCTCAACTCAAACGCGACATGACCGCCCTGCAAAAGTTGGGCGCCGAGCTTGTGGCGGCCCCCAGCGATCGCGTCAAACGCGTCCCCATGCCTGAGGACGTGCTAGAAGCCATCTTGGAGTGCCAGCAAATTACCGACCATGAAGGTCGTCGTCGACAAATGCAATATGTTGGCAAAAAAATGCGCACACTCGAACCCGAAGAAGTCGCCGTCATTCAAACCGCCATTGATAGTTGGCACGGAAGCTCTAAGTCTGAAACAGCCGCTTTGCATGCCATTGAGCGACAACGCGATCGCTTGCTCGCTGATGATAATGCGCTGACTGCTCTGCGCGAAAAACACCCTGAGTTAGATATTCAGCATGTTCGCAATTTGATTCGCAACGCACGCAAAGAACAAGCAGAACAAAAACCACCCAAAGCGTATCGTGAAATTTTTCAATTGCTCAAAGGCTTGAAAAAATCAACCACCGACTCGCAAAACGCCGACCACCCGCACGAGCATGACGATGAAGAAGACGCGTAATCATCCTGACGAATTACTCATAGGTTTGGTATCAATCTCTGATCGAGCATCGACGGGAGTCTACGAAGACCAAGGCGTACCCGCACTTAAAGAATGGTTTGCACAGGCATTAAGCAGCCCGTGGCAAATGGAAACTCGTCTGATCCCCGATGTTCAAGCCACGATAGAAAAAACTTTAATTGAACTCGTTGACGATATCGGATGCGATCTCGTGCTAACGACTGGCGGCACCGGCCCCGCGCGTCGTGACGTCACGCCCGAAGCAACGCTAGCAGTCGGCACCAAACCCATGCCAGGATTTGGTGAACAAATGCGCCAAATTAGTTTGCGCTTTGTGCCAACTGCCATTCTTTCCCGTCAAGTCGCCGTGATTCGCGAAACGTCTGATCATGCAGCGTTGATCATGAATCTACCTGGACAGCCAAAATCAATACGCGAAACTCTTGAAGGATTAAAAGATGAATCGGGTAAATCAATAGTGCCCGGTATTTTTTCTGCAGTTCCCTACTGTATCGATTTGATCGGTGGACCCTATATCGAAACACAAGAGGCCGTCTGTAAAGCGTTTCGTCCCAAATCAGCTCTACGCGCAAAATAATTAATAAAAAATCTTCCACAGCCCTTTTCATCATCACGAGTAAAGAAAGCTACTCATCATGTCATTACTAGAAACTGTAGAGATTGCTACCGGCGATCATCCTGAAGCGGCTGTCATCTGGATGCACGGCTTAGGTGCCGATGGCAATGACTTCGTGCCCATCGTGCGTGAGCTTGACCTTTCTGAATGCCCTGCGATTCGGTTTGTTTTTCCACACGCAGAAACCATGCCTGTCACTATCAACAATGGCTACGTCATGCGTGCGTGGTACGATATTTTGGGTATGGATTTAGTACGACGCGAAGATGAAATCGGCTTAAGAAAATCGCAACGCCAAGTCGAACAATTAATTGCGCGTGAAATTGAACGCGGCATTCCCAGTGAGCGCATTATCCTGGCCGGTTTTTCGCAAGGCTGCGCAATGACTCTGCAAACCGGCTTGCGCTACCCAAAAAAACTCGCTGGCATGCTGTGTCTGTCCGGTTATCTTCCTCTTGCAGACAAACTTCCTGCAGAATGCAATGATGCCAATCGTTCTACGCCTATTTTTATGGCGCATGGTCGCGTGGATCCCGTTGTGCAAATAGCTCGCGCCGAAACCTCGCGTGATTTTTTAAAAGGCTTGGGCTACGCTATCGAATGGAAAGACTACTCCATGCCTCACTCAGTCTGCGAGGAAGAAATCGACGATATCGGTCATGTCATTACACGCTGGCTCAGCGCCTAATTTTTTAACTTAATTAATTCAGCTACTAAAATTTCGCTTCTTATGCGCCAATTATTTTTTATCACTAGCTTACTAACACTTCTTTTTAGCTATTCAGCATATGCAGAAAGCGATCTGACTTGCACTATCACCGGTGTTTCTGAAGTGAGTGCAGAAGGAGCGTTAGAAGCTCTGGCAGGAAAAAAGAATTATTACGAAACTGCTGCCAGTGCTGAATTTATTGTTCAGCGTGACAAAGGTGTGATGATGGGTCGCTTTGTTAGTAACTCAGGATGGAAAATCACCGTACTGGATTTAGGCTCAGCACAAAATTCTTACAAAGTGCTGTCGACTCGCAGCAGTGGCCGTGTTCAAAGTCAATTTTTTGAGGTTCGATTGCACGATAAAGGGCCCAAAAAACCCTTCGTACTCGTTGCCACTGAAGTCTTGCATGGCACCTGCACGATGTAAGTTATGCAGTGAGTGAGCTCATCGCTTATATAGGCTTCAGTATCAAAAATAAGAACTTCAGGTAAGCTTAGTCCTGTTCACGAATCCATCCCTATCGCCATGTCACGACTTCATCATGAATCTCATCGTATGCACCATATCAACTGGCTGCGCGCAGCCGTACTCGGTGCGAATGACGGGATTATTTCTACCGCCAGTTTAATTCTCGGGGTCGCTGCTTCGAATGCAAGTCATCACTCCATCATCGTCGCAGGTCTGGCCGCACTGATTGCCGGTGCGATGTCTATGGCTGCTGGTGAATACGTATCAGTGCAAGCGCAAGCTGATACCGAACAAGCTGATTTAGCGCGCGAACGACTCGAACTGGAAGAAGATCCTGCTGCTGAACATAAAGAACTCACCGCCATCTATGTCAGCCGCGGCTTAAAGCACGATCTTGCCAGCGAAGTCGCATCCCAACTGACTGCGCATGATGCCTTAGCTGCTCACGCACGCGAAGAATTAGGTATCACTGAATTTGGCACAGCACGACCACTGCAAGCAGCCTGGACATCTGCTGTTAGTTTCGCTGGTGGCGCATTACTCCCCTTGATTGTCGCCGCCCTTGTTCCATCTCAGTTATTGCAGCAAATCGTCGCTGTCAGCTCGCTGTTAGGTCTCGTAATACTAGGAAGTTTGGCTTCGCGTGTTGGTGGCGCTTCA
>JBEDHZ010000128.1:0-6585 GCA_041173845.1 Pseudomonadota bacterium
ATTTTTAATTATTTTGCCAGGGTTAGCGTTTGCTATAATGGCGGGCTTCGCCCAAAGGGCTCTGACCGTTCCGTGAATTCGCCGGATACTGGCCAAAAACGACGGATTTTAGCGTATCAAATGAGCCCGACAGACAAATTCTCTACCTTGTTGCTTCAGCTGTGGTCCAAGCTGCGCACTACCCCGAAACGAAAGATGCTTACAGCAACCGCTTTGCTGTCGCTGATTGCCTTTGGCGCTGCTGGCGTTGCACCATTGGCGCCGGATGCATCGGATCTGCCGGTGACGCTGTTGGTTGAAGAATTGGGTGTTCCCGATCTTACTAGCCAGATTCAATCCTTGCAGACGAGTGCTGGCCAGTTTGTCGCCGAAGAACGCGTTCGCCCCGGCGATACCTTGGATGCCTTGCTAGACCGTCTGGGTGTCGAGGACCGCACCGCCAGCTCGTTCATCCGTACTGACGCACAAGCGCGCTTACTCGCTAATTTACGACCCGGTCGCCGCATACAGGCGTCGGTCACCGCTGAAGGAAAACTGCTTTCCGCCAGCACGCTGTTGAATGACAACCGCGATGACATCAAACGATTAGTGATTCAGCGCTCCGCTGATGGTTTCACCGCACGACAGGAACCCGCCAAACTTGAACGTCATATCGAAATGCGTTCTGGTGAAATCCGTTCCTCATTATTTGCCGCCACCGATGCAGCGCAAGTACCTGATGCCATCTCGATGCAAATCGTTGAGATCTTCTCTTCCGATATCGACTTCGCTTCTGACTTACGCCGCGGTGATCGTTTTCAAGTGATCTTCGAAACACTGTGGCAAGGCGGCGAACCGATTCATTCAGGTCGCGTGCTAGCTGTCGAATTTTTAAATGATGGCAAAACTCATCAGGCGATCTGGTTCAATGAAGCTGACGCAGGACAAGGCGGCTACTTTGACGCCGAAGGTAAAGCGCTGAAAAAAGAATTCCTTAAATCGCCGCTGCAATTCTCTCGTGTGACCTCGGGTTTTGCGATGCGCGTTCATCCGATTTCCGGTATGTGGAAACAGCACAAAGGGATTGATTTCGCAGCGCCGGTTGGAACTCCGATTCGTGCTACTGGCGATGGTCATGTTGATTTCACCGGCCCCCATGGCGGCTACGGAAACATGGTTGTGGTCAAACACAGCGGCAGCTACTCAACTGCATACGCGCACATGAGTCACATTGCACCGGGCCTAAAACGTGGTGCTCGTGTGGCACAAGGTGATGTGATTGGTTATGTTGGTACCAGCGGCTGGTCCACTGGACCGCATCTACATTACGAATTCCGTGTCAATAATGATGCGCGCGATCCTAAATCCATACCAGCCCAGCAGGTTCAATCGCTAGCCGGTATACATTTGCAACAATTTCAACTTCACCTTGCCGACATGAAGCATCGCTTCCGACTCTTGTCCGCTAATGTGACTCAGCTGGCTTCTCGTTAATATCGTATTGATACTCTCGGGTTGATACTTACGCATTAATAATTATTCATTGATGCGCACTTACTGAAGCATCAATAGCGGGACAAAGCCAATGTCAAATAATCCTCTCTATATAGGCTTGATGTCCGGCACCAGCCTCGATGGAGTGGATGGTGTTCTCACCGCTCTCGATGGCCATTTGACGGCCGCCTACCTTCCTTTTACTACCGAATTAAAACAAGCTCTGCTATCGCTGCAATCAGCAGGCGCGGATGAAATTCATCGCGAATCTCTGGCAGCTCAACAGTTGGCTCAAGTTTATGCGGATTGCGTGCATGAGTTACTGGCATCAGCGAATATCAAAAGCGATCGGGTAACAGCGATTGGAGCGCATGGCCAAACCATTCGACACCTTCCGAATCAAGGATATACACGTCAACTGAATCAACCCGCACTACTCGCAGAATTAACGGGTATTGATGTGATTGCTGATTTTCGTAGTCGCGATATTGCGGCTGGTGGTCAGGGCGCACCACTGGTACCTGCATTTCATCAAGCAGTATTTGGTCGAGCGGGTCACACACGTGTGGTGGTTAATATTGGTGGCATCAGCAACATCAGCATACTGAATGCAGACGGTAGCGTTAGTGGCTTTGATACCGGCCCCGGCAATGTGTTGATGGATGCATGGATACACGTGCATCAAGGCAAAGCTTACGATGCAGATGGCGCATGGGCTGCGACCGGTAACGTTAACCATGAATTACTGACTCGTCTGTTGAGTGATTCGTTTTTTTCTGCACCACCCCCAAAAAGCACAGGCCGAGATTTATTTCATCTGGCATGGCTTGAGTCTCATTTGAAAGAACTACCTGCGCTTCGCCCTGAGGATGTACAAGCGACGCTGGTTGCACTCACTACGACATCAATTGCAGATGCAATTAAACGCCATGCGGCAAGCTGCGATGCTGTTTATGTTTGTGGCGGTGGTGCGTATAACAACCAACTCATGCAATCGCTACAGAAACAATTGTCGGCACCGGTGAAGAGTACCGATGGTTTGGGTATATCACCATCACACGTTGAGGCTCTTGCCTTTGCTTGGCTTGCTAAACAATTTTGTGAACGTAAACCAGGCAATCTACCGTCGGTGACGGGCGCAAAAGGTGAGCGTATTTTGGGTGCGCTTTATCCCGCCTAATTACAAACCGAAAAATTGCGAAGTAAATAAAAAAGCGCGGAACTCCGCGCTTTTTGTTTTTGCTGCTAGCGAATGATTACGCTGAGAATGACGATCCGCAGCCGCAAGTAGTAGTGGCATTCGGATTTTTAATCACGAACTGCGCACCTTCCAGATCATCTTTGTAATCGATCTCAGCACCTACCAAATATTGGTAGCTCATGGAATCGACTAACAGTTGTACGCCATTTTTGATCATGGCAGTATCATCTTCATTCACGATTTCATCAAAGGTGAAACCGTACTGAAAACCTGAGCAACCACCACCTTGCACGAAGACGCGCAGTTTCAAATCAGGGTTACCTTCTTCTTCAATGAGTTGAGCCACTTTATTAGCAGCACTCTCACTAAAAATAATCGGTGACGGCATTTCGGTCGGTGCGTTCATGTGATGCTCCTGCGATCGTAAAACAAAGTTCTGGGATTATAGCCCTCGGCTACTTCGAGCGCCGAAGGGACAAAAGCTGTTTTAGCCAAAATGATACTTACAGCATCAGGCCAGTTTCAATTCGGGTGCCGCGTCTGGAACCTCACGCGGAGGCATTCCAACAATGCCAACATCACCAACATTCGGACACAGCAGGCCAGTTACGGTTGCGCCAGGCTGTAAGCGCAGCGATTCGTAATGAATATTTCCAATTATGCGCGCTCTAGAGAGTAATTCAACCCTGCCGGTGATATGGAGATTGCCTTCGACCAGCCCATCAATCAGTACATAGTCGGCCCACACGCCGCCACTAATCCGACCTGAGCGTCCCAATACTAAGTGCGCAGGCGCCGTGGTGTCTAATTTGATTTCACCTTTGACATGTCCTTTGACATGTCCGTCTATCCTTAGACCACCCTCAAAAATTACATCGCCTTCAACCCGGCATCCCTGAGCAATCAAGGTATCGATACAGCGCAGAGCATATTTACCTGACATGCATCACCCACACCCCACTGTTGAATTACGCCGTTGAGCATAAACTCTTTAGCAACAGGGACTTTGGGAATTCGCACCCATCAAGGCAGTATCGGTACCTGCCGCAAACCGGTTGTTTCATCCAAACCAAACATCAGATTCATACACTGCACACCCTGACCTGCAGCACCTTTAACCAAGTTGTCTTCGACCACCAAGATCACCAACAAATCACCGCCACCCGGGCGATGGACGGCCAGCCTCAACATATTCGATGCGCGCACCGAACGCGTTTCCGGATGACTGCCTGCCGGCATAACATCGACGAACGGTGAATCGCGATAATGCGATTCATACAGCGCCTGAAAATCAATCGAACGTGCCTCAGGCAATAGCGTTGCATACAGCGTTGAATGAATGCCACGAATCATAGGCACCAAGTGAGGCACGAATGTTAATCCAATAGGACGACCAGCAATCGCTTCCAGCCCTTGCACCGTCTCTGGCAAATGACGATGACCTTTCACGCCATACGCTTTGAAATTATCAGAAGCCTCAGCTAGCAACGCGTGCACTTCCGCTTTGCGACCTGCGCCCGACACACCCGATTTGCAATCAGCAATGAGGGATGATTCATTGATCAACGGCTTACCCTGAGTCAGCAAAGGAGCAAAACCTAATTGCATCGAAGTGGGATAACAACCCGGCAAACCAATCACTCGCGCAGTACGTATCGCGTCGCGATTGACTTCAGGTAAGCCATAAACCGCTTCAGCCAAAATATCTGGACAGCTGTGCGGCATGCCATACCACTGTTCAAACACAGCGGTGTCTTTCAAGCGAAAATCGGCAGCCAGATCAATCACCTTCACACCCGCGGCGAGCAATTCACGCGCTTGTGCCATCGCGACACCGTGAGGCGTGGCAAAGAAAACGACATCGCATTGATCAAGGCGTGCTTTTTCTGGCGCAGAAAACGCTAACGAGACATGACCACGCAGCGAAGGAAACATCTCGGCTACCGGCATGCCGTCTTCTTTGCGCGACGTAATAGCCACCAACTCGGCCTGTGGATGCGCGGCCAAAATACGCAGCAATTCCACACCGGTGTAACCCGTACCGCCTACGATGCCAATCTTGATCATCCACACTCTCCTTGTCGCTGCTGCGGCGTCGCCAGATGAATAAATACAGCTGAAATAAAGTTGAAAAAAAACCGTCGGGCACCAACCCGACGGCTTCTGTTCGCAGTTGAAGCGAAAGCTTAACGCTTGGAGAACTGCTTTGCGCGACGAGCTTTGCGCAAACCCACTTTTTTACGTTCTACTTCACGTGCATCACGAGTCACGAAACCAGCTTTTGACAGCTCAGGCTTCAACGTAGCATCGTAATCAATCAGTGCACGAGTGATACCGTGACGAACAGCACCGGCTTGACCTGATTCACCGCCACCATGCACGTTCACCATGATGTCGAAGCGATCAAGATTGTTCGTCAGTTCTAAAGGCTGACGAATCACCATCAAACCTGTCTCGCGCGAAAAATACTCAGCCGCTGCTTTGCCATTGACAACGATTTTGCCGCTGCCAGTTTTAATAAATACGCGGGCCACTGCACTCTTGCGACGGCCGGTTCCGTAGTTGTAGTTACCGATCATGTCTGTTCCTTAGATTTCGAGTGCCGTGGGTTGCTGAGCGCTGTGCGGGTGGCTGCCATCGGCATAGACCTTCAGCTTCTTGATCATCGCGTATCCGAGTGGGCCTTTTGGCAGCATGCCCTTAACGGCTTTCTCAAGCGCACGACCTGGGTGCTTCGATTGCATGTCGCGGAAATTCGTTTCGTAAATACCGCCTGGATAACCCGTGTGGCGGAAATACTTTTTGTCTAGCGACTTAGCGCCAGTTACACGCAGTTTGCCGGCATTGACTACAACAATGTAATCGCCAGTATCGACGTGTGGAGTGAACTCAGGCTTGTGTTTACCACGCAGTCGGCGCGCCACTTCGCTGGCGACACGTCCGAGGACTTTGTCCGTTGCGTCAATCACAAACCAGTCGCGCTGGACTTCGTGTCCTTTAGCGGAAAAGGTTTTCATGATGAATCCTAAAAAGAAAAATGCTCTGATGGTGGTTCTGCGAAATAAAACCGTGTTCGCTGACGCAACCTTATTGTGTATTTTCTCCCTGAGCAAAACTGGAGAACCGAAGATTATAATGTTTTCAATGACTTGGCGTCAATTGATTGGGGGCTTTGACTTATCGGTTTTTAGAAATAAACCCGAAGGCAAAAACCTTACTGGCGTCTTAATGCTTTTTTGATAAATCAGCTTTCTCATTGGCCGTCACGCAAAATTTCGCATTGAATCGACCTAGTCCCAATAAAATAGCGGCGTTTCGAGCTTTAAACTGGCTTGCCGCAGATTTAACCACTTACTTATTAGAGATCGCACCATGGAATGCACCGTACGTTGGACCGGCTTATCCGGCATGAGCTTTGTTGCAGAAACAGGCTCCGGCCACCTCGTCACCATGGATGGCGCACCGGATGGCGGCGGCCGCAACCTTGCGCCGCGCCCTATGGAAGTTGTTTTAGCCGGTACCGGCGGCTGCACCGCCTATGACGTTGTGGTCATTTTGCGCAAAAGTGGCCAAGACATACGCGGGTGTGACGTGACTCTTAAATCCGAACGCGCTGAAAAAGACCCCAAGGTCTTCACTAAAGTGCATTTTCATTTCATCGTTCGTGGGCGGAATCTCAGAGCCAACCTGGTCGAGCGGGCGATTAATCTTTCACAGTCCAAGTACTGTTCTGCGACCAAGATGCTGGGCATGACGGCCGAAATTACCTCGGCCTACGAACTGCACGAGATTTAATTCGGCAGGCGAGTGCGGTGATCACCGCTCAGATCGGCCATTAATTAACGTGGCCTGGGCTGAAAGAGCACCCAGGCATTTTTGCCCTTATTTTTGGCTTCGTACATGGCGGTATC
>JBEDHZ010000129.1:0-6561 GCA_041173845.1 Pseudomonadota bacterium
TCTTCTTCCGAACCATCGCACCAGACGATCTGATCAGGATTCGTTAGTGCAGCAATTTCTGTGACCCACTCGATGAGCTTCGCGTGTTTAACGTAACTCGGTGGATTAATACTGGCAGTACCTGCCATGCGTGGCTGATTCATTGTTATCTACCTCCATGCCAAAAAGAATGCGTGGCCGGGTCGGCAGGATCGTCGTCACTGTTTGTGCGCGCCCGGGTGTCGGGCTTTACGGCGGTCATGTCGGATGCGGTGTGGATAACCGCGAGCCCTGATCGATTGCTGGTGGTTCAATCAGAGTGCTGGCTGAGCGTCTTAATTAGAATTATGTGAAAAAATGTTGTGGGAAGATTGTACTCTTCTAGAGGATTTGAGAGGATAGTTTTGGCGTAAGGTGGATTTCGATCAGCGCAGGAAAAATCGATATTTTCTTGCTATTGTCGTTAAAACATAGCTAAAAATCAAAAAATTCATTTAATTTGCAAAACCCCGACGATCCTGTCGGGATTTTAAAGGAAGCGATGCCCCCTATGAAAATCGCCATCCTCGATGACTATCAGGATGCCGTTCGCAAGCTGCCGTGCTTTGAGCTTTTAACTGGGCTGGATGTAAAAATCTTTCAGCATGGGGCGAAGGGTCAAGGTCAGCTAGCAATACGGCTGGCCGATTTTGATGTACTGGTATTGATACGTGAGCGCACCACGTTAAACCGCGCTTTGATTTCTAAGCTACCAAAGTTAAAGCTAATTTGTCAGACCGGCCGCATTGGTTCACACATTGATCTTCAAGCGGCGGCTGAACGACAAATTGCGGTGGTCGACGGAGCGGGCGATCCCATCGCACCGGCAGAATTAACTTGGGCGTTGATACTCGCTGCCAGCAGAAGATTGCCTACCTACGCCAATCTTATGAGACAAGGAGTGTGGCAATCGAGTTCGATTGATCCAGAGCGAAACACCTTAGGGCGTGTTTTAAACGGACGCACACTTGGTCTATGGGGCTACGGCCGGATAGGTCAGTTAGTCGCCCGTTATGCCAAAGCCTTTGGTATGCAAGTGATGGTCTGGGGCAGCGCGGCAAGCCGACTACTTGCAGAAGAACATGGCTTGATAGTCGCGCAGTCAAAAGATGAATTATTTGTTCAGTCCGATGTATTGAGCTTGCACTTGCGTTTAAGTGAAACCACTCGGCATATAGTCACTGCGCATGAGCTTGGATTAATGAAAACGGACGCACTAATTGTAAATACCAGTCGTGCTGAACTCATTGCACCGAATGAATTAGAGCACGCATTAAAAGCTGGCCGACCAGGAGCGGCGGCCGTTGATGTTTATGAGTCTGAGCCAGTGTTACCTACGCTTGCATTGCTGCGTTTAGAAAATGTATTGGCGACGCCGCATATTGGATTTGTAGAACACGATAGTTATGAACGATATTTTCGACCCGCATTTGAAGCTGTCCACCATTTTGTTCATGGACGACCAGTAAAAAACATCGCAATGAAAGCGTAAGCGCATGCATATTATTAGCGTTAATCGAGGCAAAGCTGCGCCCTTGTTTGTGAGTGAAAGTGGAGTAACGCAATCCGTTATTTCGGGGATACGCAAGCAACCCGTTGACGGTGCCGTGCAGGTAGGCAAACTGGGCATTGAAGGGGATGAGCAAGCCGATTTAACGGTTCATGGAGGCCTCGAAAAAGCGGTGTATTTATACCCGCATGAGCACTATGCGTTTTGGGAAAATACCCTGCTCAACGTAGTGAAAAAACCTACTCAACTAGCACCCGGTGCAATGGGTGAAAATCTCACGACCCTAGGAATTACGGAGAACGATCTTTGGGTGGGTGATCGTTTAAAAATCGGTGAGGTTTTGTTGGAGGTTACCGAGCCGCGCGCGCCCTGCTATAAGTTTGCTGCGCGTATGGGATTTCGGCATGCAGTAAAACACATGCTTCAATCAGGGTTTACCGGGGTTTATTTGAAAGTAATTCAGCAAGGTAGCGTTGAAGCAAATACGAGCATCACAATGATGCCAGGACCACGTGAAGTTAGTATTGCAGATATCAACGGTCGGCGTCTGAAGGGACGTCAGCGCGACTTGTTCCCGTAATTCGGGTTGATGGCGTTACCCTAGGAACGCTACTCCACAAACGGCCCCAACCGGGTGGCCACGGTAGTGGTGGACCGGCGTAGGGTTTGACATTGCTGCGCAAGGGAATTACGGGTAAATGATCAGGCTGTGGCCCTGTATGCTGATCCCATCCGAGCGAGAATGTGTAATTAGGAAGTAACGCATTACATACGTCGTTAAACCATTGCGTATGATCTTCATCTCTCCCTAATGCGCGCGCTAAGCCATGTGGATCGAATTTAGCGAGCGCAGAAACGAGATCATGTTCAGATGCGCCGGGGTTGTCACCCCAACCTATCACCGGATTGAGATTGTATTCGGCACCCGAACCATACCAACCCTCGCGCCAACTGCGCTGCATCCAATGGCGCGGTCCGGTAAATAAATGCCAGCGCCAATGCAGACCCGATGGTTTAGGCCAGCTATAAAGATAGAGCCTTTGATAACCTGCTTTGTGCAATTCGCGCACCATCGCCATTAATCTGCCATGCGGCATACGATCAGGAGAGGCGCTGCGAAAGTGAATAGCTTCACCATCGGCGTGTTGTACGTGATCGCACGACAGATTCAGATCTAACGTGCGGCCTTCATTAGAAAAACGGGCCGATATCCATCCTGTCATCAAATTGACGGACGTCACTACGCCATAGCCACGATAGCGATGAAAGATGACAGTGCCGGGTGCGACAGGTTTCATTTAAGAATGCGAGAGCAAACAATAAACAATAGTTTAGCCGTTTAACGCCCTCGTATGAAAGTGCGCTTATGTGTGAGATTTATAAAATTTTAGCGAGCGATGCAGATTCTTAACTTTTTTATTACGCTTACACCCACAGTGCAGCCGCATAAAGCCATTCCAACATAGCATTGGATTGAGCCCGTCAGCTCTCATACCATTGGGGTCCATCTTGTCTCGGATGGCGGGCAATCAGGTCGTTCCTCGCCTTGCTTGCCCCGCATTTCAGGAGTGGACTCCACGAGTCCACTCTTTTTTTCGTCTAATTCCGTCCTTGGTGCGGAATTGCTGCGTAAAAAATCTTCTGCACAGCTGACGTATCTTCTGAACGAACAATTCGTGCTTCAGGATATGATCTCAGTTCTCTGATTATTCCCGCAAAATCTGCCGACTGTTATGACACTGCGCATCATTGCCACTGGAGGTACGTTTGACAAACACTACGACGAGCTGACAGGCCAACTGGTCTTTAGCCAAAGCGTGTTGCCTGCAGTTTTAGCGCGCGCGCGCTTAACTCAAGACGTGGTGTTCGAGCCCTTGCTAGCGCTTGATTCTTTAGAAATGCAAGCATCACATCGCCAGCAAATAAAGCAAGCATGCAGCGATTCGACAGAAGATAGAATCGTTATTGTTCATGGCACCGATACCTTATGCGATACCGCCGAGGTACTCGGTGTGTCGAAATTAGCAAAAACTATCGTACTAGTGGGAGCGATGATTCCGTATGAAATAGCGAACTCTGATGCTTTGTTTAATTTAGGTTTTGCAATGGCAGTTGCGCAGTTGTCCGCACCGGGTGTGTTTGTAGCCATGAACGGTCAGATTTTTTCTTGGGATGAAGTTAGAAAAAATCGCGCAACCGGCGTGTTCGAACGGCACTAGTTACCGAGGATTGTGCTGATCGCAGGATAAATTTTTTTATGCAGTTTTAGCGTATTGATTTAACGAGACAATGAAAATCAAAAATTATATTCTCAGTATTTCTCTTTTGACGGTGAGCTTGTCAGCGCTTGCGACAACCCCTTACACAATGCCGTTACAGCCCTTGGCTGATAAGCCGGGCCTATTAAAGATGAAAGGTTTTGGGGGCAAGGTGTTTTATGTACCATCTACGCTCTCCACGATCAAATGGGGTTATTTGCCGAATGCGAGTGATGCGCCTGTATTAACCGTTCCTTCTGGTGCGACAGTTGTATTTGATACGGTGTCACACGAGGGCATACTCGAAGATCAGGGTAGAAATCCTGTTCAGTATTTTGGTTCGAAGGGCGTGCCTTCACGCATGGTGTTAAACGATGCGATTGCTATTACACAGTCAAATTTGTCGCATGACTTTGTTAAAGATGGCCCACACATTGTGACCGGTCCGGTCGCGATTCAAGGAGCCGAGCCCGGCGATGTGTTGAAGATAGATATATTAGCTGTCACGCCGCGCGTGCCGTATGGCGTGATTTCTAATCGCCATGGCAAGGGTGCGTTGCCGGGTGAGTTTCCTGAGGGTGCAAAGCCAGAGTCTGATGCTAGTGCAGCAGAGCCTTCAAAATTTCATAACGTGTCGGTATTTACACCGATACGAAGAACAGCACGCGGCCAATGGGAAGGCGTGCTTAAAAATCAGCAGGGTGCTGAAGTGACTTTTCCAACCGCACCATTTATGGGTGTGATGGGCGTTGCTGCTGATACAAATGAATTAGTGCACTCTGTTCCGCCAGGTGTGTTTGGTGGCAACATGGATGTGAAAGATTTAGGTGCTGGCACCACCGTTTATTTGCCGGTATTTGTAAGTGGCGCCAATTTTTATGCTGGTGATCCTCATATGTCACAAGGTAATGGCGAGGTCGCATTAACAGCACTTGAACACTCGATGCGCGCGACGTTTCGCTTTACGCTGTTAAAGAAAGGCGATGCGCGTATTCCTTCATCTTCAGGCACCTTGGTGAAACCTTTTGGTGAAACAAAAGAGTACTGGATTGCGATTGGTTTGCATCCTGATCTGAATGAAGCGATGAAAGACGCCGTACGTGAGTCGGTGCGTTTTCTGTCTGAAGTGTTAGGGATGGATAGAGCGGTCGCGTATGCTTATTTATCTGCGGCGACAGATTTTAATGTGTCGCAAGTCGTAGACAGAACCAAGGGCATACATAGCTTGATTCGTAAATCAGATTTTAGAAAATCGCGCGCCGCTGCACATCATTAATCGAAAAGTAGCTGTGCAGTAGCGCGCTATGGGGTAGCGTTCAACAGCCTGTATCGTTGACGCTGCCATCGGGCATGACCGTATTGCACAGCTTAGCACCTTCTAATTTAGCACCCTCCATTTTTGCGCCTTTCAAGTTGGCACCCTTTAGATTGGCGGCGCTAAAACTCGCTCCCGACAAGTCTGCACCTTCCAAATTGGTGTCACGCAAAAAAGCATTTAAAAAATTGGCACCGTTTAATTTGGCTTCGGAGAGATTGGTTTTTTTCAGATTCGCACTTTCAAAGTTCGTCGATAGCGTGCGCTTCTCAAGAGGTCGTTGCGAGAGATCAGCCTTGGACAAATTTGCACCCGAGAGATTGGCGTTTTGAAAATCGGCACCACGAAGGTCGGCACCCGCCAAGGCAGCGTCGGTCAGGTCGCAATATTTGCATGCGTTAGTGACACGCAGATTTTCTAGTTTGTTGGGATCAGCTGCGTAGGCAGTTAGTGTTACAACAGCGATGGCTGTTGGTAATAGCATTGTTTGCAAACCGCGAAGGTTAGAAAGTTTTAGCATGATGACTGTCTCTGTTGTAAAAGTCAGGGAAAAATTATAAGTACTTAATGAGTAGCGAGGCGAAGTATCAAAGCATTTAGATGACTACGTGATTGTAAGAATTTATTTGCCTATGCAAAAGCGACTAAAAATCACACCCAGCAAATCATCGGAGGTGAATGCGCCAGTAATGCTGCTTAGTCTATCTTGCGCAAGCCGCAGTTCTTCTGCAAATAAATCGAGTGCGCTATCGTTTTGCGCCGCTAGTTCACTGGCAACCATTAAATGTGACTGCGCACTTTTTAATGCAAGTAGATGGCGTTCACGAGCAAGATAAATCGACTCACCTGTTTGCTGCCAACCAGCGATCCGCAACAATTCTCTTCTTAGCAAATCCATACCCAAGCGTTCAGAAGCTGACAAATAAATGTGCGTCGCATCAGACTCGATATTGATCGATGCTTGATGGCCTGATAGATCAATTTTATTCCAGATACGTAGAAGGGGAATATGTTCAGGAAGGCGCGCGACAATCTCTTCGTCGCCTCGTGTCGGGCCGCGACTCGCATCCAAGATATGCAGAATGACATCTGCATTTTCAACAGCAGCCCATGTACGTGCGATACCTATACGTTCAACTTCACCGTCGGCTTGCTCATCGTCGCGGATGCCCGCGGTGTCGATGATGTTGATGGGTATACCTTCAACTTGTATTGTTTCAGTGATTTTGTCGCGTGTCGTGCCTGCGATAGCAGTAACGATGGCTACGTCGGAACCGGCAAGTGCATTGAGTAATGAACTTTTTCCAACATTCGGTTGGCCTGCTAACACGACATTCAAACCGTCACGTAACAGTGCACCTTGGGATGCTTGATCCAGTACTTCATTTAATGCAGCGAGTACCGCGCTTAACTTGCCGCGCGCATTTGATTTTTCTAAAAATTCAATTTCTTCTTCAGGG
>JBEDHZ010000130.1:0-10812 GCA_041173845.1 Pseudomonadota bacterium
ATTGGTGCTCGTCGCCTCTACACCGTCATGGAAAAACTGCTGGAAGAAGTCTCCTTCGGCGCAGGCGATGAAAACAGCAGCACCGTTAACATCAACGCCACTTATGTCGATGAAAAACTGGGAGCGCTGGCTATTAACGAAGATCTCTCACGCTACGTGTTGTGAGGCAGGTAGTTAGTTTTACTGGCGACGATTAGCATCACTCGGCGGCACCATCTGCGGCTCTTGCAGTGGGCCAGAAGTCATTAATTGACTACCCGCACCAGAGGCGCTAGTTCCTGATGTGCCTGCTCCAGCACTTCCAGTCACACTCGCCACAGGAATAGGAGCAGGTGAATTAGCAATGGCCCGAGTCGGTGGCTGGGCTCGATAAGCATTAGCGTTATTTTGACCTGCCGGCCCTGCCGTGTCTGGCACGGTGCCGCCTTGCGATGCAAAGGCTGGCAATGCAATCTCTCGCTCAGCGCCTTTGCCGGCAACAATCACACTGCGCGAATTGATGGCCTTAACGACGATGCCCGGCATAATTTCCGCATTCAGTCGAAGTGCACGCGATGGGCCACCATCGGCAGCAATGATGACGATACTATCCTTACTACTGTTAGATCGAATCACTCCATTCAGCTGAACATTTGCCAACACTGACGTTTGCTCACTGCCACCAAACAAATTAGCAGCCGATGCAAGTGGTGGCATTTTTTGCTCAGTCATTGGCAATAACTCGACTATTTGCCTGGGCGGTGACAACCATTGCTGAAACCAGAAGGCTAGCGATACCCAAATTCCAACAAAGAATAAAAATGAGACTACATTCGGCGCACGCTCACGCCAGGATTTCAAACTACTTTTCAAACGACTCATTGCAAACCTTTATTTGACTAATTGATTAATTTCGATGATTGGCATCAGCACTGCCAGCACGATCAGCAGCACCACTACGCCCATAGTGAGTATCAACACCGGCTCAAGCAAACTGGCAATCGTTAATGCTCGACGCTCAAGATCTTGTTCTTGCATTTGCGCAGCGCGATTAAGCATCACGGGTAATTCGCCTGTGACTTCACCTGCACGAATCATATGAATCAACATAGGTGGGAAATGCGGATGTACCGCTAATGCTCGCGCCAAACTCATTCCTTCTCGAACACTGGCGGTAGCGTCTTCCACTTGTTCGCGCATAGCAGCGTTAGAAAGCGTGTCGCGACTCGTTCGCAGCGCACGCAAAATCGGAACACCTGAGCTAATCGTAATCGCTAACGTACTAGCAAAGCGCGACGTATTTAAACTGCGCTCAAAGCGCCCATAAAATGGCGCCACCAATAGCCAACGATGCCAGCGCATTCGAAGTAACGGATCGCGCAAAGCATGACGCCAGCCAAAAAAAAGTGTGATGAGGATCAACGCAGCCAACCAACCCCAGTGTCGAAATAAATCCGATACCGCCAACATCGCAATCGTTAAAAAAGGTAATTTCTGTTTTGAATTTTCGAACACAGAAACGATCTGTGGCACCACATACGCTAATAAAAAAATTACGATCGTGATAGCAACGGCAGTGACAATTGCTGGATAGGTAAATGCCAGCCGAATTTTTTGAATCAAGGCATTGCGACGCTCCACAAAATCAGCCAAGCGAGACAGTACGCTGGATAATTGACCAATATGCTCACCCGATGCCACTAAAGCGCGATAGATTTCAGCAAAGTCACGCGGATGCCGAGACAATGAATCCGATAGCGAAGCACCACCCATCACTTCAGCACGTATCGACGCAATCAAATCTCGCATATACGGGCGCTCCGCTTGCTCGCGCAAAGCCGAAAAGGCTTGCTCTAAGGGCAGACCTGCTTCGAGTAACGAAGCCAGTTGTCGTGTAAAAAGCGCCAGCTCGTTCGTCGAAAGATGTTCCGCAAAAAGTTGAACCAAAAAATTGGCGTGAGTGTCAACTTGCGCGGCAATCAGATTAATTGCCAAGGGCAGTAAACCTCGAGCACGCAAATTAGAGCGTGCTGCACGCGGACTATCCGCATGCAGCACTCCTTTGCTAGTTGTGCCGGTAGTATCCACCGCTTCATATCGATAACTGGGCATTCGATTAGTCCTTCGTCACACGCAGTAATTCAGCTTCACTTGTGACACCTTCTTTCAGCCAGCGTTCGCCATCCATACGCAGAGTTTGCATGCCGTTACGCTGAGCACTTTTTCGAATATCAGCTTCTGCTACTTGATTGTGTATCTGTGTACGGATCTCAGGCGTCGTTAGTAACAATTCATACACGCCCACTCGTCCGTGATAACCCGTTTGTCCGCACTGTGAACACCCTTTTTCTACCCATCGCTGACCATCGAATTCACGGCAATGAATGCATAACTTTCTCACCAGCCGCTGCGCCACCACGCCTAGCAATGAAGATGACAATAAAAAAGGTTCGATACCCATATCGAGTAAACGTGTGATCGCTGCAGCAGCATCATTCGTGTGTAGCGTCGTCAGTACTAAGTGACCCGTGAGCGATGCCTGAACTGCAATCTGGGCTGTTTCTAAATCACGGATTTCACCGATCATGATCACATCGGGGTCTTGTCGCAAAATAGCGCGCAGCGCTTTTGCAAACGTCATTTCTATACGCGCATTCACCTGCGTCTGTCCCACGCCCGCTAACTCATATTCGATAGGGTCTTCAACGGTCAGAATATTGGTAGTCGATGCATTCAAGCGCGATAACGCTGCATAAAGAGTGGTTGTTTTACCCGAGCCAGTCGGGCCAGTGACTAATACAATGCCATGTGGCTGTGCTATTAAATGATCAAACTGAGCACGCGTAGTTTCACTCATTCCCAGCTGCTGCAAATCGAGTCGCCCCCCTTCTTTGTCGAGTAAGCGTAAAACGGCTCGCTCGCCATGACCGGTTGGCAGAGTAGAGACACGCACATCCACTGGCCTCCCTCCCACCCGCAAAGTAATGCGTCCATCTTGGGGCAATCGTTTTTCTGAAATATCGAGCTGCGACATAATTTTGATACGCGATATGAGCGCCGCATGTAGCCCACGTTTAGGTCTGGCCACATCACGTAAACGGCCATCAATACGAAAACGTACTACCGAAATTTGCTCAAATGGCTCTATATGAATATCTGATGCACCTTCACGCAAGGCTTGCGTTAATAGCGCATTAATCATGCGAATTACAGGCGCATCGTCTGCAGCTTCAAGCAAATCTTCTACGGCTGGCATTTCTTGCATTAAGCGCGTCAAATCTAAATCTGACTCGACCTCATCAACGATTTGTGCAGCATCATCGCCACTGCCCGCATACGCTTTTGCAATAGCCGCTTCTAACTGTTCACGCGCCATAGTGTGAAGGCGCAAGCGCCCAAAGCGACGTCCTACTTCAGCAATAGCCGATGATTTAGTCGCGGAAGATATCCAAACATCGGTACCCTCCTCACCAACGCCAGCTTGCGCAAGTAGTCCAAAATTTCTAGAGAAACTAAATGGCAACAAACGTGGGTCGTGAATCGTCGTCATTACTGCCAGAATTCTTTTTTCATTATCATTAGGTAACGATAGTAGTCATACAAACAAAAATTGAGTCCAAGAACAGCGAGGTCATCCTGTGCGTATTCAGCGTGAGTTAATGACGGGTGAATCAACCGGATAAACTTCCAATGGAACTGTTGGTTGCATCGATGATGTTGAAGAACCAGAGGAGGAGGATGGTATTACTGGCATAGGCCCACCTTCCGGCTCATTAAAATCGCGCTGTAATAAATTGCCGCCTAGAGGTCGGCCTTGCTGCAATGGCGGCAAAAAAGGCGTATCGGTATGCGGTAAAAAAACATTTTGCTCTGGCTGAACAGCTTGCTGCGCACCGCGAATGTAGTCATAGCGATCACTAGCAACAGCAATGCTCTGGTTATCGGTACGTATCACTGTCGGCCGTATAAAAACCATTAAATTCGTTTTAGCGCGCTGCTTCGATTGATAACGAAAGAAATAGCCGAGGAAAGGAATGTCACCCAGGATAGGAATTTTTTCTACTGTGTCATTCACCGTATCTTCAATCAGCCCACCTAAAACAATGATCTGCCCATCATCCACCAACACATTCGTATCAATCGATCGTTTACTAGTGATTAGTCCCGATACGGTGGACTGTTGAATATTTGACGTCTCTTGATAAATGGCCATACGCACTGTGCCACCTTCAGAGATTTGTGGCCGCACGCGCAACGACAAACCAATATCGCGGCGCTCTATCGTTTGAAATGGATTAACTCCAGCGGAACCGCCGGAAGCAGCGGTAGTAAATTGTCCTGTAATGAACGGTACATTCTGCCCAACGATAATGCGCGCCTCTTCATTATCAAGAGTGATTAAATTGGGCATAGACAGAATATTTGCTTTAACATTTTTCTCGAGCGCGCGCGCCAACATACCCAGCCCCACTCCACCACTACTCTGCTTAAACAGTAGCGCTGTTAATCCATTACCTGGCGGTATTGGTAATTTGCTAGCCCCCAGCAGCGATGAAGCCTGCGATACTAAATTATTACCCTCGCTAGAAAATCCGGTGAGTAAACCCACACGCAAATTACTGCCACTATCACCGGAAACACCTGCCCACTGAATTCCAAACTCAGCCGCTTTATCGGCACTCACTTCAACAATCAACGATTCCACATATACCTGAGCACGACGCGCATCAAGCTGATCAATAATGCCTCGCAAATTACGATACACACGTTCATTCGCAGTGATGATGAGTGTATTGGTAGTTGGATCGGCTTGAATAAAACCTGTTGCGCCACCCGTCGGTAACGGACCTTGCATAGGCGTAGGCGATGACGGTGGTGGTGAATTACTGCCTTGCTGCATCACGGCCTGTGTTACTGCTTGATTGATCGATGGGCTAACAGCATTCGATGCATTAGCAGCCGTTGAAGCATTTAGCTCGCTCGCCACGACTGCGCGCAATACTTGAGCGAGCTTAGTCGCTTCAGCATTTCGTAAATAAACAACGTGCACATTTCCCGGTACCAGCGTCGGTTTATCTAACTTAGCGATCAGCGTGCGCGCCAAATTAGCGCGTGCTGTAGTCGGCGCACGAATAATCACAGAATTCGTCCGTGAATCTGCCAATAATAAAACGCGTGCGGGATCAACCGTGCCCGGCCCTCCACCAGAATCTAATAATTTATTCGCTGTAATCGTGAGATCAATCGCAATGGCGTGTTCAAGCTTAACGACATCGAGCTCACCAATCGCCGGAGTATCGATAGAAGTAATGATGCGCGCTAAGCGTTTGATATTATCTGCATAGTCAGTGATGATCAGGGTGTTATTAGTGGGATCAGCAGCGATCACATTATTGGGCGCAATCAGTGGCCTAAGTATCGTGATCAGTCCACTCGCACTTTCATGATTGAGGTGAAACACGCGTGTGATGACTTGATCTCCATGACCTCTTTCTTTTTCGGCTTGCACCGGCCCTGCTTGTAACTTTGCTTCAGCTTCTGGAACTACCTTGACATAGTCCGGTGTATTCACCACAGAGAAGCCTTGCAAACGCAATACCGAACTCAGCATTTCTAGAGCTTGCATCTTAGAGACTGGCTTTTCTGACACCAGATTGATCGTGCCTTTAACGCGCGGATCAATCACAAAAGTATTTCCCGTGTAATGACCAATCGCGCGCACCACCGCTTCGATATCGGCACCCACAAAATTTAAGTTCGCTTGATTGTTGGCAGGATCTTGTGCCCATGTTTGGCTCTGTGTCATTGAAGCTATCAGCAACAACAACGTGGTCACATAGCGAGGGCGTAGCGCATGTGCGCTCAAGTAGCGAACGGGATAATTGATCAGATAACGCACTGCTGCTGGGGACATAGAAAATTTAATTTTTAGGCGGTTACATGAATTCGATGGCAAACACGTTATGGTTTTCTACTTGATGACGCCGCCCTAAGAGATTGAGTAAATTTATTAATCGAGGCTCTTGCTCCGGCACGGCCCAAGCCTGTCCAGAAAAACGCACATGACCGTTGTCCAGCGCACCACTACCTTTGAGCTGCAATGCTCCAGAGAGCGTAACCAGTGTTAACTGAGCGCGCTTTCCTTGCCACTCGAATTCCACACGATAGTTCCCTAACGGTTTGACGGGCGACAAAGCTGATGCAATTTCAGTTAAGTTCAATTGCATAGCGCCATGAATCTCCAGCCCATCGGGGTTAGGTATGAGTAGTAAAACTGATGCCGCCAAGCGCATCTCTCCAGAAGGCCTTAGGGTATTAAGTGGCGAGCCCAAGAGTACGAGCTGACTTGCGGGCAACCGAAGATTGAATTCGCCTAATTGCCATTTGCGCCAACTACCTGACACCGTCAATGCATGATCGAGTAATTGCGAATTCGTGATTCGTGCATCGACTTCACCCAGCAACACCCATGGCGACAAGTTCCACTCAAATCGACCGGGCAACGCAAGTGGTGCTGATGTTGTCGGTGTTTCTGAATGATTAACAAGCGCAAGATAGCCCGAGCCGGACCATAGCGTGCCTTGGACATCAGCGAGTGTGAAATGGTGGCCTGTTTTGCGCTCCATCAATGGAGCAAGCCATGCCGCTGGAAGATTGATGAGTACCGTAACTAAAACCGATATGATTGCTGCGGCACTCCACAGCAACCCACGTTTCATAATGCGCGTTTTAATGAAACGCTGACGTCTACTCGATCAATGCGGTCACGCGCTGTCACCGTCACTTCTTCAACCACTAGTTGCGAGGTAATTTGCCACTGCTGCAAAAGCTCAGCAAAAGAAGAAAATGAGATGTCGATAAACCGTGCCTTCACATAGCCATCTGCAATCTCAAGATTTTCTGCCCTCAGCCCTTTTTCAACCAGACTGGTTTCTAATGTTTGTCGCGACACCGGTACCAATGATTCTTTACTATACGGCGGTAGCTTACTAATATCAGTCAATAATGAGCGCATCTGAGCCAACTCATTTTGCATAGTGGGTAATTCACGCTGCCAATGGGCACGTCCACGTAGCGCGGGGTTCACTAACAATACCCATCCCAACCAAGAGATTAAGATCGCTGCCGCTAGCGTCAGCCATTGCTTCTCACGCTGATTGCGCACTTGCCATGCTTTTGAAATTGCCGCTGTTATTGTCATCGACTGCTTCGTATTTTCCATAGCGTTACGTCACTACCTGCACTAAGTTCTAGACCTCGCTCAGACAACACTTTGCGCGCCACATCTAACGCCAATTGCGGTCCCGGTTTTAGATGTAACTCTAATGCGGCATTTCTATAATCAATCGATGCAATCGCACGTGTATCAATATGGACGAGTTGTTGCAGTAACGGCCATGCATCGCCGAGCGCTGCTGACAACACTAAAAAATCATCGGTCGATGATTCGCCCGCCGCACGACGTAAAGCTATCCGTCGTTTTTTCATACCTGCGAGCGCATTCGTCGGATCGATTGTCTCTGCACTCGCCGCCTCCTGAAACGCTGTGCTGTAGAGATGTTGCATATCACGCTGCAATCGCTGGCTTTCGCGATGAAGTCGCCACCAATCCCAATTCAGCGCCGCAATATTCAGCACAATAATGGTGCTGGCAAATACTGCCGCCGCACGCCAACGTCGACTATCAAATACCGATTTCTCATTGCGCATTGCGCCCATCATTAAATCAATGTCGCAATCATCAATGTTGGCTATCCACTCAGTCCAACTGGCGACTCTCAGCTTAATCTCACTGGCAGGTGCAGTATCGTCGGACAAGCATCGTTGATAGCGCTCGAGTTCTTCACGCGGCAAAGCCAGATCAACGGACTTGCCAACAGAGAGCGTGGACAAGGTGTGAAGCATGTGCAAAGTAGATGCGGCATCATCTTTTTTTTCACCGAGTGGCACACCAGTACCTTCGCCCACGCCAAATCGCAATACCAATTCATGCGATTCCGAGTTATTACTTGCGAACCGAATTAATGATGCGGATACCCTGCCCTCAAACAAAGGTAAGCACAGTTGCATCGGCTTGGCAGAAAGGCGATGTGCTCCCAAGCTGCGCACGCGATCACTCCATAGTCGTAACCACGCACGATCAATCACGGCAACCGTGCGCACCCCCTGACTATCAGGCCCCGCTACTATCTGGCAATCAGCGGCATCACCCAACAAGGACTCTTCCACCAGTGCTGGTAATGCATTCTTTAGACGGGTCGCTGACAGTGGTGGCACGCTGACGCGAAGTACAGTGATATCACTTGCAGCAGGTAGCAAAATCACGCGATGAACATTGGTCATTAATGACGACAACGTATCCAGGCGCGCAAAACCTTCGCGCTGCAAACGTCCATTCGTAGCCACGGCAAATGGAAACGATAGAGTTCGATACTCTGTTGCTTGAGTGTCAGCACGAGAAGGTATACGTAAATATAAAATCGATTTCGACAAATCAATCACGATCGTTGATCCTCATGCCTAATACCTCGCATTTTTTATCCCAAGTCTTACGTTTCACGCAGCCATAAAAGATACGTCGCTGAACCGCTGCGTTCAACCAAGCCTTGAACCTGTAAAGCCGCGTGTTGAATAGTGATGTGTCCATTCACTAAAAAATAATGTGTTGCGACTGAAAGTAATGTGGGATCAGGATCGGGTGATCCAGGCAGATAGATCGCCACTTCATGCAAATCATGAAAACTCGATGTGCGTCTATGCGCCACCAACAAACTGACATCCGAGCGTGAAAGCTGCGGCAGCCGTGCCGCTAACACTTCAGCACTCGCGGTGTTGATATTTACGGGTGTCGCACGCGGTAAAAATATAATGTAATCCCGCAAAGCGGCAATAACTAATGGCGTATACCCCGGCACTGCAAGTAAATCATCGATTTGAATAAATGCTATTGGTCTGGGTGTGCCGGGTTGAGAATCACTATGACTTTGGGTCAGCGCAATTTGTTGTGCCGCCGCTTTTGCAAGGCTCGTATCTTGATGCAAGGCACCCAATAGCTTTTCAAACGCAGCGACATCAACAGGATTAATCACACCGTGACTTGCCAATGTAGATAGGTTTAAGCACGATTGAGCGTCTTGAATCGAGCCTGAAAGCAGAGCACTGGCCACATCCGAACCCATGGCATCCGGCGTTACATAATTATCCAAGCGCGTATCGGCTAACGGCACAGCCCAAGGCTCAGTCAAATCATCGACATTGGTAAATTTTCCATCCTCGCGCAGAATCAAACGCGCCCAATCCAAGGCGCCACGCAGAATCCATTGTTTTTGTAATTGCAAGCGTTGATTCTCAATTGATCGAACTTGTACTTGCTGATGCCAAAACAAACTCGTCACAACACCAATGGCTAGTGTGGTTAACAATAAAGCGGTAATGATGGCGACGCCATCTTGCTTCACTAGACGTGATTCGTGAGTACGCCTCACGTTGTACCCAACAAAAAGATTTTTGTCAGTGGCGCAGCCCTGTCAGATAGCTGTAATGACATTTCAACACCACGCCATACCAATTGGGTCGATGTAGTACCCGTCTGCGAATTGGCTAATGCGCCGTGTGAAACTAATCCTTGCGATGCTGTTTCCCATGGTCGCCAACCCCGACCATCACTGGCCCAAACACGAAACCTTAACCCTGTCACACCAGTAAGCAAATTGACCGCCGACTCATTGCTGTTGAGTGCTTGCTGCCAGCCTACTTCGAGTGGCGTTAAATCGCGGGTAGGTGGCAAAGCGGAACGCGACAACACACCTTGATTTAAACGCCATGTCACGATTTGCAGAGCACTAGGTTGAGCTTCCATCTGCACTCGTCGCGTTAGTACAAATTGACTGTTTTCAATCAATAATGGAGCATGACCATCGAGCAAATCTGCGTCCACCGCATTGGCACAATCGATTTGCCACTGCGCCAAGGTCAATTGCAAGCTGTGAGCTTGTTCAAGCTCGTGATTCAAACTTTCGCGGGTACGCGTAAGACTATCTAAACCATGCCATGCCATCACAGCGATAAAGGCTAGCACGCCAATAGCGACTAGCAATTCGATCAAGGTCAAACCCGGTTGACATAAGCGACGCTTAGTCATTGATGAGAGTTGCTTTATCGATTGCGATCTTTGATGGCAATTACAAAGCATTCGGCACGATCTGAGAAAGGGTGATTAGTTTTCGACTCGTGTCGCGATTATCAATAACTGCTACTTCGACTCGACGAAATGAAGGATTTGGCGTTGAGTAAATCGTTTCATCACAACGTAGTGATAGCTCAGCCTGCGGACAGTCAAAACTTCGCGTGCCCAATGGCGGCCATTCTTGAGCCAGGCGAATTTGTGAGAGCCGATTTTCCGCCGACCAGGTTGCCATCATCGAAGCACGTAAATCGCCACTGTTTTGTGTAAGACTAGAAATGGCACGCAAACTTGCTGCAAACGCCGTACCGATGATGACCAAGGCCACTAATACCTCGAGCAAGGTAAAACCATCCGCTCGTGCAAAGATATGGGTCGAATAACCCGATTGCATACGTAGCGAATAAATACTCTGCGATGGCATTGATGGCAAAGGCATATTCATTTCACTTCGAAATTTCCCAAACCATCCGCCGACACGGAAGCACTTTGACCGGCTAAAGAAAGTGTCAGCACAAAAGGTTGATTGACTGGTTCACGACCGAACACAATTGTCATTGGCATCTGCGGATTCATAGCTGGATTGAGCGTTAGCGCTAACGGTGCGTGTGCAAATTCACGTTCACGCCAAACTGGGTCATTTTTCATCA
>JBEDHZ010000131.1:0-6425 GCA_041173845.1 Pseudomonadota bacterium
AAAACAAAGGATCATTCAGCGTTCTTCATAGATATCACCCGAGATTTAAAAATAATGAAAAAATCAATCGATGACCATCCATCCGATCGGGCCAAGATGGAAAAATTGGCTCAATCCATTGATGCAGCGACTCACAAACAGTTATCAACACTCGCACATGGCTTATCGCCTATTTCGTTAGGGTTGGCTTATGCGGATTGGCTGGCACATTTAAGCACTTCACCCGGCTCGCAGGGATTGCGTTTTTATGACGCATGGCAAAGCTATTTACGCGCCGCAGAAAAAAATCTTCAGTTAACGACTCAACCCACAACGGCTGATGAGCCAGATACTGATGCGCGTTTCAAAGATCCTGCCTGGAGTCAATGGCCCTACAACGTCATAAAAAATAATTACAAGACTGTAGAAGAATGGTGGCGCGATGCTGCACAGATCGAGGGAATGAATCCTCATCATCAGCATCTGGTGAAATTTTTTACCAAACAGTCCATGGATGCCCTCTCTCCTTCGAATTCAGCGCTGACTAATCCTGAAGTTTTCAAAGAAGGCATAGAAAGTTTGGGGGCCAGCTGGATAAACGGCTGGCAAAATTTTATGCACGATCAGTATCACGATCTGCAGAAAAAAACGAACCCATCATCCGATAACGTTGAACCCCTCCATTATGCGGTGGGTAAAGATGTCGCCATCACGCCCGGCAAGGTTGTTTTCAGAAATGATTTGATTGAACTGATTCAGTACAGCCCAACCACTAAAGAAGTTCAGGCGGAGCCTTTGCTGATTGTTCCGTCATGCATCATGAAATACTACATCCTCGATTTGTCGCCTCACAATTCGATGGTGCGCTATTTAGTGTCACAAGGATTTACGGTCTTTATGATTTCATGGCGCAATCCAGATGGAGCCATGCGCGATGTGGGTTTAAGCGACTATGTTAATCACGGGGTACTTGATGCCCTTGCTGCCGTCCAGAAAAACAGTGACTCGAATCAGGTGCATGCCATGGGTTACTGCCTAGGCGGTACTTTTTTAGCGATCGCCGCTTCGTATCTGGCAAAAATCCAAGCCAATGGCGATCACCATTATCCAAGCTTAGCGAGTGTGACTTTATTAGCGGCGCAAGTAGAATTTAGCGAACCGGGAGAACTCGGTGTTTTCATCGATCATGATCAATTAAAAAGCCTGCGTGAAGAAATGTCGCGTACTGGATATTTTTCTGGTCGTCAGATGTTAGATTCATTTAGGTTTTTAAATTCACGCGATTTGATTTGGTCGCAAATCACGCAGCGCTACCTACTGGGCAAAGATGAAGTGGGTATCGATATGATGAGCTGGAATTCGGATCACACGCGATTGCCAGAGCGTATGCATAACGAATACCTAGATCATTTATTCCTGAACAATGCTCTCGCGGCTGGTTATTACAGATTAAACGACTCTGCGGTTGCTCTGATGGATATACGCTCACCGATGATGGTCGTAGGCACTGCCCGTGATCACGTATCGCCTTGGCATTCCGTCTATAAAATTCATTTACTGTGTGACACCGACATTACGTTTGTCTTAGCTGCAGGCGGCCACAATGCGGGCATTATTTCAGAGCCGGGTCATCATAATCGCCACTACCAACTCAGCCACACCTCCAAAGATAACGGCTGGACCGACCCCGATGAATGGGCACGCAAAACGCCTACCACTGAAGGATCATGGTGGGAAGCTTGGTCTACTTGGTTAGAACAACATAGCAGCAAAAAAATTCCGGCACGCTCACCCTCAAGCGTCAACTCCTTGTGCGATGCCCCAGGTGAGTACGTCATGGTGCGCTATCCTGATTAAAATTTAGTTTTTGCGTAAAGGCTATTAGTCAATGTCAGTATCGAAATCACACACCTTGCCACCGTCCCCATTCAATCTCTCAGGCAAAAAAGGACTGATCTTAGGAATCGCCAACGAGCACAGCATTGCCTGGGAATGCGCCAAGATCGCTCACGAACAAGGTGCTGAATTAATTGCTACCTGCCTGAATGACAAAGCACGAACCTACGTTCAGCCGCTCACAGATTCAATCTCAATTCCTTTGCTCAACTGTAATGTGGAAGAACCCGATGCCTTAGCTCAGGTCGTTGAAGACGCCGCTAAGCAATTGGGACAGTTAGACTTTGTAATTCATTCACTTGCGTGGGCGCCTTTAGACGATTTGCATGCACACGTTACAGACACTAGTAGTGAGGGTTTTTCCAGAGCGATGGAAATTTCATGCCATTCATTTGCGACCTTAGCTAAAGTCTGTGTCAATCACATGCCTGAAGGCGGTAGTCTGATCACGATGACTTATCTTGGCGCGCAACGAGCCGTACCTCACTACGGCTTAATGGGTCCAGTCAAAGCGGCACTCGAATCGCTAGTCAGATATATGGCGATTGAGTTAGGCCCACAAGCTATTCGGGTTCATGCCGTATCCCCCGGCCCCATCATGACGCGCGCCGCGTCGGGGATTGAGTCGTTTGATGAATTACTCGAGCATAGCAAGTCCGTAGCGCCACTTAAGCGATTGGTTAAATTAGAAGAGATTGCTAATTTAGCGGTTTTCTTATCCTCCGATGCCTCAAGTGGCATGACAGGACAAACCATTTATGTCGATGCAGGATGCCACGCTGTTGCTTAAGCTAAGACCATGAAAAATATCAAAATTACTGCTGACAATTCCAACGATGAATGGCTGGTCAATTTTATCTACTCAGAAATTGACGTGGGCGACAGCGCTGAAATCACGCGCACCCTGACACCCGACGATATCAAAGCCTTTGCTGCCGTTTCAGGCGATATCAATCCTGCTCACATGGATCCGGTGTATTCCAGCCAAACGCTGTTTCACGGAATCATTGGTCATGGCATGTGGGGTGGCGCGTTAATTTCAACGGTACTGGGTACCGTATTCCCCGGCCCGGGCACGATTTATCTGGAACAAAATCTACACTTCAGCAGGCCTGTGCGTATCGGTGACACATTAACTGTTACTGTCACCTGCACCTCTAAAAATGACGAGAAAAATTCTATCGATCTGGATTGCTCACTCGTCAATCAAAAAGGTGACAAAGTCCTTTCAGGCGTAGCTCGCGTACTAGCACCCACAAAAAAACTGCGCATACCAAAAATTCATGCGCCGAAAATTAGCTTATCCAATCCCTATGAACAACATACTCAGTTACTTAGCCTGGGGGCACATTTAGAAGCAGTGACTTGCGGAGTAGTACATCCCTGCGATGAAGAATCATTACGCGGCGCTATGGATGCGCAACATGCAGGCCTAATTAAAGCCATCATCATTGCGCCAGAAAAAAAAGTTCGTGCCATCGCTGAAAAAGCAAACATCGATTTAACCGGCATTCGTATTATCAACGTTCAACATAGCCACGAAGCCGCTGATGTCGCTGCCCAAATGGCGGCTGATCGCGAAGTCGAGGCTTTGATGAAAGGCAGCTTGCACACGGATGAATTGATTCATGCAGTTGTTATGCAACCCAAATTGCGTACTGGCCGCAGAATGTCGCATGTGTATAGATTCCAAGTGCCGATGTATCCCAAGCCACTGTGTATCACTGATGCGGCATTAAACATTGCGCCAACACTCGATGACAAAGTAGATATCGTTAAAAACGCCATAGACTTTGCTCACATCATGGGTATCAGCGAACCCAAGGTTGCCATCCTAGCGGCTGTAGAAACTGTTAACCCAGCTATGCCGTCCACTTTAGAAGCCGCTGCGCTTTGCAAAATGGCTGATCGCGGACAAATCACCGGCGGCATACTCGATGGTCCGCTCGCCTTTGATAACGCCATCTCACCGCAAGCTGCTGAGCTTAAACATATTCAATCACTAGTCGCCGGTCAGGCCGATATCTTAGTGGCGCCTGATCTTGAGGCCGGCAATATGATGATTAAGCAAGCAGAGACTTTTTCCGAAGCTTATGGCGCTGGTGTGGTGTTAGGTGCGCGCGTGCCTATCGCCCTCACCAGTCGATCCGATACAGCGATGGCTCGCTGTGCATCGGCATTGCTGGCGAAATTGATTGCGCATCACAACCGACAAAATCAATCGTGAGCATCTTAGCGGTTAACGTCGGTTCTTCCAGCATTAAATTCGCACTGTATGCAGTGCGCGATAACACTGTTGGTGAAGCCGAAATGAGCGGTGCGATTGAGGGGCTGGAGCCCGCTGGTCGCGCGCGCATTCAATGGGCACCTAAAGGTGAATCACGACAAACAGACACCATTGCTATCGCTGCGGGCCAAGACTCCTTTGAAACCGCTCTCACCCAACTAAAAGAACTACTTCACACTAATTTTTCGGATATTACTTTGCAAGCTATCTCCCATCGGGTTGTGCACGGTGGTACTTTGTTTACAGCGAGTACGATCGTAACTCCAGAAGTAATGAACAAACTTGCGACCTTGAATTCCTTAGCGCCGCTGCATCAACCCCATAATTTAGCAGGTATCGTAGCGTTCACAGAATCGTTCCCAGACTTGAAGCAAGTCGCGTGTTTTGATACAGCATTTCATCGCACACTCTCACCGTTAGAAACCACCTTTGCTATCGACCGCAAACTCACTGACAAAGGTATTCGACGTTTTGGCTTTCACGGCCTGTCCTACCAATACATTACCCACGTATTGCAACAAGTCTCGCCTCGTTCAGCCGGACGAACCATCATGGCGCACCTAGGAAATGGTGCGAGTTTGTGCGCTACGACTCAACACCAAAGTCGCGCTACGACTATGGGATTTTCAGCGGTCGATGGATTAATGATGGGGACACGCAGTGGAGCATTAGATCCGGGCGTTTTGCTCTTTTTAATGGAGCAAGGCTGGGATCATGATGCCATCGAAAAATTGATTTACAAACAAAGTGGCTTACTGGGGGTATCGGGCGAAAGCGCAGATATGCGAGCGTTGTCGACTTCGAACTCGGAAGCCGCTCGCTTTGCGATAGATTTATTTACTCATCGCGTCGTGCGTGAGATCGGTGCACTGACTGCCTGTATAGAAGGATTAGACGCCTTAGCGTTCACCGGTGGTATAGGAGAACATGACGCTGCATTACGAGCTAAAGTCGGCTTGTCATTAGCCTATTTGGGTGTATCAATCGACAGCGCTCGCAATCAACAAGCCACTGGCGACTCTGTGCAATCCATACACTCAGATAGCAGTCGTGTTGAAGTATGGGTTATTCCCACCGACGAAGGCCGAGTGTCGGCACAAGAAGCGCTGGCACTGCTCTAAGTTGAACTCTTCAAACTAAAACACGATGCAAACTGGCACATACAGCCAACTTGCATCGTGCAAAATCTACTTTAAACCAGATTGAAAAGAAGGCTTTAATCAAGTCTGGCTTAAGCGATATATTTTTATTTCAACACTGAGTGATCATTTTTCTTGATGATGACATCAAGGTGCGGCTGAAAGGCAGCGCGCGTGATGTTCCAACCACTCAAGAAGCGTTCAAACAACGCTTGTTCTTGAGGAGCTGCGTGACCATCGGATAAAAGCGCATCCGCAAGATTCAACAAGATACAAATCTTTTGTGCTTCATTGAGCAAATTTGCGCTGGCTGAAAGATAGTCATCAAATTTCGTCGCTTTGCCATACGCCATCGCATCATCCAACAAACGTTCATCACCGTGCAGATTGGCGAGCAAGACACCAAACTCTTCTTGTTCGATCGCACCATCGGCCGAAGTCATGAATAACAATCCCACTGCCAATGCAATGCGAGGATTGAGTTCGGGTGTTTTTCCTTTGAATACGTCAAATAATCCCATGGTTATTTCTCCTTAACTAATTTATTCAAGGCTCAGGTTCTATAGTTTAGTTATGATTATTTTTCAGCAAACGCCCGTTCAATCACAAAGTCGCCAGGCTTACTGGTACTACCTTCATTAAAGCCGCGCTGTTCAAGCATCGCCTTCAAATCTTTCAACATCTCTGGACTGCCGCAGATCATTATTCGATCACGTTCACGATCGAAGGCTTGTTCACCGATGTCAGCGAAAAATTTACCGGAACTGATTAAATCAGTAATCCGCCCCTGATTAGTAAAAGCTTCACGTGTCACGGTGGGATAGTAGACCAGCGCATCTTTTACGATTTCGCCCAAAAATTCATGATTGGGTAATTCATTGGTCAAGTAATCGTGGTAGGCCAGCTCGCTGACTATACGCACGCCATGAACTAAGATAACCCGCTCAAATTTTTCATACGTCTCTGGATCACGAATGATCGAGAGAAAAGGAGCTAATCCCGTTCCGGTAGAAATAAGATACAAATTCTTGCCCGGCAAAAGATAATCGATCAGCAAAGTACCTGTAGGCTTTTTGCCCACGATGATCTTGTCACCTACCTGAATATTTTGCAAAACAGACGTC
>JBEDHZ010000132.1:0-6308 GCA_041173845.1 Pseudomonadota bacterium
ACAGGTGGAACATCCGATGGTCGCTTTATTGCACAAATCTGCCCGCAAGTCGTTGAATTCGGACCCACCAATGCCAGCATTCATAAAATTGATGAGCACGTCGCAGTAGAAGAAATTGACCCACTGAAAAATATCTACCGTCGCACTTTAGAAAATTTACTGCTATGAATTTTCACAGTCCTTCTTGTAGTGCACTAATTTATCAAGCAACTCCCTAGCCTGCATTTGAGAAAAACCCCGGAATTGCTATAGCAGTGCGGCAATTCCGGTATCCTTACGGTTTGATTGCTTTCGATTCCCGCTTAGTCGGGGCGCCGTAATGACCCATCCCTACCAAACCCTGCGCGATTTGCTGCGCCACGCTGTGACACGCTTTATGACCGAAGGTCTATTTTTCGGACACGGCAGCAGCAGCGCCTATGATGAAGCTGCGTATCTGATTCTGCATACGCTCAAGCTACCGCTCGACAAGCTTGATCCTTTTCTGGACGCCAGACTGCTGCCCGAGGAAATTGCCGCTGTTTTAGCAATAATAGATCGCCGCACTTCAGAAAGACTGCCTGCGGCTTATCTGACGAATGAAGCTTGGCTGACAGACTATCGTTTCTATGTTGATCAGCGTGTGATTGTTCCTCGCTCCTACATTGCAGAGCTCATACCAGAACATTTTCAGCCTTGGATAGGCGACGCAGGGAATGTTCATAACGTATTGGAGCTTTGCACCGGCTCAGGCTGTTTAGCCATCATGCTAGCGGATACTTTTCCGAATGCTCACGTCGATGCGGTTGATTTATCGACAGACGCACTCGAGGTAGCTAAACGCAACGTCGAAGATTATCAGTTAGAAAAGCGTATTCATTTGATTCAATCAGATCTGTACGACAAAGTACCGGCCAAAAAATATGATTTGATTGTTTCTAACCCACCGTATGTAAACAGCACCGCAATGAGCTCGCTGCCTGCAGAATACCGTCACGAACCTCACATGGCACTAGCGGGTGGCAAAGACGGTATGGATTTAGTGCGTCGTATAGTGAAGGAAGCCAAACACAGGCTTACCGCTAAGGGATTGCTGATTGTGGAAATCGGTAATGAGTTTGCTCACGCGGAAACTGCCTTTCATGATCTGGGACTCACTTGGTTATCTACTAGCGCGGGCGATGCCTCGGTCTTTTTACTCACAGCTGATCAGCTGTGATCTTTATTCACCCTCTCACCGCGGCTTTTAGTCTGCTTAGCTTCACATGATTCGTCTTCAGCAATTGTCACTGATGCGTGGCACAAAGTCTCTGTTTGAGGCAGTCGATCTCACGCTTAACCCTGGCGAAAAAATCGGCCTCATTGGCGCTAATGGCTCAGGTAAATCTACCTTGTTTGCCATGCTGCGCGATGAACTACATCCCGATTTGGGCAGTATTGATTTTCCGCGTACATGGCGTGTGTCACACGTTGCGCAAGAAACGCCCGCATTAGATCGCTCTGCAATCGAGTATGCAATTGATGGTGATGTCGGTTTACGTGCATTGGAACACGAGCTTGACCTACTCGAACAACAAGGTGATGCCGCTGACGGCAATCAAATTGGTGAACTCCATAGCAAATTAGCAGATGCCGATGCCTACACCATACGTTCACGCGCAGAACAATTATTGAATGGATTAGGTTTTTCATTAGCGCAAATGGACATGCCGGTAGCAAGTTTCTCGGGTGGCTGGCGTATGCGTTTAAATCTTGCGCAGGCACTGATTTGCCCTTCTGATCTTTTGCTGCTGGATGAACCGACCAATCACCTTGATTTAGATGCAATTCTTTGGATGGAAGAATGGTTAAAACGCTACCCCGGAACATTACTCATTATTTCGCACGATAGAGATTTCCTTGATGGCGTCTCGAATGTGACCGTGCATGTGGATGATCGCAAGCTTAAACGCTATAGCGGGAATTACAGCGCCTTTGAGCGCCAACGCGCAGCGCACCTCGAATTAATGGAAGCCGCATTAGATAAGCAGCAGCGTAAGCGTGCTCACCTAACCTCCTTCATTGAACGATTCAAAGCAAAAGCCTCAAAAGCCAAACAAGCACAAAGTCGTGTAAAGGCCTTAGCGCGGATGGAAGAGCTAGCGCCTTTACGTGCTGCAGCTGAATTTTCTTTTGAGTTTCGTGAGCCTGAGCGAGCACCTAATCCCTTGCTAGTACTGGATGATGTGGATGCAGGCTATCGCAGTAATGACGGAGAAGAAAAATGCATAGTTGCAGGGATTAATTTTTCTTTAACGCCAGGCCAGCGCATAGGATTGCTAGGGGTGAATGGCGCGGGTAAATCCACCTTTATTAAAACGATTGCTGGTGATATCGAGCCTTTACATGGTGTTGCAAATTTCGGTAAAGGGCTCGTCATTGGTTACTTTGCGCAGCACCAACTAGAAATGCTGCGTCCCGATGATTCACCTCTGATGCATCTGGCACGTATAGCGCCGGATGTGCGCGAACAAGAATTGCGAAATTTTTTAGGGCGATTCAATTTCCCTGGTGATATGGTGAAGAGCCCGATAGCGCCGTTTTCTGGCGGTGAGAAATCACGACTTGCCCTAGCTTTAATTGTTTGGCAGCGACCTAACTTACTGCTACTTGATGAGCCAACCAATCACCTGGATCTGGAAACACGTGAAGCACTCACCGAAGCATTGGCCCAATTCGAGGGCACGATGCTGCTTGTCTCGCATGATCGCCATCTCTTGCGTGCTACTTCGGATGAATTCGTGATTGTGGCTGATGGGAAAATGACGCCCTTCGATGGTGATCTAGATGATTACCGCGACTGGATGATGAAATCTAAACTGGCAGCCCAAAATGCAGCTCGTAATGCTCCAGTATCGACACCGATATCGACACCAGTACCGACCGCAATCGCACCATCCAAAGTCGAGCGTAGTGATCAGAAAAAACTAAGTGCGCAAGAGCGACAGAAACTAGCGGCTCTTAAAAAACCTCTAGTCACAAAATTAGCCAAACTTGAAAAAGAAATGAGTGTCATCAATGCAGAGTTAGAACGCATTGAAACATCAATGGCAGATGCAACTATTTATGATGCAGCTCGCAAAGACGAATTGAAACTATTGTTGGACTCTCAAGTTAGTAGCAAACGAAAATTAGAACACTGTGAATCTGAGTGGCTCCAATTAAACGAGGAACTTGAGCAATTAGAAACCGAATGAAATGATGTAAGGCGTGAGCAGCCTGTCAGTGAATGATGAATTAAGCGGAATTGAATCAATAACGCGTAATCAGCATGACTCTAAATGTTCGTGATTCAATCGGGTGAAATACGCGATACGGGCCAACAGTATTCGAGGTGCCGCCCACACCGGTGTAAGAGTCAACGGCATAATCAATCGCCGAGCTTTGAGTGTTCAGCAGGTTGAACCCAATGAACTCAATTTTTGTATCTTTGTTGACTCGATATCCTAGCTTGCCATTGATGGTTGTCGTCGAATCCGAACGCATAGAATTATCTTCGGTCAGCGGACGTGGGCCAAAGTACCGCAGCTGCAACGAGCCGCTGTATGGGCCTTGATTATCAATGATTGCTGAAATCGACGCTACACCTTCGACCGCACCTTCAATATATTTTCCGCTGCCACCCGCATCTCTGAAACGCGCTTTGGCATAAGCAAAATCCGCATCAAGCGTTAACCACTTTGTGGCTTTTATATAGTTATTAAACTCAAAGCCCGTTCGACGACTGCGGCGACCTGAATCTTCTGTCAAACCCGTGTCGCCAGCGTACACAATCTCAGAATCGCTATCGAGTTGAAACAGCGCTAATGTCGTTTGTAAACCTTCTATGATCTCCGTTCGAATACCTACTTCCTGACCAAAGGTTTTAACCAGCCCATCGGATCGAGTTCCTGATCCTATCGTCACACCACGCGCATCATTTGAGTGATAACCATTGCCTACGCTGTAGTAATACTCTGTTTTAGCCCACGGACCAAAAACCAGATTGAGCTTAGGGCTGGCGATGAAGTTATTGACCGTATCCGAATTATTGTCACCGGTCGAACTACTCAAACCTCGATTAGCAAACCTAAAATAGTCACCACGAAATCCGGCAACTGTACGAAACCAATCATTCCAGTGGACGTGATTTTCACCGTACAAACCTAGACTACTTTGAGTGATATGGTCGCTGCGGCATTGTGCAATCACACTCTGGCAGGTGGTATTACGCACACGCGCCGTTGTGCTGTTCAATGAATTGTGAATATTGTCGTTTTGAGCTTGCAGCCCCAGTGTATTCGTCGCTTCCTTGCCTAAACCTTCGATATTCCATGTGCGAGCCAAATTAAAACCTGTCGTCACTCGACTATCGCGTTGATTAAATTGGCTGGCCGCAGCGTATTCAAAATTTGAATACAAATCCAAATAGTTTTGAATCATGTAGGCTTGAAACAGAACCGTACCGCTTGCATCCGATTGCCGCCATTCTCCGGAAAGGCTATTACGATTAGCTGAAGCTCCGGACGATGTATCCATAGTCCCCCAACGAGAAATCAAGCCACTTTTGTAATCGTTGTAGGGAATCTGGTCGGTAGAATTCCACTTGCCTGAATAGGACATGGCCGTCAGGTTAAAACCATTCGCTGAATTCCCCTCGGAATAACGCAGAATCCCGTTATATTTTCGGTAGTTGTCTGGATTATCCCAAGGTCCATCGTAGTGCGACAGCTCTAACGCGTAGAGCAAATTACCATTATTAAATTTAGGTGAATTTGAAAGTAAGGTTCGATAGAAACCATTCTGACCTAAACCCACACTAGCAATTCCGCGATCAACCGTATCGGTGTAATAAATATTCGCTGTACCAGCATTAGCGAAATCGCCATCAACGGCGTAGTAAGGGCCTTTACGATAATTAATTGCTGAGATCAGCTCAGGAATTAAGGGGTTGAGATCTGCCCAACCCTGTCCGTGTGCATGGCTGCGCTGATTAATTGGCATGCCATCCAAGGTGATTTTGAAATCTAGACCGTGATCAAGATTAAAACCCCGTAAAAAATATTGATTCGCTTTACCTTCACCGCTGTGCTGACTAACGATTAAACCAGGGATCACTTCTAATACTTCGCCGGTTCGGGCAACCACGCGATTGTCAATCTGAGCCTGACCAACTGCCCCTTCATTAGCCGAATCAGCAGCACCTAGCAGGCTGTAGCGCGACACCACTTCTACTGGCGGTAAAGAACGAATATCGTCTGCTAATACTGAGCCAGCGCCTATCATCAAAAGAGATGCTATCAGCTGCGAGAGGATAGTTTTGCGGGGGATGTGGTTGCCGTGCATGGTTATTATTGGCTTGTTCGCGCGTCTTATTCGAGCGTCTAATTGCGTCACTGGAACATCATACAATCTTAAGCTTATTTCGTACAACAAATCTTACTAAATAGACAGCAGCATTAAAGCTCGATTAAGGCTTGCTTTTACTTTTCAATCATCTAATCAAGGCTATTACCAATCAGAGTTCAATTGGATTCCATAAACCGCTGGTTCGTTTTTTATTCAGCTTTGTTTTCTTTAAAGATCTGCATTTTTTCTACAAAATATTCTGTGTCACCAAAACACGTGGTGGGAACCCCTTTGTGTTGAGCATAAGTCAACACAAGTTTTTGACCCGTATGTTCCATCAACTGATTTGCCAGCTCATCATCGCGCACAGAAAATTCAAATT
Source organism: Pseudomonadota bacterium (assembly GCA_041173845.1). Classification (GTDB taxonomy): domain Bacteria; phylum Pseudomonadota; class Gammaproteobacteria; order Burkholderiales; family Burkholderiaceae_D; genus Pernthalerella. The sequence continues at coordinate 5,729 of JBEDHZ010000132.1, forward strand.
TTTCTGGAATAGCTCCCGGCATGCTTGTTAATAGCAACTCACCTTCCCAGGTTTTACACAGCCAGCCTTTGCGAGACACCTTTTGCATCAAACCAGCTCGCTCGCCGGTGGAGTACGACCACGACAAGGTTATCCAAACATAGGCAGAAAAAATTACACCTATCAAAAGCACCAGTCCCACTATTATTACGAGCGGTTTTCGCATAATTATCATCCATATCGAGAGCAAACCATGCGGCATCATGGCATGTTATGAATCCAGCAATCACGCACAACAGTCAGCATACATTGAGGGACTACCAGCCTCGAACGCTCGCTTGATTCTGCGCGCGCAAGCAACAGAATACCAAACAGTGGCTGAGATGGTTAGAACACAGCGTAACAAGACAAATTTGCTAGGACTACTAGGCGTGTAATTGTTGTCATTTCAGGGACGCTCTTTCGCTAGTGCTTGTGATCACCCGGCATCACCTCAAGCATTGGTGCAGGAAAATTCAATCGTCCACCCGATCCGTCAGGAAGCTGATTCCAATCCATACGCCCTTTTTCACATAACTGAGTCACTGGAATATAAATCGGA
>JBEDHZ010000133.1:0-9203 GCA_041173845.1 Pseudomonadota bacterium
TTGACTCGCTCTTGCGAGATCATCATCCATTCAGAAACAGCAATTTCATTTCCTACTTCGGCTTGTAAGTCAGCTACGGTGGCAAATTTACGCATGAAAATTTCCTGAAAAATCAAGCCACACTAGCAAAGCTAGGTTGAGCAATAAATCGCGCCAGATGATGATCAGTATCACCCAGTGTCAGTTCAATCGCAGAGAGCCGTTTGAAATAATGCGCTGCGGGCATTTCATTCGTGACACCCATGCCACCGTGTAGTTGCACCGCTTGCTGACCTACAAACTTCATCGCCTCGCCCACTCGCGCTTTCGCCGCTGATACCACACGACGACGTTCAGCTGCATCCGTTGAAGCGACTTTCACTGCAGCGAGCATTGTCATAGAACGCGCTTGCTCAAGCTGCATGAACATATCGGCCATGCGATGCTGTAGCACTTGAAATTTACCAATCGGCACGCCGAATTGCTGACGCGTGCGAATGTACTCCAGAGTTGCTGCCTGCAAGGCTTCCATCACACCCAGAGCTTCAGAACACAACAAACTCACACCATGATCCGCCGCTGCATCGAGCGCATCCCAACCCTCTGATTCTTTACCCAACAGCGCTGTAGCCGACACATGTACCTGCTTAAATTGAACGATCGCGCTGCGCATGCCATCGTTGTTGCGACTCTCATGCAAAGTCACACCAGCACTATTCACGGGCACCACAAATAAAGAAATTCCATGTGTGTCTCGCGCATCACCACGACTACGTGCTGACACAATTAAATAATCGGCTTGGCCTGCGTGCAGCACATTCACTTTTTCGCCATCCAACAGCCAACCATCGCCTTGTCGGGTAGCGCTCAAACTAATATTGTGCAACTCATGACGTGACTGCCGCTCGCTCAACGCGCACGCGAGCTTTATTTCGCCACTGGCTACTTTAGCCAGTAATGCACCTTGTCCAGTGGCGAGTTTTAAAAACTCCACACCTAGCAAAGTAGCAAACACTGGCTCAACGATTAACGCACGACCCAGTGCCTGCATCACCACCATCTGATCAATGGCTGTGCCATCAAAACCATCATAGTCCGCGGGCACAGGTAATGCCAGCACCCCTAATTCGGCGAGTGCATTCCACGCCGCATCTGAATGACCACTCTCTGAGTGAATAATTTTTTTACGTGTCTCAAAGCCGTAATCTTTTTCAGCCCAGCGTGTAATCGCATCGAAAAGCTGCTGCTGCTCAGGCGACAAATCAAAGTCCATAGTTATCTCCTTGAATAGTCGCTCTACAAACCCAGAATCATCTGGGTAATGATATTGCGCTGAATTTCATTTGAACCACCGTAGATCGTTGTCTTACGATAGTTAAAGTAATACGGCAGTAAAGGCGCTGCGTCATCGTCCGCTGCAATGCTGTGCTCGGAATCACCCTCAAGATACGTTGGATCAAACGGCAGACTCATAGGACCAGCCGCTTCAACCATCAGCTCAGTCAAGCGCTGCTGTATCTCGGTACCTTTGATTTTTAGCATCGATGCCTCAGGGCCTGGCGCGCGCTGCTTAGCCTCTTGATAAATCACTCGCAGCACGGTGACTTCCAATGCCATCAAATCCATCTCTAAGGCCGCTACTTTGTGCGCATAGACAGGATCGTGCAGTAATGATTGTCCATTTTTTTGCATGCGCATTGCGAGTCGCTTAATGAACATCAGTTCACGCTTAGAGCGTCCAACTGCAGCGATATTCGTGCGTTCATGACCCAGTAAATATTTTGCATAGGTCCAGCCACGATTTTCTTCGCCAACGAGATTTTGTGCAGGAACACGCACATTGTCGAAGAAGACTTCATTGACTTCGTGATCTTCGTCGAGAGTAATGATAGGACGTACTGTGATACCCGGCGTTTTCATGTCGATCAGCAGAAACGAAATACCTTCTTGCTTGCGCACGCCCGTATCGGTTCTGACTAAACAAAACATCATGTCGGCATACTGGGCCAATGTGGTCCAAGTTTTTTGGCCGTTGACGATGTAGTGATCACCTTTGTTTTCTGCACGCGTTTTGAGCGAAGCCAGATCCGATCCCGAGCCTGGCTCAGAATACCCTTGGCACCACCAGTCATCGCACGCAAGAATACGCGGCAGATAGTGCTTCTTCTGCGCTTCGTTACCAAAGGCAATGATCACCGGTCCGACCATATTCACGCCGAAAGCAAGAATCGGAGGTGAACCAGCGCGTGCGCACTCTTCTTCCCAAATATGCTGCTGAACTTTGGTCCAGCCCGTGCCGCCATGCTCTACAGGCCAAGCGGGAGCAACCCAACCCTGCCGATAAACAATTTTGTGCCAGCGCGCATAGTCCTCGCGCTGCAAACGTTTGTGATTCAAGACCTTATGCTGCAAGTCTTTGGGAAGATTCGCTGCTATCCACGAGCGTACCGTGTCGCGAAAGGCTAAATCATCTGGTGCGTAGTTCAGATCCATGCAGTCTCCGTTCAGTCTTCTTTTAAGCACGACCGTTCAGATTTTACCTGAAGAACTTTTCACCCGAAGAACTTTTGTAATCCGTAAATAAAAGTCGATGACCGACCGGACTAACGTGCAAGCACGTCGCCCGGTGGTCGGGTACTTAGTTTAAAAACATCAATCTATGTAGGAATGAAAGACGTCAGGATGCACAACCGCACTGGATTGTGCGGACGAGTTTGCGGGTAAATGGCTGCAAGCCGCAAGCGACAGGAACGCCATAAGGATCAGGCAGGTTTTCATGATTTTCCTCTTATCAATTACTGGTGGTTGGTCCACAGGCTGCTTGCTGATCGGCATGGCCAATCGCTAGCGGACCTGCGTTCAGAGCATGTGTTTAATTGATAGTTTCATCGATCAGGTAGTTCACGATTTTTATTAAGTTTATTTTGGCTGAATACCGCCCATTGAGGCGACTATCGATGGAACTCACACACCCACTCAGCAGAACACATAAGCCTTACGTTTGATCGATTGAATAAAGCACAAACTTTGATCGATTGAATAAAGCACAAACCACCGTTCAATTTGATTTTGATCAGCGTTGAGAGCAAATGCCTTTCCAGATAGCCTCGTACCTTCTGCTCTGATCGGATGCAACCCAGGCTTGAGCCTCAGACTCTTTATGCAATGTAGGGCCCATAGCCATGTTTTCAGGGAAAATCTCTAAGCTAACCTGACGAATTTTCTTTCCATCACAATCGACGTCATACCAAGCTTTGGCACTGAGGTACTCGTGCCCGTTCAAAGTTTGGGGTTTATGAAAATCTTGCGTACTCATAACGCGCAGAAGGTTGCCTTGTTTTTCGGCAGCTTCTTTGTCGATGTACAAAATGCCATCACGCGTTTCAGTCAAAATACTCAATGCTGCATGTACGGGCCAACTACACATAGTCATCATCAAGCTGATTAAAAAAATACGCATCATCGATCTCCGAGTTAAGGTTAGTTATCTTTACGTTCTGGTAAGTTATACATAAAACTGTCAGCTCGCCAATCAGCCATTTCAATCTCACCTAAGGTTAATCTTTTAGCGGTATATTCCATCGGTTTTTTTGCCAGAAGATAACCGCACAAATGGCTAATGCGATACCACTCGTAGGCTTTCAAGATATCTTGATCGACACCCTGTCCGTAGGCATATAAAAAAGCGATATTAAATTGTGCCTTCGCATGGCCTTGTCGTGCTGATAATTCATACCAACGCATGGCTTCTTCAAACAATTGCTTCGTACCCAGGCCCTGCGCAAGCATCTGTCCTACTTCAAACTGTGCATCGGCATTACCCTGCTCAGCCGCCATCGTGAAATACTTTAAGGCACTGATTAAATCAGGATCGTTATGCCGTTTAAATACAGATTTCTTATGCCCCGTTAACGTCTCATCTGCGATTGGATTTTGCAGCGGTGCTATCCATTCGCCTCGAAGCAAATAACCTAACCTCAATTGTGCGGGTGCATATCCTTGCTTCGCCGCAGATTCATACAAATGTCTGACTTGACCCTTAGCTTGTATTAGCTTGGGATGTTGCTCAAGTAATTTAGCCCAGTGATAACGTGCTTCGCGATGATCTTGTTCTGATGACAGCTGAAGTAATCGCAAGGCTTCAGTTATATTTTTTCGTACGCCGTTAGCCGTGGCATACGCCAACCCCAAGTGATACTGTGCATCGGAATTATTTCGGTACGTTGCACGCTGCAACCATTCCAGCGCCATAGTGGAATCCTGCTCTACATCCACCCCTGCCAGCAGCTGCGCACCAAGCGCTGCCATCGCTGGCACATTACCTTCATCTTCCGGGTTACGTGCTGCAACAAGCCAGCTCACTGCCTTGTTCACTTCGGCCATCATTTTTAGAGCGCGGCGCGCATCTATGCCCGTTAATTCCTCACTCAACATCGTGATTTGCGAAGCAGCCCGCAGCTCATCACGACCTTGCGCCAACCTAAACCACATCAAGGCACGTACCTTATCTTTTACACCTGCCTCGCCACGCAAGTTCATCACACCTAGCTGATAGCGTGCTCCCGAGTGACGACACAAGGCAAGAAATCCAAATACGCGTCGGGCGCTATGCAAATCCGTTCCCAGCCCATCGCCATGACGCCAACGCAGCGCTTGATCGTACAAGGCACCTGGCTCATGCTTTAGCAACGCATCTAGACTGAGATCAGAAAATTTCATCGAAACGGTAGGGACTACTGAAGAGATTACTTCACCTCAGAGTCTGCCACAAAAGATGCGCCCCGCCACGACCTTGCTTAGCAAGCACCCATCTAGGGGGCTAAAGGCGCTTTACCTAAAATAAGATCGGCCGCTTTTTCAGCCACCATCATGGTCGGCGCACCGGTATTCCCAGAGGGCATAGTGGGCATGATGGAGGCGTCGACAATACGTAATGCATCCATCCCTTTGACACGCAAGTCCGCATCAACCACTTTGCCCATACTGCACGTACCCATAAAATGCCAACCGGTTGTACCGCGCTGGCGCGCGCAATCGAGCAATTCAGAATCACTCGCAGCACTCGCTGGAGGAAATTCATCACGCTCAATGTGAGGCATTAGCGGCGCGCTATGCATTAAGTGTCGAGACAGTCTCAATCCATCGATAGCGACTTGCTGATCTTCCGAACTTTGTAAATAGTTAGGTTGAACCAGCGGTAAATCAAACGGGTCGCGCGAGCGCAAACTGACTTGCCCAGCACTCGTTGGACGCAACTGATAAAAACCTAAAGTCATACCCGGAAAATTATCTAACTGACCTGCCACACCGGACGCATAACTACCCGGTGAAAAATGGAACTGCAGGTCATTCAAGGCTAGCTCAGGACGTGATTTTGTAAATGCAAACGCTACTGATGGACTAATCGTTATTACGCTTGGCTTACCCATCAACCATTTAGCGATTTCACCAATTAATCGAATACCACGCGCAGTGTGATTAATAGTGGTCACACCTTTTACGCGCACAATGGTGCGGATCATGTAGTGATCTTGAAAATTTTGACCAACGTGTTCCGATGCATGTACGACGGCTATGCCGAATTTTTGTAATTGCTCAACCGGACCCACACCAGAGAGCTGCAAAATTTTCGGCGTATTCGCAGCACCGGCTGAGAGGATTACTTCACGCTTGGCATGCACTGTATGCACAGCTCCGCCATGTTCATGTTGGTAGCTCACACCAACTGCGCGCTTACCTTCAAACAGTATTTGATTCACATGCGCGCTGGTCTTTATCGTCAAACGACCTGTTGCCTTTGCAGGATTAAGAAATGCCGTCGCCGCACTAAAGCGTCGACCTTTGTGTATCCAACGCTGGTAGTAACCAGCGCCGGTTTGATCGCCACGGTTGTAATCTACATGCGTCGGCAAACCATACTGACCTGCAGACTCAATAAACGCATCGCACAGCGGATGTCGCCAGTCACAATCACTAATGGGTAGCAAGCCATCACGACCACGCACACTAGGATCGCCTTGACCTAAAAATCGTTCAGAACGTTTGAAATACGGCAGGATGTCTTGATAACGCCAGCCCTGATTACCTAATGCGGCCCATTGATCAAAATCTTCAGGCTGACCACGTGTGTAGTTAAAACCATTAATTGAACTCGAACCACCCAGCGTGCGACCCATGCGTGTCGTCACACGCCTACCCGCCGATCCCTCGGAGGGTTCGGTTGAAAAATCCCACGTGTAGTTAGGATTGTGACCTACATAAATAAAGCCTGCGGGTATATGAATAAACGGATGCAAATCGGAGGGTCCCGCCTCCAGCAGGCAAACGCTATAGCGTCCGTCCTCACATAAACGATGTGCCAACACACAGCCTGCCGCGCCTGCCCCGACGATAACGTAATCAAACGATGGGTTTTCCATGATTTTTATTATTGTTAGAAATTAGTTGGAGCTAAAGGAGCACGTCCTCGTATTAAATCGGCGGCTTTTTCAGCAATCATCATCGTCGCAGCACATATGTTAGCTGACGGTATAGTGGGCATCACCGATGAATCAGCGATGCGTAAATTTTGAATTCCATGCACGCGACATTCATCGTCAACTACCGCCAGGTGATCATCGGCCTTACCCATACGCGCCGTACCATTCAGATGGTATGAAGAGACACCGTATTGTCTTATAAAACTTAGCAATTCATCGTCAGTAGTCTTATCACTACCCGGCATGGATTCTGATTCTACATACGGCGCTAGCTCTGGCGTTTGCAACAAACGACGCGCCAGGCGCACGCCACGAATCAAGGTCTGCTGATCATGTTCGTGACTGAGATAATTCGGTTGTATCAAAGGATCGTCAAACGGATCCGAACTGCGTAACTGAACATACCCTCGACTCTCAGGCCTATGCTGCCATACCCCACACGTCATACCGGGATACGTATCCAACATACCAACGTAACCTTCGCGATAGCTCGCTGGCGAAAATACACCTTGTAAATCGGGGCGACTCGCATCGCCCAGCGAATTGCAGAAAAAATGAATCAATGAAGGACTCAATGCAAGGATGCTAGGCTTACCCATTAACCAACGCGACACCTGCCCCACTAAATGTATACCGCGCGACATTTCGTTCATGGTGCGCGCATTTTTTGCACGCGCGACTAGTCGTATAGAAAAATGATCGGATAGATTCTGCCCTACACCCGGCAAATGACGATGAACGCGTATTCCTTTGGATTGCAAAAATTCGGCATCACCAATACCTGAAAGCTGTAACAACCTTGGAGTATTAATCGCACCCGCACAGATAATGACTTCACGGCGCGCATGCACTTCGCGCAGATTGTCTGATGAAGTGCCACGCACATACTGCACGCCTGTTGCACGCCCTCCCTCCACCACAATGCGCGTAACTCGCGCATGTGTACGCGTAGAGAGATTACTACGAGATCCAACGGGCTTAAGAAAGGTGCGCGATGTACTCATACGCCAGCCCTGATGAATCGTGCGCTGAAAAAAACCTACCCCTGCCTGTGATGCACCGTTGTAGTCCTCATTACGCGGAATTCCCATACCCTGCGCACCAGCGATAAATGCATCATTGATGGGATGTTTCCAGTCAATGTCAGTCACTGGCAATAATCCATCCCGACCACGAAACGTAGAATCGCCCAACGCATACTGCTCGCTCTGTTTAAAGTAAGGTAAAACGTCAGCGTAGCTCCAACCACGATTACCTAGCGCCGCCCATTCATCGTAATCTTCTCGCTGACCGCGGTTGTAGACCAAACCATTGATGGAGCTCGAACCACCGAGAACACGCCCCTGCGGTAGAGGTACGCGTCGCCCCATCGTTTGAGAATGAGGTTCAGAGGAAAATTGCCAGGTAAATTGAGGATCAAACAGAACTTTGACGAAGCCGGCAGGAATATGTAGCCAGGGATGCCAGTCACTTGGGCCTGCTTCGAGCAAACATACAGTGATGTCTGCATCTTCGCTTAGGCGGTTGGCTAGAATGGCTCCAGCGGCACCGGCCCCCACAATGATGTAATCAAAAGTCTCAGGAGGCCTGCTAAGCGATGTGGTTGCCATGAATCGTCGTTTTGCCGAGGTTGCCAAGTATCGCGAACAGATTTCATGCTCGCTTACTTCCAGCAGCACATTTTATCAATCTAGCCTGCTATCCATCGCATGCTGATCGACTAATTAACTTCGCAATAACAGAAGTCTGGCCTTAACAAATGCAAAGCTGCTAATTAAAACTCATAGCAGCTTTGCAAAAAATATCAATCCAAGAAATCTGGCTGCTCTTTCAGTATGCGTGCATACAGTGGCTGGAATTGGAACCAACCCGCATAGGGAGAACCGACGATGTCATAAGTTTGACGAGCTGACTCAGGGGATATGGTTTTAAGTGGCTTGCCATGCGAAGCCGCTTCAGCCAACAACTGCACCTGGCAGCTACGCTCAAGACAGATGTACCACCAGGCTGCGGCATCGACGGTTTGACCCGCAGTGATGATGCCGTGGTTCTGCAAGATGGCTGCCTTGTGCTGACCCAAGGCTTGAGCGATGCGAACACCTTCATCGACTTCGACCGCCACGCCACCAAAATTGTCATACACGGCATGATCATTATAGAAAGCACAGGCATCTTGAGTAATGCAATCCAAGGTGCGACCTAAGGCTGACCAAGCACGGCCATACGGCGAGTGTGTATGCGCAGCTGCATTTACATCAGGGCGCAAGGTGTGAACAGCAGCATGAATCGCAAACGCAGCGCAGTTGACTGGATAATCACCTTCAACGACGTTACCTTCGTGGTCAACACGAATCAAATTCGATACTTTGACCTGACTAAAGTGAACGCCATAAGGATTGACCCAAAACGAATCCGTAAATTCAGGATCGCGCGCAGTGATATGACCAGCTACTCCCTCATCAAAGCCAAAGCGCGAGAATAAGCGAAACGCACCCGCTAGCTTTTGCTTGCGATGCAGCCTTTCTTCAGCCAGCGTTTTAAATACCGGGATAGAAGGTAAGCTGGGAGAGTTCCCGTTCCCCAAATACTGTTGATTGAGCTGGATGGCCGACAACTCGGACTGGTCATTCATGGCATTTCCCCATAGTTAGGCGGTTAATGCCCAAATGTTAGCATTTATTGGCGAAGCCACTTATCACCAAAGCAGACAGCAGATCGGCCGTCGTGGCAGACTGATTCTATTTA
>JBEDHZ010000134.1:0-6249 GCA_041173845.1 Pseudomonadota bacterium
ACAACGTCCATCAGTTGATGTGATTACTGGGCTAATTAAAGCGAATATTCCAACGCGTATCGCGTTTCAAGTATCGAGCAAAATCGATTCACGAACTATTCTGGATCAACAAGGCGCTGAGGCGTTGCTGGGTATGGGCGACATGCTTTACATGCCGCCGGGTACCGGTTTACCCGTGCGTGTGCACGGTGCGTTTGTGTCTGATGAAGAAGTACATCGCGTGGTAAAGCACCTTAAATCTCAAGGCGAGCCGAATTACATTGAGGGCATACTCGAGGGTGGCGTGGCAGAGGAGGGCGCTGATGCCGGTGGCATAGGCGCCCCTAGCGGCGAGGCCGATCCTTTATACGATCAGGCGGTGGGAATCGTACTCAAAAATCGACGCGCATCGATATCCTTAGTGCAGCGTCATTTACGTATTGGTTATAACCGTGCTGCGCGACTGCTCGAGCAAATGGAGCAGAGCGGTATCGTCTCTCAGATGCAGTCAAATGGTAATCGCGAAATCTTGGTTCCTACTGGGAATGCTGAGTAATAACAAGCATTGAATAATGAATTGAGTGAAGAGCGCTCTGTGAAAATCAAATTTTTGTTTAGCTTGTTAATCTGTCTGCCCTTGCTTGCGCAGGCGTCAGCGCTGGAGCAATTTAAGGCGTTTGTAGCAGGTACCAAAAGTGCGCGTGGAGAATTTACTCAGCGTATGGTGAAAGAAGACGGCGGCAAGATGCGGGTCTCTTCCACCGCCAGTGGTGTGTTTCTGTTTGCGCGCCCCGGTAAATTTATCTGGACCTACCAAAAGCCCTACGAGCAGATTTTGCAGGCGGATGGAGAAAAACTTTTTATCTACGATAAAGATCTTAATCAAGTCACGATCAAGATTCTAGGTAATGCCATAGGCACATCTCCAGCAGCGATACTTTTTGGAAGTAATGATTTGGAAAAAAATTTCACCTTATCTGAAGGTGGACTGCGTGAAGGTATAGAGTGGTTACAAGCCATCCCTAAAGCGAAAGACACTAGTTTTGAAAAAATTGGTATTGGCTTGAAAGATGGTATGCCCGTTGCGATGGAATTGCGCGATAGTTTTGGTCAGATCTCGTTACTTTCTTTTACTAAGTTTGAAAAAAATCCTTCACTGCCAGCGAATCAATTTCATTTCACCCTACCCAAGGGTGCCGACGTACTTCAGCAATAAATCATGAGTGCCCCTCTCGCTGAGCGCTTGCGCCCTGCAGTCCTTGATGATGTGATCGGACAAGAACATTTGCTCGCAGAAGGCAAGCCTTTGCGCGTTGCTTTTGAGTCGGGTCAGCCACACTCTATGATTTTATGGGGACCGCCAGGCGTGGGTAAGACCACGCTCGCGCGCTTAATGGCGCAGGGCTTCAATGCCGAGTTCATCGCATTATCTGCCGTTCTCTCCGGAGTAAAAGATATCCGTGAGGCGGTGGAGCGTGCTCAGGTCATACAAGCGAATTCGGGTCGGCAAACGATTTTGTTCGTTGATGAAGTTCATCGTTTTAATAAAAGTCAGCAAGACGCTTTTCTACCGCATGTGGAAAGTGGCTTGTTAACGTTTATTGGCGCCACTACTGAAAACCCGTCATTTGAAGTAAACGGGGCATTGCTTTCTCGTGCTGCTGTGTACGTATTAAAGTCATTAACGACTGACGATTTACTCCAATTAGTCGATCGTGCGATTGCTATCGACAATGAATTCAGCATTGGTCAAGAAGCTAAGCAATTATTGGCTGCTAGTGCTGATGGTGATGGCCGCAAACTTTTAAATAATATCGAAATTGTTTTGCGCGCTGCACGACAAAAAAAAGCCAGCGTGATTGACGCTTCACTATTGAAAGAAAGTTTGGGTGATGCGCTGCGCCGCTTTGATAAAGGTGGCGATGCTTTTTATGATCAGATATCCGCACTGCATAAATCCGTTCGTGGATCAAACCCCGATGCAGCGCTGTATTGGTTAGTCCGTATGCTGGATGGTGGTGCTGATCCTCGTTACCTAAGCCGGCGGCTGATACGTATGGCGAGCGAAGATATAGGCTTGGCTGATCCGCGTGCATTGAGATTGACGTTGGATGCAGCCGAGTCGTATGAACGACTAGGCTCGCCCGAAGGTGAACTGGCATTAGCTGAGGCGGTTGTTTATCTTGCTTGTGCAGCCAAATCTAATGCGGTTTATAACGCCTATAACCAAGTACGATCTTTTATCGCCAATGATGCATCGCGCCCCGTGCCCGAGCATCTTCGTAATGCACCCACCAAGCTAATGAAAGAGCTGGGCTACGGTAAGTTATATCGCTACGCACATGATGAACCCGACGCCTATGCTGCCGGCGAAACTTACCTTCCCGAGGGTATTCGCGAGCCAGGCTGGTATCAGCCGTCCCCACGTGGTTTGGAAGGTAAGATCGCAGAAAAGCTAGCGTATCTGAGGCAATTGGATAGTGACTACAAAGCGAGCGGTAAAAAATGAACTTTCTGTCGTCTCATCACTGCTAACCCAATGAAACCGTGACCGTACCCACCCTTGGTACAATCTCGTCTTTGTATCTAACCAGACGCATCTTCCCATGATCGACATTCAACTTCTACGCAAGGATATAGAGGCTGTTGCAGCCCGCCTCGCGCAACGCAAATTTATTCTGGACACGGCTAGCTTTAATGCTCTTGAGGCAGAGCGCAAATCTATCCAGACTCGTACTGAGGAATTGCAAGCGCAGCGTAATTCGCTGTCCAAGCAAATTGGTGCGCTCAAAGGTAAAGGCGAAGACACGACGGCTGTCATGAATCAGGTAGCCGGTTTGGGTGATGAACTCAAAGCTTCAGCGGATCAGCTCGACATCGTTCAGACAAAGCTTGCGGACTTTATGCAAGCGATACCGAATCTTCCGCATGAGTCTGTGCCTGCGGGTAGCGATGAATCAGGCAACGTTGAGCTTCGCAAAGTTGGCACACCTCGCCAGTTTGATTTTGAGGTTAAAGATCATGTCGACCTTGGTGCTGCTCTGGGATTAGATTTTGATACTGGCGCTAAGCTCTCAGGTGCGCGATTTACTGTCATGAAAGGCGGTATCGCTAGACTGCATCGCGCTATTGCGCAGTTCATGCTTGATACGCATACATCTGACCACGGCTATACCGAATGCTACACACCCTATATTGTTAATAGCGATACTTTGCGTGGCACTGGCCAGTTACCAAAATTTGAGGCTGATCTTTTTGCAGTCAAAAAAGGCGGGCAAGAAGGTGAAGGTGAAGCGCTGTATCTGATTCCTACGGCTGAAGTCACACTAACCAATTTTGTGCGTGATGAAATTATCAGCGCAGATCAATTACCCATGCGCTTAGTCGCGCATTCGCCTTGTTTTCGTTCAGAAGCGGGTAGCCATGGTCGTGATACGCGAGGCATGATTCGACAACATCAATTCGATAAAGTCGAAATGGTTCATATGGCGCATCCTGATCATTCGTATGAACAGCTAGAAGAAATGTGCGGCCATGCAGAAAACATTCTTAAGAAATTAGGATTACCGTATCGCGTAATTACGCTGTGTACTGGCGATATGGGTTTTGGATCGGCTAAAACTTACGATCTGGAAGTGTGGCTTCCTGCTCAAAATACTTACCGTGAAATTTCATCGGTGTCGAATTGCGAAACCTTTCAGGCGCGTCGTATGCAGGCGAGATTTCGCAATGCTCAAGGTAAGCCTGAATTACTCCATACATTAAATGGTTCAGGTTTGGCGGTAGGCCGTACCTTAGTAGCGATTTTGGAAAATTATCAGCAAGCGGATGGCAGCATTACTGTGCCCGAAGCTTTGTGGCCCTATATGGGCGGAGTAAAGCAGTTAAAGCCGTAGGTCTTTAGATTAGCGCTAGCTGTCACACTTCTGTTAAAATCATAGGTTATTGGAAACGCTAGTTTTGACCCGGAGAGGTGGCAGAGTGGTCGAATGTACCTGACTCGAAATCAGGCGTGGGCGCGAGTCCACCGTGGGTTCGAATCCCACCCTCTCCGCCAGTATCAAAAGAAAAGTCCTGCGGTTTGTTGCAAGGGTTTTAGTTTTTAAGAAACTATCTATCTACTATGGAAAATCTCCCAACCACCAATACGATGTCTGCAAAGACAAGCATGCCTGTATTTTGGTTTAGTTTGCATGAGCACTTTGAGGCTCTTCTGCAGGCTAGAATAGGGATTGATGAGATGAGGGCAACTCATCCTGAGAGCACGCCTTCCAATGTTAAAGCCGTGTACATGAGCCCTTGGAAAAGTCACACAATGAATCCAAGGTTCGCTCCTTTGTGTACTTTGGTCGAATCGCTCGCAAAAAAAATCTCTGCTGAAGAACTAAAGGCAGATCTGGATCATTTGAATCTAGATATTAGAGTCACTGATTGTTGGGGTGTGATCTATGAAACTTCAGATCACACGATTCCACATATGCACTATCCCAGTGATCTATCTGCGGTTGTCTATTTGGAGGCCGATGAAAAATCTGCTCCTATCGTATTTGGAGATGGTCTCGCGATACAACCCAAACCAGGCCTTTTGGTGATATTTCCTGGAATTTTGTTGCACGAGGTGCCAGAAAATAATTCAAAACGGGTTGTGGTCGCAATGAATCTCCAAAAACTGCCAAAATTTTTGAAAATGTAAATCGGCATTTTGAGTTGCTGAATCTGGTTTAAAAAATCACGGCTTAACCTCAATTTTATTATTCACCGCTTTCACGCCTTTGACGTTTTTAGCGATTCGTTCAGCGGTATCTTTCTCTTTCGTGTTTTTAGCGAAGCCCGACAACATCACCGTTCCATTCAGTGTTTCGACACTAATCGATGTCCCTGAGACGTCTTTATTATCCAATAGCTGAGCCTTAACCTTCGTCGTGATGCCTGCATCATCGACGTAGCCACCGACTGTTTCTTGTCCGCGCGAGACTGCGCATCCTGAGCTAACTGCCATTACGATACCGATTAGACTTGCAGAGATGAGTGTACGAATAGTCATGAAATAGCCTGTCTTAGTAGAAGGTAAATTAAAAATATATTCTTTAGATTGGCATCAGATTGACCTGCTCAATTCGCTACGTGAACAGAGATCAAGCTAACGTCCAAGCAAGGGAAGTAATGATTCAATGGACTTCTTGCCAGCCGTCACAGGTATTCTCGCTCTAATAAATTGGATGGATTTGACGAGCTTCAAAGGATGGCGAGAATTGCGCCGTATCTTGCTTCGGCGATTGAACTGCTAGGGTGATTTACAAACTGCGCAATTGGCATGGCTATTCAAAGACTATGATTGAAGTGGCTTGGCTTCAGGTTTTAGCTAGCTATGCGAGATGGCTCAATCATTGGGGCATGTTTTGCCTACTTAAAGCTCGGATTTGTCAGTTCCATTCAACGCGTGTAGAAAATGCAGTAATCTAAGCAAATTCTTAAAACGCGTGGGGGCATCGTGAGCGAAAATTTTCAAAATAAGAATAATCAGCGGCGCCAGATGTTAAAAGGTGGAGCGGCGTTAGTGGGCTCCGCCCTACTTGGCCCACTAGCTTCTGAAGCACAGGCTGAACCTGCTACCGTTGAACTACCGTTCGCGAATGGAAAGCGGCTCTTGGCGACGTATCCTGAAAAGCGTCCGCTGATTGTTCTGACTTCACGCCCACCGCAATTAGAGACTCCATTTGAAGTATTCAATCATGGTTTGATTACGCCAAACGATGCGTTTTTTGTGCGGTATCACCATTCCGCTATTCCCACATCGATCGATGGCGATAAGCATGTCATTAATATCAGTGGTTCGGCGTGCGCTAAACCTTTTCAGTTAACAGTGGCTCAATTGCGTAGCCAATTTAAGCCGATCGAATACCTAGCCGTGAATCAGTGTTCAGGTAATAGCCGCGGTCATTTCAATCCTCGTGTCACTGGTGGTCAGCTATCGAATGGCGCGATGGGTAATGCGCGTTGGGTGGGTGTGCCTTTGAAAGATGTACTGGCCCGTGCAGAAATTAAGGACAGTGCACGCCAGGTTGTTTTTAACGGTCTTGATTTTCCGATTTTTGGCGGCGGTGATTTTGTTAAATCACTCAACGTTCAGCATGCAATGGATGGTGAAGTGATGCTGGCCTATGAAATGAATGGGACCGACATCCCCACGTTGAACGGTTATCCAGTCAAGCTTATCGTTCCTGGTTATTACGGTACGTATTGGATTAAACATTTATCCGATATTGAAGT
>JBEDHZ010000135.1:0-6223 GCA_041173845.1 Pseudomonadota bacterium
GCAATGTCGTCTGAGGTATTAATAACTCACGCATAGCCATTAATACTTCTTCACTAGCGTCTTTGTCAGGCAGCATTGTGGTGAAGGGATCCAGCACTAGCGGTATCTCTGGATAATCAGAGACGATCTCAGCAATCACAGACACATGCTCGATGCTGCCCATGTATCCCACCTTAAATGCACTAACCGGCATATCTTCGAGCAGTACGCGTGCTTGATCCGCAACCCAATCTGGATCAATGGCCTGCAGATCCTCAGCACCCGTGGTGTCAGAGATCGCCAGCGCAGTAATCACGGATAGACCGTGGCATCCCATTGCAGCGAATGCGGCAAGGTCGGCTTGTATGCCAGTCGCGCCGACGGGATCAGCGACCCCAAAGGTTAAAACAAGCGGAGAAGTTTGGTTTTGCACAAGGAAAAGATTAATATAGAAGGCCAAGTATTCTACTTTAAGGGCTGTACCGTGAGCGATAAAGAGACTGAGCAAGAATTCAAGACATGGATGTGCCTTATTTGCGGCTGGGTATACGATGAAGCGGCTGGTTTACCTGAAGAAGGCATTGCTCCAGGCACTCGCTGGGATCAAGTGCCAATGAATTGGACATGTCCTGAGTGCGGTGCGCGCAAAGAAGATTTTGAAATGGTTGCGATTTAATTGATTTGATCGATTCAAGCCTTACGCTAACTTGCTTAAGTCGGGTGGTGTGAGGCTAGTTTTATGAGATTTGTCGCCAAAAAGCCCCGACTGCAGGAATTTTATTTGCCAATATTTTAAGTAGTTGTCTTTTTTGTTAGAGTTGCGCCATTTTCGTACAGCTTGCTGCGGGTGGTGTAATGAATGTACTAACAGCGCAGACAAAAATTCGACCTGATGTCTTGGTCGTTGACGATAGCAATACGATTCGTCGTTCAGCGGAAATCTTCCTTTCTCAAGCGGGCTACTCCGTTCGTTTGGCCCAAGATGGTTTTGAGGCCTTGTCGAGTATTGTTGAGCAGGCGCCCGCGCTGATTTTCTGCGACATCCTCATGCCCAGACTCGATGGCTATCAGACTTGCAGTCTGATTCGTGCCAGCGAGCAGTTTCATCATATCCCCATCGTTTTACTTTCCTCTCGAGATGGCTTGTTCGATAGAGCGCGCGGCGTTTTGTCGGGTGCGAGTGCCTATCTCACCAAGCCATTCACCAAAGATAGTTTGATCAAGACAGTCATGGATCTGATTCCTAAAGCAGTGGACACCTGATTTGTTTGCTTACCGACGATGGATTTTATCGGCGGACTTTCGATTCCTTTTAAAAAGAGCTTTTATGACCCGACACAGTATTTTGGTAGTAGATGACTCACCGACGGATAGACACTTTCTGAGTGAATTGCTTTTATCGCAGGGATATCAAGTGACTGCGGTAGATAACGGTGAAGCGGCGCTTGCGGCCATTAAAAGCAACCCACCGCATCTGGTGATCATGGATGTGGTGATGCCCGGTCAAAATGGATTTCAGGCGACACGTGAAATTACCCGTGATCCTGCGACGCGTTCTTTGCCCGTCATCATTTGCACGAGCAAAAACCAAGAAACAGATCGTATTTGGGGTATACGCCAAGGTGCGCGTGATTTCATGGTCAAGCCCGTTGATCAAGCTTTGTTGTTACAAAAAATAGCGACGCTGCTCATTAACGTCAGTGCTTAGTGATGATGCTTAGTGATTATTAATTGTGTCTGATATCGCGCTTTCCAAACCCGATAAAGAGCTGGCCTTACGAGACTATCAGCGCGATCTGCTGACGCGTACTCAGTCGGCACAGCAGTCGAATTCTGTTTCACAAAAACGTTTAGCGTTTTCAGCCGGAGGATATCGCTGGTTGATTCAAATGGAAGACGCCATAGAAATCATGCCCATGCCACCCGTGGTGGCTGTTCCTGGTACCCATGACTGGTTTAAAGGTTTGGTGAATTACCGCGGCAGATTAGTCAGTGTGATTGACTTTAATCGATTGCTGGCTGGGCCTGCGAACTCACATAATCAAAATGATCGTTTGATCGTTTTGTCGGATCGTTTATCTGTGCCTTGTGCTTTGCAGGTAGCCGATTTGCGCGGGTTACTCGATCTAAATTATTCACAACCAAAATCCAGATCAAACGCGAATCATCCGTGGTTGGGTGCGCGCTATGTCATCGATGACGTCGATTGGTACGAATTGAATCTGACACAGATGCTGGCAGATCCTGTGTTTTTAAAGGCTTATGCAGAGTAGCGATAGCAGCGACAGTAGGGAGCATCGCGCTCTGTTTTTCTCTATTATTTTTGTTTGGAGTGGTGTGCATGAATGTTGACCAGATGCCCGAGTTTCAATCCAATCAAGCCAATCCATCGGAGGATAAAGCGAAGATTTCCGGATTCAGAATTTTGGATGGGCTCTCGCGGTTTTTTCGGAATCTAAGTCAGCGCAGTTCGC
This sequence comes from Pseudomonadota bacterium, assembly GCA_041173845.1. Classification (GTDB taxonomy): domain Bacteria; phylum Pseudomonadota; class Gammaproteobacteria; order Burkholderiales; family Burkholderiaceae_D; genus Pernthalerella. The sequence goes on from JBEDHZ010000135.1 coordinate 2,454, forward strand.
AGCTATGGCCAGCATGGACCTTAGCTCGAATTAAGCGCTTCTTACTCATTTTGTTCCCGATATTTTTTCTGTCATTTGTTTTATTCTCATGGTTAAACGCCCGCTACACAACTATGGCGGTAAGCCGTACTCAAGTCGCCAGTGATCTGCTAATGCATTCCCAACGCTTGGGTAAAGCGGCTCCCAACGCCATACAAGGCAATCAAGCAGCATTTCTTCAACTTGCGCAAAGTCGCAACGCGATCACTCAACAAATTAATGTATTGGCACTCGGTGGAGAGTGGCAAGGTCGCACCATTCCTGCAGCTGACAGAGTCAGCTCCGAGCAAATCATCGCGATAAAAAATTCCTGGATTAAATCTGATCAGGCCTCGGGTCAGATTTTGGAAATGGAAAAAGCACTCACAGGCTTTAAATCTACACTTAAAACAGCCAACACCATTGCTCCCGTATTGCTAGAGTTATCTGAGCAGATCGCTAGTTTGCTAGCGCAGACCGGCGCATCGCCACGCGAAGTAGCGGCCGCTGGCCAGCTCGTGATGCTTACACAGCGATTAGGTAAGAGCATGAATGAATTCATGACACCCGAGGGAATCAATCAAGAGACTGCCTTCATGCTGGGAAAAGATGCGAATACCTTTAACGATATTTTGATGGGGTTTTTGGAAGGTAGTCCCGTGTTGCGATTGCCTGCAACGACACAACCCGATGCACGCGCGCGTCTGATCGAACTTCAAGCTGCGTTTGAAAATTATCGTCGCGAACTGGCCGGTACCTTATCGAATATCAGAAAGTTCATTGCCGCTAAAAATGCAGAGCGCATCCTATTTCAGGAAAATGAGCCCTTACGCGAGCAACTGATTAATTTACAGTTGGGCTATCGCGAGCAAGAACAAACAAGTAGTTGGACCAGTTGGGGTTTAACGCTGAGTGGAATTGTCACTCTATTACTTGCAGCAGGTGTTGCATGGACATTGCTCATGGAAAGTCGTCGTAAAGCTGCGCAGGCTGAGCACAACCGTGTTGAGGCAGAAAGTCGACGAGTAGAAGCGGTGCAGGAAGAAACAGCGGCACGCCAGATTAATCAGCAAAATCAAGCCGCCATTTTGCGGCTTATGAATGAATTACAGTAAATCGCAGAAGGTAATCTCACCGTTAAGGCCACAGTTTCAGAAGATGTCACTGGAGCTATCGCAGATTCAGTGAACGTGACACTGGAAGAATTGTGTCGTTTATTAGCCAAAGTAAGAAAAACGGCATTACAGGTTGGTTCCTCTTGTGAAAATGCGCAGCATATGTCGACCGAGTTACTGTCGCTATCAGCGCGGCAATCCTCAGAAATTCAACAAACTGGTCAGATGGTATTACAGCTGACGTCGCAGATACATCAGGTATCACGCGCTGCGACGGAGTCATCCGATGTAGCGCAGTCTTCATTGCAAGCAGCACAAGAGGGCGAGCTTGCGGTGCAAGATGCGATACGCAGCATGCAACAACTACGCGATCAAATTCAAGAGACCTCTAAACGTATAAAACGTTTAGGAGATTCGTCGCTGGAAATTGGCGACATTATTGAGCTGATTTCTGACATTACCGAGCAAACTCATGTGCTCGCTTTGAATGCCTCAATACAAGCCGCATCAGCAGGGGAAGCCGGTCGTGGATTTGCAGTCGTGGCAGAAGAAGTGCAGCGCTTAGCCGAGCGTAGTAGTGGTGCTGCACGACAGATTTCTCTGCTGGTAAAAACAGTACAGGAAGATGCTCAAGAAGCCGTCGTGGCGATGGAGCGATCAACTCAGGGCGTGGTCGAAGGCGCGCGATTATCAGATATGGCGGGAACGGTACTGGCGGATATACGCCGGGTTTCTCAACATTTGGCTGAATTGATTGCCGATATTTCCAGTTCAGCGTTGCAGCAAGCCTCCGTGTCTGATTCAGTGAGCCGTAACATCGACAGCATATTAACTGTCACTGAACATACCCGGCACGGCACTCAGCAGACGGCGGGTTCAATACACGAGTTAGCTGAATTAGCTAAGGCACTTGAAAGTGCGATTCAGCGTTTTCAAATCAGTTGAGCGCTTGATAACTCTGATCAGTTGCATGGATGTTTCTGCATTCCTTTTTGAGCGCATGCCATAAGGCTTAATTTTGTCGGCACACATTCCAAAATTATTTTATCAGCGCGTTCTTTGTGATGCGTTAGCGCTGGCATTTCAAGAAATTCAAACTGCGCTCAGGAGTGATCAAGTCACGTCGATAGATAGTGAAAAGATCATCCATCGTCTACGTGAGATTGAGGGAGTATTCAATTTCATGCAGCAGTCAGGATTAGCGGGATTGTTAGCAGCGATCAGAGCAGCGTGTCAGAACTATCTCGACCACAAAGAGTCCACACCTCTGTTAAAAAATATTGATGAAGTCTTTGCTAAGTTATTTTTTTTCTTGGGTGAGGTGAGCTTCGGTAGGAAAGTCATGGCTTATCAGTTGCTGCCTATCTGGCAGCAGTTGCGGTCCTATTTCTCAGATAGCGCTATAACACCTGCCGGCCTGCTATCACTCGATTTGCTGGACTTGTTACGCGCTGATGATATGCCCAGCCTGACCACAGGGAATGCATCGAAAGCGATAGCCTCAACGGAAGAGGTAGAGCAGGCTTTACTTGACTTACTTCGTGCTGAGGCGAAATCTGAAAATTTGCACAAAGCAGTAGACGTTATTTTTAGCGCCATTACTGAAATTAGCTTGAGGCATACCGAGGTAGTTCAGCGATGTTATTGGGCAGCAGCGCGGCGGTTTGTGGAATTGATGATGCATAACCTGGCCCTTGATTTGCCTAGGTCAAAAAAAATTCTCTCCACCATGGTGCGTGCAATTCGTCAACGTTCCGAAACTATGTGGCCGGCTTTACCAGATAACTTAGTAAAAGAAATTCTTTATCAGCTCGCTGAGACAGATGTTGATGGTGATGGTCAGGCTGTCAGTGCGTGGTTTCAGCTCGATGCTCAGCTGAGCGGCCCTGCTATCCCTTGGGAAGAGCTGCCGGATGCGCGAGACGTGATTGCCTTGCTCAATAAAATCGATGCACTCATCGCACTAATCTCGCTACAAGATAGCAGTCAATGGGATGATGAACTTAATGAGATTTCGAATTTGCTGGAGCGTATCCCCTTTGTAGTAGACGCAAAAAACCTTTTTTTTGAATCCATCAATCTCTGCTTGGGTAAAGATGATCTGATAGTGATTACGTATTTGATGGGGCTAAAAGAAGCTGTAGCCATAGCATTGAAAGATCGTCATTTACAGTCCTCCGCTGAAAGAGCGATGACGGTAATTAAAGAAATACAGTTATTTACATCTTCCGATGCTCTTGCGAGTCAATCTCAACACGATCATCTGGCCAAAATAGCTTTTTATACGGTACGACCTTCTTCAGTCGTGGCGTTGAAAACGACACTCTTATCGTGGTTAACAGAAAACGAGCTTCAGCTGGATCCATTAATTGCTATGCGTGATAGTCGCGCTATTGCGGAACTCGTTCAGTGCGTTTTGCCGCCTGTAAGAGCTGCACTATTATTTTTGGGTGATGCGGCTGGAGTGAATAAGGTGGACTCACTGGCACGGTTTGGAAGTGCGCAGAAATGGAATGAGGCTGAAGGGGCTGAAATTGATGTGTCTGAATTGGCTGAACTATGGGCTGGGTTATGTCTGCATATCGATAGCCAACTTTCTGATTTGACTGTGGACTTCGATATACCATCGTACTTGGC
>JBEDHZ010000136.1:0-6176 GCA_041173845.1 Pseudomonadota bacterium
ATGACCATAAAATCTGATAAGTGGATACGCCGGATGGCGGAGTCCCACGGCATGATCGAACCCTTTGAGCCTGGCCAGGTGCGTGAGCAAAATGGCCACCGCATCGTTTCCTATGGTACGTCCTCGTATGGCTACGATATACGCTGTGCCGACGAATTTAAAATTTTCACGAATATCAACAGCACGATTGTTGATCCCAAAAATTTCGATGAAAATTCGTTCGTGGATATTAAGAGTGATGTCTGCATCATTCCTCCGAACTCATTTGCTTTAGCCCGTACGATTGAATATTTTCGGATACCTCGCAACGTGTTAACTATTTGCTTGGGTAAATCGACCTATGCGCGCTGCGGCATCATCGTCAACGTGACCCCGTTCGAGCCTGAATGGGAAGGCTTCGTTACTTTGGAATTTTCTAATACCACGCCACTCCCTGCGAAAATTTATGCGGGCGAAGGTTGTGCGCAGGTACTGTTCTTTGAAAGTGATGAAGTGTGTGAAACGTCCTACAAAGACCGTGGCGGTAAATATCAGGGTCAAAAGGGTGTGACGCTGCCTAAAACCTAAGAAGATTTTAAGAAAAAAAAAAACGGGCCTAGGCCCGTTTTTTTATAGCCATCGCAAATTACTGCGGCACACAGTCGACGTAATAACCTGTCACACCGTTCACCACAGTTTTTACTAATCCATGAACATCGGTTTCAAAGCCCGGGAAGTGTTCATTGAAATCGCGTGCGAACTTCAAATAATCCACAATGGTTTTGTTGAAACGCTCACCCGGAATCAGTAAGGGAATGCCGGGTGGGTAGGGTGTTAATAAGATCGCCGTTACGCGCCCTTCAAGTTGATCAATAGGCACGCGTTCTATTTCACGATGAGCCATTTTGGCAAAGGCATCTGACGGCTTCATCGCGGGCTGCATATCTGACAGATACATCTCCGTAGTCAAACGCGCGACATCGTAGGATTTGTACATGTCGTGAATCTTTTGACACAAATCACGTAAGCCAGTGCGCTCATAGTGTGGATTGGCAGCGGTGAATTCCGGCAGGATGCGCCACATCGGTTGATTTTTGTCGTAATCATCTTTGAACTGCTGCAGCGCTGTGAGAAGCGTATTCCAGCGGCCCTTGGTAATACCAATGGTGAACATGATGAAGAAGGAATACAGACCGGCTTTTTCGACGATCACGCCATGTTCAGCGAGGTACTTGGTGACGATAGAAGCGGGAATGCCGGTCTCGCCGAAATGGCCGTCGAGTGACAGCCCCGGTGTGACGATAGTGGCCTTGATCGGATCGAGCATATTGAAGCCGGATTCGATCTTTCCAAATCCATGCCACTGGTCTTTGCCGTTGATCATCCAGTCGGATGGCGAGCCTATACCTTCTTCGGCAAATGTTTCTGGTCCCCAGACTTGGAACCACCAATCTTTGCCCCATTCCTGATCAATTTTTTTCATCGCACGACGGAAATCGAGCGCTTCTAAAATACTTTCTTCCACCAGCGCCGTGCCGCCGGGTGGTTCCATCATGGCAGCGGCGATATCGCACGAGGCGATGATGGCGTACTGCGGTGACGTGGAGATGTGCATTAAGTAGGCTTCATTGAAGCTGTCGCGATCGAGCTGTACAGTTTCGGATTCTTGCACCAAAATCTGCGATGCCTGTGACAATCCAGCCAAAAGTTTGTGCGTTGATTGCGTAGAAAAAATCAGTGATTTTTTTGCGCGCGGTCTATCTTTACCGATGGCATGCATGTCTTTGTAAAAATCATGAAAGCTGGCGTGCGGCAGCCATGCTTCATCAAAATGCAGCGTGTCGATTTCTCCATCCAACATACCTTTGATGGTTTCGACGTTGTAGATCACGCCATCGTAGGTCGATTGCGTGATGGTTAAGATGCGTGGTTTCTTGTTTTTTGCTTCGCGCGCAAAAGGATTCGCCTCGATCTTCTTCATGATGTTTTCCATCTTGAATTCTTCGATCGGTATCGGCCCGATGATGCCCAGATGATTACGCGTTGGCATTAGAAATACAGGAATCGCACCACACATAATGATGGAGTGGAGCACTGATTTATGGCAGTTACGGTCGACCACCACGATATCGCCCGGGGCCACGGTCGAGTGCCAAACCATTTTGTTGGAGGTTGACGTTCCGTTGGTGACAAAATAGCAGTGGTCTGCATTAAAAATACGCGCCGCATTGCGTTCTGAAGCAGCGACGGGGCCAGTGTGGTCTAGCAATTGACCGAGTTCTTCCACTGCGTTACATACGTCAGCACGCAACATGTTTTCACCAAAAAATTGGTGAAACATTTGACCAATCGGTGATTTTAAAAATGCGACTCCACCTGAGTGACCTGGGCAGTGCCATGAATACGAACCATCTTGCGCGTAATGCACCAGTGCACGGAAAAATGGCGGCGCTAAACCATCGAGATATGATTTAGCTTCACGAATAATATGACGCGCTACAAATTCAGGCGTGTCTTCAAACATGTGAATGAAGCCGTGCAGTTCGCGCAAAATATCATTAGGAATATGACGCGAGGTACGCGTCTCGCCGTACAGATAGAGGGGAATGTCGGCATTTTTGTAGCGAATTTCTTCAACGAAGGCACGCAGAGCTTTCAAGGCGTCTTCAGTTTCTTTGACTGAACCACCGCCGAATTCTTCATCATCAATCGAAAGTATGAATGCCGATGCGCGCGATTGTTGTTGTGCGAACTGCGACAGATCACCATAGCTGGTGACACCGACGACTTCCATACCTTCTTTTTCTATCGCATCGGCTAACGCACGAATGCCTAGGCCCGAGGTATTTTCGGAACGGAAGTCTTCATCGATGATCACGATGGGAAAGCGGAATTTCATTCGAGCTCCTGATGCAGACACTGGGTCTGGGCCTGAAAAAAAGAAAGCGCGATTTTCGCAGATAAGCGAGCGGGTGGGTAGAAATCTGCAGTACTAAATGACGTAGTGCTAAATCGCACCCTTAACTAGCTGAGATGGGGTGTATTTAGCGGCGCTGGTAGATAACAAAAGCGTAACTTAATCCGAGCGCCTCAGAGTGATGTGGATCACGTGAGACCTCTTTCCAGGCAAGTGGGTCGATGGCAGGGAAAAAAGCGTCACACTCGAAATCGCCCGCAATTTCAGTGACGATCAATCGGCTGGCGAGGGGCAATGCTTCGACATAGATCTGGGCGCCACCGATCACGAAGGCTTCACCCGAACCCGCTAATTCGACCGCTTGGGCTAGCGAAGAGGCGGTCTCAACGCCTTCATGCTGCCAATCAGGGTTGCGAGTGATGACGATGCTGCGGCGATTGGGCAGTGGACGGCCAATCGAGTCAAAGGTCTTGCGGCCCATGACAATGGTGTGACCAGTGGTAGTTCGTTTAAAAAAAGCCAGATCTTCGGGCAAGCGCCAAGGCAGGGTATTGCGTATACCTATGCCGTTGTGACGTTCGGTCGCGACGATGAGACTGAGCTGAGCAGACATCAGACAGCCACCGGTGCTTTGATGGCGGCATGACACTCATAGCCGACGATTTCTATGTCTTCATAGCGATACTCAAAGATTGAGTCAGGCTTACGTTTGAGTACCAACTTGGGCAAAGGGAAGGTCGAGCGCGAGAGTTGTTCTTGAACTTGATCGAAGTGATTCGAGTAAATGTGGCAATCGCCGCCAGTCCAGATGAAATCACCGACTTGCAAACCCGTTTGCTCAGCCATCATATGGGTTAGCAGGGCATACGAGGCGATATTGAAAGGTACGCCTAGAAAAATATCAGCGCTACGTTGATACAGCTGACACGACAGTTTGCCTTCGGCTACATAAAACTGAAAGAAGGCGTGGCAAGGCGGCAGTTTCATGCGCGGTATGTCAGCCACGTTCCAGGCAGAGACTATCAGTCGGCGCGAATCAGGATTGTTTTTGATTTGATCGACCAATTGTTTAATTTGGTCGATGTGACCACCGTCGGGAGTAGGCCACGAACGCCACTGTGATCCATACACTGGGCCCAGATCGCCATTCGGATCAGCCCATTCATCCCAAATCGATACGCCGTTTTCTTTTAGGTAGCCGATATTGGTCGAGCCAGCCAAAAACCAGATCAGTTCATGAACGATTGATTTTAAGTGCAGCTTCTTGGTCGTGACCATAGGGAAGCCTTCTTGCAAATCAAATCGCATTTGATAACCAAACACTGATCGCGTACCGGTACCGGTGCGATCCGTTTTGGTGGTGCCATGTTCATAGACATGGCGCATAAAATCGAGGTATTGGCGCATTGACGTAACTCCGGCGAAGCCCGTATTTTACCCGCTTAGCTAGTCGGAGCTGCTGTGAGCGTTCTTAGACCGATCCTTGCATCGTGGCAGAAAACTGCAATGCCGCCAGGCTGGCATACAAGCCATCTGCCGCCACCAGCGAGGCATGGGTGCCGGTTTCCACGATACGACCTTGATCCATCACCACAATTTTAGTAGCGCGTTGTACGGTTGCGAGCCTGTGCGCAATCACTAATGTGGTTCGGCCCACCATCGCCGCTTCCAGCGCATGTTGCACAAGCCGCTCGGATTCAGCATCTAAGGCACTGGTGGCTTCATCCAGTAATAATAACGGTGGATTTTTAAGTAGTGCGCGCGCAATCGCAATCCGCTGGCGCTGGCCGCCGGAAAGACGCACACCGCGCTCTCCTAAAAATGATTGATAGCCTTCAGGTAGACGTTCTATGAATTCATGTGCTGCTGCCAGCTTAGCGGCGGCTATTACTTCATCATCGGTGGCGTCGGGTCGGCCATAGCGAATATTTTCGAGTGCATTCGCCGAGAACACCACCGTATCTTGCGGCACGATGCCAATCGCATTGCGCAAAGCCTGCAGATCAAGCTCTCGAATATCGACGCCATCTAAAAAAATATGACCTGTTTGTGGATCATAAAAGCGCAACAGCAATTGAAACAAAGTCGTTTTACCCGCACCCGATGGGCCGACGATCGCAATCGTTTCACCCGGCTCAGCAGTCAATGACAAATCAGTCAGCGCAGGTTGATCAGGTCGCGAAGGATAATTAAAACTCAAATGATCTAATTGCAAACTAGCGCCATTCGCTGCCCGTTTGACTAAAGGCGTTGGATGCTCGGGCGAGACGATGGGTGAGCGCTCGGCGAGTAATTCAAGCAAGCGTTCGCTGGCTCCAGCGGCGCGTTGTGCATCACCGAGTGTTTCAGAGAGTGCTCCAATTGCACCGGCAATGATCGCAGCATACAAAACAAACTGCCCTAACTCACCGGCGCTCATGCGGCCTTCCATCACCGCATGCGCACCCAACCACAGCACAAAAACGATAGCCCCAAAAACTAACAAGATGGCGGTGACGGTAAGAACAGAACGAGCGCGAACTCGGTCAATCGCCGTGATAAAGGCGCGCTCTACGGCATTGCCGAATTGTTTTGATTCGTGATCTTCGTGGGCAAACGCTTGAACGACGTTAATGGCATTCAGTCGTTCGCCGGCTAAACCCGAAGCATCGGCGATACGATCTTGCGATGCGCGTGAGAGTTTACGAACTCGTCGTCCAATAGTGACGATGGGTAGTATCACCGCCAGCAGCATCACGATAATGATGGCAGATAACTTAACGCTGGTGATAAACATCATCAGCAAGCCACCGATCAGTAGTAGTACGTTTCGTAATGCCATTGAAATACTGGTGCCCACGACGGTTTGTATCAACGTGGTGTCGGTAGTTAAGCGTGATAGCACTTCACCGGTTTGCGTGACTTCAAAAAATTCTGGGCTCTGACGTAATACGTGGGCGTACACAGCGCTGCGTATATCAGCGGTGACTCGTTCACCCAACCAAGACACCATATAAAAACGTGCAGCAGTGGCGATCGCGAGCACGCTGGCAATGCCGAACAACGCAATGAAAGTGAGATTCACACTCGATGCTTGTTCTACCCCTTTACTGGCAAATCCCAAATCAATTAACTGACGAAACCCGTACGGTATCGCTAAGGTAGAGCCAGCCGCAATAACGAGTGCTACTGCTGCGATAGCAATACGTTTTCTATAAGGCGATAAAAAAGGAAGTAAGCCAGCGAGCGTTTTTAATCCGCTACTCGATTTAGGTCGTTCACTCAGTGGTTTCATAGTTTC
>JBEDHZ010000137.1:0-6157 GCA_041173845.1 Pseudomonadota bacterium
AAAGGCGCTGACAGAATATGGCTCGTCGTCAACGCTTTTCGTAGAAAAAACAATGAGATAGTTTAGCATGACGAGCAGGATTAACAGCGCTGCCGCACCTGCGTTATGCACTACGGCGATTGCAAGTGGCCAATCCAACAAGACCGTTGAAATGCCGGTAGCTAGCTGGATCAAAATCACCCACGAAATCGCTCTGGATACTGTGCGCAGGCCTTCTATTTTGCGCGCCCTGTGACTGGTCCAAGCAACCACGGCGACAACAATCACAGCGAAACTACGATGCGCCCAATGGATCGCGACCAGTGCGCCAAACGGCAAATACTCACCCGCAGCCGTCATTCCGAGATGCCGCCACAACGTAAAACCCTGAGCCCAATCCATCTCAGGCATGAACGATCCCTGACACAAAGGGAAGCCCGCACAAGCCAACGCAGAGTAATTCGTACTGACCCAACCACCCAAAGCGATTTGCATAAACAAAATCACTAACGACACCAGGGCTGGCCACAGCATAGTCGCTGCATCGCGATGAACCGACGGTAAAGGATTTTGTCGCATGGCGTGCCAGGTCAAGAGCGATAACAAAGACATACCCAGTAAGAGATGAATAGTCACAATCACTGGCTGCAGTTTTAGCGTGACTGTCCATGCGCCAAACGCACCCTGAATACAAACAAACAGCAACAGCAATGCAGGAAGTCGAGGCGAATAACGCAGATCGGTTAATTGCCGCGATAAGCGCAACGCAATCAATAGCGTCGCAATGATCAACACACCCACACCCATCGCGAGATAGCGATGGATCATTTCTATCCACGCTTTAAAAACCGTTACAGGACCGGTGGGCTGCAAGGTTTGCGCCGCAGTGATTTCTTCGTGAGCCAAAAAGGGATTGGCTTCACCGTAGCAGCCCGGCCAATCCGGACAACCGAGTCCGGAATCGGTTAAGCGAGTGAACGCACCAAAAACAATTAAATCAAACGTGAAAAAAACCATCACCCACGCCAGCTTGCGATAGCGATCGCTGCCGCGCGACAAATACACCATGGTCGCAGGCACTAAAGCCACGAACAAACCTTTAAGGGCTAAGACTATCCACATAGCATTAGCCTATGCTGGACGCCTTGAGCAGACGCGTAATATCTTTTTTGATTTTGTTAGCGTCGGGGTCTTTAGGAAAACGCATCATTAAGTTACCTAAAGGATCAATCATATAGAGATGATCACTCGCTTTGGTACCTTCAACTACAGGCAACCATGCAGCCAATTTTTGCGCATCGACGCGTAAAAACTGCGTACCATCATATTCTTTCATTTGCGCGATATCGAGCGGTGCATCATCGGTAATTAACCAAACGCGCTCGATGCGCTCCATCTCTTTACCTTGCGTTAAGCGCAGCTGACGCATGTAATACAGTTTTTGTGCACACGCCTTTTGGCACTCTGCTGAATCTACCTGCAGCAATATCCATTTACCTTTAAATTGCTCAAGGCTCGCAGGTTTACCATCGAGTGACGTTCCTCCTAAATCAGGAATGGGAAACTTACGTGGATCAATCAGTTCGCCATAGTTCGTGCGGCCTTCTGGCTTAATCACGTAATACGTTAAATACGAAAAAATCATCGGCGCAGCACAGATCGCTAAGACAAGAAAAAACATCTTGCGGCCACGGCTTGCTGGCTTAGAGCTAATGGTGTCAGTTGCTTGCACGTTTAAATCCTGTCAGTAGAAAGAAAAGAGCGGCAACTAGTGCCAAGACATACCATTGAAAGGCATAGCCTTTGTGAGTATCGATACCCACCGATGGTAGGGGCCAGTCGCGCACCAAATTATCGGCAGTGTCGTTAGTTTGCTCGATTATAAAAGTGTGCAGAGATAATTTACTGGCACGGGCAAACTCTGAAACATCAATATTTTGCGCAATAGCTCCCGGCTGTAGAGTAGCCGCTTCGCCTAGCTGCATGAGCTTACCGGTTGAAGCCCGCACGCGACCCTCAAGTTGAATCACACCTTGAGGCACAGGAATCGTTGGAATATGTTCGCGATTAATGGCATCCCTTGGAAACCACCCCCGCATAACCAGTACCGACTGCTCACTACCCACTAACTTAAAAGGCATTAACAGATAGAACCCTGCCCTGCCTTGATACGGGCGATTATCTAAATACATCGCCCACGGAGCAATGAATTCACCTTCGGCTACTACACGACGAAATTCTTCAGTCGTCTGCATTGGCGCCAGCACATTCGCGTTAATAGGAACGAATTCAGCACGCGCCAACATCTGCTGCTGTATTGCCAGTTTTTGTTCTGCGCGCCTAAGCTGCCAATTTCCTAGCGCTACGCCAATGGCTACCACCAGCGCAGCCGCTAAAAACGGCACCCATCGGAAACGGAAGCTTAATCGCATTAGAATGTCAGGTATAAGTTAACAACCAAAGTTCACAACTGCGCTACGGCGCTATTCAAAGCGCCCGCTCTTATGAAAATACTTGTTGCCGTCGGCTTTATCTTAATCATCGCCAGCTTGGGATCGGCACTTTTTTTCCTGATGCGCGACAAAGGAAAAAGTAATCGCACCGTATATGCCCTCGCATTGCGAGTAGGATTTTCCATACTGATGTTTTTACTTTTACTGACAGCGTATCGCCTTGGCTATATAAAACCGACAGGCATCATCTATTAAATCCTCGCTGCACCAGTAAAAAAGCCGCACCGAAGTGCGGCTTTTTTTATGCCTAGTGTCTTACAGCCAGTACACAACAATGTACAAACCAAGCCAGACCACATCAACGAAGTGCCAATACCATGCAGCACCTTCAAACGCGAAATGATGATCCGCTGTGAAATGGCCCTTCATGACACGATACAAAACAACCGACAACATAATTGCGCCCATAGTCACATGAAAACCATGGAAACCAGTCAGCATGAAAAAGGTTGAGCCATAAATACCGGACGTCAGCTTCAGGTTCAATTCAGTGTAAGCGTGGTGGTATTCGTAAGCTTGGCAACCAATGAAAACGGCACCAAGCAAAATGGTGGCAGCAAGCCAAAAAGCTGTTTTACTTCGATCACCAACACGCAGAGCGTGGTGTGAAATGGTCAGGGTTACACCCGACGTCAGCAGCAATGCGGTGTTGATCGTTGGGATAGGAAACGGACCCATCGTTTCAAATTTTTCGATGGTGCCAGCAGGACCCGTATTACCCCAGTTCGCTGCAAAATCGGGCCACAAGAATTTGTGATCCAGATCGGCTAACCAAGGCATCGTGATCGAACGCGCATAAAACAGCGCACCGAAAAAAGCGCCGAAGAACATAACTTCGGAAAAAATAAACCAGCTCATACTCCAGCGATACGAGGTATCGATGCGAGTGTTGTATAGGCCGCCTTCCGATTCGGCGATGGCGTCACCAAACCAAAAATACAGCACGGTTAGCGCCGCCAAAATACCAAGAAGGTTCAAAGGCTTACCAAAGCTATAGCCATTGACCCAGCCCGATGCGCCGGCCATAGTCACCAGTAGTGCGGTGCCCATCAGTACTGGCCATTTGGAAGGACCTGGTACGAAGTAATACGGCGCTTGGCCTTGTTGAGTGCTCATCGACTTCCCCTGATTACAATGTTCAAAAATTTACTCTTGTTGCAGGCCCGACTTATTAATTTTTTCAGCCTACTTTGCTACGACTATTTTTACTAACGTCAACAGCGCGAATACAAATAATACCGCCGCAATCACACCCGCAATAACGACGTGTAGCGGGTTCAACTTTTGCGTATCTTCTTCGAAACCGCTTTTCTTGCGCACACCGAAAAATGACCACAGTACCGCTTTCGCTGTTGCACCGAATGACATCTTGCGCTGCGTTGCTTGCTTCAAATCGTCCACTGCTATTGCCTCTCAGCTCGCCTTGCCTTTGGTTCCTACCTCAAAGAAGGTATATGACAAAGTAATCGTCTTCACATTCTTTGGTAACGCGGGGTCAATATAAAAACTGACCGGCATTTGCCTAACTTCATTCGGCGCCAGCGTTTGCTGCTTGAAACAAAAACATTCCAACTTACGAAAATGCGCTGCGGCTTCTTGCGGAGCATAGCTAGGAATCGCCTGCGCTTCCATTGCTCTGTTCTGCGTGTTCACCACTTCATACACCACCTGTGCCATCTCACCGGGGTGCACTTGAATACTGCTAACCTGTGGCTTAAACCGCCAAGGGCCGGTGGTATTCGCATCGAATTCCACCGTAATCATTCTACTGCTGTCTACCTGCGTATTCACAGGCTTCACATTCACCGTTTCCTGTACAGCGAGAACGTTAATACCTGTTAGCTCGCATATCTTTTTGTACAAAGGCACCAGCGAGTAACCAAAACCAAACATCACCAGAACCACGACTGCCAGCTTGCCCAACATACGCACATTACGTCGTTGGCGACGCTGGCCAGGCGCCTCTTCAGTTGCCGTCATAAATCAACGCAGCAACGAATGCTTGAGGATCACGCCCACAAAAAAAACGACCGCTACTGACAACAGGATCAACGCTGTGCGCAGGTTACGTGAATTACCTGAATTGCTTGAATTACTTTGCTCAGACATAAAAATCCTTACGGCGAATATCACTCATAAACGACACCGGCAGCGCAAGCTGCCGGAATCGATGGTTACTTAACCGTCGGTGGTGTCTCAAACGTATGGAATGGTGCAGGACTAGGTACAGTCCACTCCAAACCTTCAGCGCCATCCCATGGCTTATCCGCTGCTTTTTCACCACCACGAATCGATGGCAGCACAACGAAGAACAAGAAGTACACCTGAGACAGACCGAATCCAAATGCGCCAATAGAAGCAATCATGTTGAAGTCGGTGAACTGAGCTGCGTAATCAGCATAGCGACGTGGCATACCTGCTAAGCCCAGGAAGTGCATAGGGAAGAAGGTCACGTTGAATGTGATTAATGAAGCCCAGAAATGAATCTGACCGCGTGTTTCGTTGTACATGAAACCTGTCCACTTTGGACCCCAGTAATAGAAACCGGCGAACAGTGCGAACAAGGAACCTGCAACCAACACATAGTGGAAGTGCGCCACCACGTAGTACGTATCTTGGAGTTGAATATCAACCGGTGTAATCGCGCAGATCAAGCCAGTGAAACCACCCATCGTGAAGACGAAGATAAAACCAACGGCCCACAACATCGGCGTTTCAAACGTCATCGAACCCTGCCACATCGTGGCGATCCAGTTAAACACTTTCACACCTGTTGGCACAGCAATCAACATCGTTGCATACATGAAGAACAGCTGACTTGTCACAGGCATGCCCGTTGCAAACATGTGGTGCGCCCAAACGATGAAGGACAGAATCGCGATCGACGATGTCGCGTACACCATCGACTCGTAACCAAACAGCGGCTTACGAGCGAACGCTGGAATGATCTGAGAAACGATACCGAACGCAGGCAAAATCATGATGTACACCTCGGGATGACCGAAGAACCAGAAAATATGCTGGTACATCACTGGGTCACCGCCACCAGCGGCATTGAAGAACGAGGTACCGAAATGACGATCTGTCAGGGTCATCGTGATCGCGCCAGCCAACACCGGCATCACCGCGATCAACAGATACGCTGTGATCAACCATGTCCATGCAAACATCGGCATCTTCATCAGCGTCATACCAGGAGCGCGCATGTTCAAAATCGTTGTAACGATATTGATCGAACCCATGATGGATGAAGCACCCATGATGTGCATGGCAAAAATACCCATGTCCATGCCGATACCCATCTGCGTGCTCAACGGTGCATACAGAGTCCAACCAGCTGCAGTCGCGCCGCCAGGCATAAGGAACGAAGACACCAGCAAAATAGCGGCTGGTGGCAAGAGCCAGAATGAGAAGTTGTTCATTCGTGCAAAGGCCATATCTGCCGCGCCGATCTGGAGTGGAATCATCCAGTTAGCAAAACCAACGAACGCCGGCATGATCGCGCCAAACACCATGATCAGACCGTGCATCGTTGTCAACTGATTGAAAAACTCAGGCTGAAACAATTGCAAGCCCGGTTTAAACAACTCAGCACGAATACCAAGTGCCAGCACGCCGCCTGTTAGCAGCATGCAGAAAGAAAACCAAAGATACAGCGTGCCGAT
>JBEDHZ010000138.1:0-6142 GCA_041173845.1 Pseudomonadota bacterium
CGCTGGTCAAACGTCGTCAGACAGTTCAGCTTTTAAAACCTACTCAAGCGTAAACATCATGAAAAAAATCTTAGTGGCCAGTTCACTGGTCTTAGGGGGGCTCTGCGCGCCAGTTTTTGCAGGACCTAACGAATACATCTATCCCGTTACCGTTACTCAAGGCGAGAAAGAGATCGACTTTAAATTCGGTAGTCGCGATTCCAAAGATCAATCGAACGATGCGTCTGCTGCCAGTATAGGTCTAGGGTACAGCCCAACAGATTACTGGTTCACCGAGGTGTATTTCAAATATGCGCGCGGTGCCGGTGGTCCAACCACCTTTGATGCGACCGAATGGGAAAACCGCTTTCAACTAACCGACACCGGGAAATACCCCGTCGATGTCGGTTTTCTGGTTGAGGTCGAACGTCCTCAAAACCGAAGTGAAGGCTATGAATTGAAATGGGGCCCTCTGTTTCAAGCGGATATAGACAAGACCACATGGAATGCTAACTTCTTGATCAAACGTAGTTACTACGCCGACGAACCTAGCCGTGCAACGGCTTATTACCAAGTTCAAGGTAGATATCGCTATCGTCGCGAATTCGAATTCGGCTTTCAGGGCTTTGGCGACTTAGGTTACTGGGACAGTTGGTACGCCACGCGTGACCAAGGCCATCGATTTGGACCCGCGATATTTGGCAAGTTGCCGCTAGGCGGAAAACAAGCATTTAAGTACAACGCTGCCTACCTTGTTGGTAAGAACTCTATCAATGGCGAGGGCGTACGCGGAAATACCTTACGTATGCAACTGGAATACGAATTCTAATTTTTTTTAAAACCCTCCTTGGTTTCAAGCCCTGCTCGTCAGGGCTTTTTTTACGCCGAATCGCTCAACGTTGAGATCATCGCATCAGAGTAAAATGCTGGCCAACCGCAACTTCGCTTACAGGAGATTCGCATGACTCTGTCGCTCACTCAGCCTAATCGCCGTACATTCCTCAAACAATCCGCTGCACTCACCGGCGCCTTTGTGCTGGGAGTACAAGGCTCTGCTGCGGCCGCCGATGGCAATACTCCCGAAGTTACGCACTGGGTAGTGATACATGCTGACGATACGGTGGTCATACGCATCGCTCGATCCGAATTAGGTCAAGGCACCTTCACTGGATTGGCACAACTGGTGGCTGAAGAGCTCGAGTGCGATTGGAGCAAGGTGAAGCCCGAGTACGCCGATGTGAACATGCATATGCGTCGTAATCGCATTTTTAAAGATATGTCGACGGGCGGTAGCCGCGGCATCCGCGATTCAAATGAATACGTTCGCAAAGGGGGCGCTGCTGCACGTGAAATGTTAATCAGCGCCGCAGCGCAATTATGGAATGTGCCTGCTTCAGAATGCAGCGCCAAAAATAGTGTCGTCACACATGCTTCAGGAAAACGAGCTAGTTACGGCGAACTCGCTCAACTCGCCAGCACGCTGCCCGTCCCAGAAAATCCACCATTAAAAAATCCGAAAGACTGGAAAATTGCGGGTACCTCACCGGCTCGTTTTGATATTCCAGCCAAGGTGAACGGCTCGCAAATTTATGCAGCCGATGTTCGTCTACCAGGCATGCTGCATGCATCAATTATTCAAAGCCCTGTTTTTGGTGGTTTTGTAAAACGCATTGATGATGCTAAAGCTAAAGCGATGCCTGGCGTAAAACACGTCATCGCTAGTGAAGAATGGGTTGCGGTACTTGCCACCAATTGGTGGCAAGCTAATCAAGCTGTCAAAGCCTTAAAAATTGACTGGGAAAACGGTAGCAAAGGCAATGTCTCTAGCGCCAGCATTATGCAAAGCCTCCGAGAGGGCATCGCTATGACTAATGCACCCATCGCTCGCAAAGATGGAGATGCAACCCAAGCACTGGCTAATGCGCACACAGTGCTTGAAGCGGAATATCACACAGGCTTTGTAAATCACGCAACGATGGAACCACAAACGGCTACCGCGCTGCTCACTCCGGAAGGCCTTGAAGTTTGGGTGGGAACACAAAATGGTGAAACCTCCATTGCTGCGGCGTCCGAGGTGTCCGGCCTTCCACTCGACAAAATACAGATTCATAAAATGCATGCTGGTGGTGCATTTGGACGTCGCGGCCCCCATCAAGATTTCACCAAACAAGCAGTGAAAATTGCGATGGCTGTGCCTGGTACTCCTATACGTTTGCAATGGTCACGCGAAGAAGATATTCGACAAGGACGCTACCGTCCGGTATCACTCGTCAAGCTGCGTGGAGGATTGGATAAAGACGGCAATTGGCTAGGTTGGGAAGTGAAACAATCGGATCAATCAATTGCACTCAACGTCTTTCCACAATTCGTTAAAGATGGCATTGATCAAATCAACACGCGCGTCTTTCGTGACAACCCCTACGCAGTGCCAAACTTTACTAATGAGTACGTGCTGAAAGAATTTCACGTGCCGCCCGGATTTTGGCGTGCGGTTGCTCACACCAACAATCCTTTTTATCGCGAATGTTTTATTGATGAACTGGCGCATGCAGCCGGTAAAGATCCGTATCAATTCCGCCGCCCTCTGCTGGAAGGAAAAAAAGATCAAGCCGTATTAGATGCAGCAGCAAAAGCGATAGGCTGGGATAAACCGGCTCGCAAAGGTATACATCGTGGTATTGCGGTAGTGGACTCGTATGGAAGCTTTACCGCTGCAGCAGTTGAACTCTCCGTTAGCAAAGGTAATGTTATCGATGTGAAGCGCGTTGCCGTGGCTATTGATTGTGGCCATGTCGTTCATCCTGATGCTGTTAAAGCTCAGATTGAAGGTGGAGTTATCTGGGGATTGTCTGCCTTAATGTTTGAAGACATCACGATTGAAAAAGGGGCTGTCAAGCAAAGTAATTTTGGTGACTATCCCTTGGCCCGTATCAGCCATGCACCGCAAGTAGTAAGTGTGTTGGTGCCGAGCGGCGGCTTCTGGGGCGGTGTAGGTGAACCACCCATCGGTGGCGTGATACCTGCCATGATGAATGCCTTATTCAGCGCTACTGGTAAACGCATTCGTTCACTACCGCTGAAACATCATGGGTTTCGCTACAAAACTTAATCTACATTATTCAACCAGCAAACATAGTTAACGGCTACGTGTGAGATAACGAAAATCATTGGCGTAATCACTGAATTTTTCACTCGCATGGTGCCGTTGACTAGCTGTGGTTCGTTGATGCAAGCCGGCTATATTAATACACGCCTCCTCAACCACCTTGCGTTGCATGTTTGCTTGCTTAGGATCTTCTGGATTAACTATTTGCTCGATGATCAGTGATAACTCAGCTTCGACATCGAACTGACTCAAATGCTGATGCCTGATTTTTTCAAGTACTGCGATGATTTTTTGCTGTCGCTGCTGGCGTCGTTCCCAGCTGATGCGCGGGTCCCAGGATGAATGAACGATCGCTTGCTGAATAAACTTTTTCTGATCGTGATTTAAGCGGCCGTAAAACAATTCTGCTCTGCGTAACCAATCTTCATAACGAAGATCGTGAATTTTTTCGACGTCTGCATCAAGCCATTTAGCTTTCCACTCTTTATCCTCTTGAGTAAATTTTTTACGCAGATAGTTAATTTCTTCGGGGCCCAACTGCTGCGCCAATCTAGCCCAGACCGGCACGCTCTGACGTGACAGAAGCTCAAATTTTTCTCGTAAGACTTGAATGTTGTCGCAGACCTCCGCCGAACTGGGTTCTCCACCCATGCGAGTACTGAGTTCGCTGGCTAGTCGTGCATATTCTGGCAGTTGAGATTGTCTATGCCAGGCGTGCAAGGCTTGCAGATCCGCTTTAAACTGACGTGACTTATCAGAACTCAGATCGAGGTAGTGATCAACCCACCAATACCCGAGATGATCTGCTTGATCGTAACCAAGTCGTACCGCGCTGCAGCCTGTAAACAGGACCGCAATCAATATACTTTGTAATATGCGCTGTATAGCTATCACAAAAAAGATCCACTTATGGCCATCAACGTTATCGGAACACCCTTGAAACCCTGCTCTACCGATCCTATGACGGGATATTTCAGGGATGGTTGCTGCAATACAGACGAATCAGATCGTGGCTCGCATGTGGTCTGTGCAGAAATGACCGAAGAATTTCTGCTGTTTTCCAAACAGCGTGGCAATGATCTTTCTACGCCACGACCAGAATTACGTTTTCCAGGTTTGGTGCCCGGTAATCGCTGGTGCTTATGTGCTTTGCGTTGGAAAGAAGCGTTCGACGCGGGGGTTGCGCCGACGGTGATCTTGGAATGCACGCACGTCAACGCATTAAAATATATCGATCTAAAATACCTAATGATCAGTCAAGCAGCCGACTAATACCTCAATCGGTAGCGGGTTCTGGATTCTTTTTCTTCTGAACCACGTAGCGTTCGTAAAACTCGCCGAAGATCTCATTCAGTACTTTGCGGTTCGGAACCAGAACGCGCTCGTTGTTAATCAGCGAAATATTGATCATGTCCAAAGAGGCAAGTGATTCGAGCGAAGGCCCGATATCAACCACCGTGGTATCCGTAGCCCTGGAGAGATCTAGGATGCTTAGGCCAGCCGGTCCAGCCGACATCAGCGCCTTGAGTATACGGACCCGCTTCTCGGTCGCAAATCCACCTAGTATGTGAGCAATTTCTTTAGGCTCCATCTATCCTCCCGAATTATCCTGAGCGATGAAAAGGAAGGAAGGCTAGCACAATCGGCGATTTCCCTCCCGGAAAACCATTTAGCTGCCTGACTATAGGCCTACCCTTGCTAGGGTCAGTGCAGACCCTATAAACTGAATCTCTAGATTTATTAGCCATCTCGGCCACCACGATTACCGCCCTTGATCATGTCAGCTACTGCGCGAAGCTTCTCCAAGCAAACAATCCGTGGAATAGGATGGCAAATCCTTGGACTCTGCTTTTTAGTGCTGGCACCGCTGACGGTCAGTTTTGCAGCGACCAAACCAGCAGCCAAAGCCGCCCATGCGGCCTCAGTACGTTATCGCCATCATTCATTCGGAATCGGCGTTTTTGGAATCATGGGATTTCCACATCCCCCCGCACGACCCACCATCTATGCCGCACCGCCCGCGATGGTCTACATAGAAAAAGACGCCCCTCAAGATAACCCCCCGGAGTATGTTTGGTATTACTGTCGCTCTTTGCAAACCTACTACCCTTACATCATTGAGTGCCCTGAGGACTGGGAAGAAATAAAACCCACTACCAACGCAGAAAATAGCCCCGCCAACGCTAAATAAAATTTAAGGCTTTTCTGGTATCAAAGTCTCCAAGATAGGCTGACATAACATCCTGTTACAAATTCCCTCTTTATTCGTCAGCCATGAGTCAACTTTTATCGCTAAGCTAGGGTCATAGAGATATCGTCATACGGGACAACTATGAAAAAAATTACCTGCTTGTTATCGTTAGTTTTATTAGGGATTTTTCTTCCAGGATTAGCCTCGGCACACCACGGTCGTGTTGGCGTGGGTGTGTATTTTGGACCTGGGTTTTACTACCCTCATTCCTACTACTACCCACCACCGGTTTATTACCCAACGCAACCCGTCATCATTCAACAACAAGCACCAGTCTATATTGAGCAAACTCCACAACAGGCAGCAACACCCGCGCCTCAAGTAACGAGTGATTGGTACTATTGTGCTTCATCTAAAACGTATTACCCTTACACCAAAGATTGTCCAGAACCTTGGCAGCGTGTATCACCCGTACCTCCTTCAACACAGAACCGTTGATCATGAAAAACATCCTCATTTTTTCATCCATACTCTTGGCCATCGCGGGCTGTACCACCGCGCCTGTGGGTCCAAGTGTTTTGGTGTTACAGGGCTCGGGTAAAACGTTTGATGAGTTTTCACGTGACGATGTCGCTTGCCGTGATTACGCGATGCGCCAGTTGGGTGGCAAATCACCCGGCAAGACATCACAAGAATCAACGATCAATAGCGCAGTGATTGGAACTGCAGTTGGCGCAGCGGCTGGAGCTGCATTAGGAGGTAGTAACGGAGCAGCCGTCGGCGCTGGCACAGGCTTACTGTTTGGTAGTGTCGCAGGCGCAGATTCAGGACGTTATGAGCGGGGCACTAGTCAAACCATGTATGAC
>JBEDHZ010000139.1:0-10050 GCA_041173845.1 Pseudomonadota bacterium
ATTTCGCTTTTGTAGTGGCGCCAAGACTATTTGCTGCACTGAAAAATCGAAACGTACCCGCTTACTAGCTAGCGCCGGATTAAGAAATTCTTGTAATACGGCTCTTAACCATTCCGGCTTGTTGAATTCTTTTCGTTCATGAGTACCCAAGTTAACGAAGCATGTAGGGTAAAGCTCTGAAAAATCTTTTACTTTTTTCCCAAAGTTATAGGCATCCACATCATTATCATTGACCGCTCCTTCAAACTTGGCCATCAAATGCCTGCGCGCACGCGCTTTTTCTTTGGGTAGCAATGTAATCGCATTTTCAGCCAGCCCCCGCATTGCGTGAGCGGTATAGTCCATCGCAATGCCGGACTCATTTTGAACAATACCAATGACCTCTAGCTGATGCTCTTTGCTAATAGCAGCCATGTGATGTAAGGTTTTTGCGATATCCGCAGGACGGCTTGCATTCCAATTGAGAATAAAATCGTATAGCCAATAGTGCTTTATATCTTCAGGCATGCCATCAAGTACATGGCTGCGAGACCTGATGATTGGCAAAGGCGGCGATGAATCAGACAACTCACCTGTGGTGGTTGCGCTGTAATCAGCATGAAGCTTGGGCGCTTCCTGAGATGACTTGGAAGATGACAAGGGCTGAGAAAGACTCACATTCGACCTCTTTATAAATAATTAATTGAAAATGCAGGCTTCTGCGCGGCCTAACTCGCCTGCAATGTAAAGAAAGTCGCGGCCGCAGCCCGACAGGGTGCTTGATCTCATGGTCACGCGGGGAACTTGTTAAATAAATGTCTCCTTCTCCCCGCTTATAATGGGCGGTTTCCAAAAATCACCAACTTTCTGAAAAATCATGGAATTAGCCAAGGCCTTTGAGCCAGCCGAAATCGAACAACACTGGCGCACGGAATGGGAGAAGCGAAACTACTTCGCTGCGACTCTGGATGAAAGCAAACCTTCATTCTCGATACAGCTACCACCACCCAACGTGACCGGCACCTTGCACATGGGTCATGCATTCAATCAAACCATCATGGATGGTTTGACTCGTTACTACCGCATGCGTGGTCATAACACCGCTTGGATTCCCGGTACCGATCACGCCGGCATTGCAACGCAGATCGTGGTCGAGCGCCAGCTCGATGCACAAAAAATCTCACGTCATGATTTAGGTCGCGAAAAATTTTTAGAAAAAGTGTGGCAGTGGAAAGAGCATTCCGGATCGACCATCACCGGACAAATGCGCCGCATGGGCGCATCAACCGATTGGGGTCGTGAATATTTCACGATGGACGACAAAATGTCCAAAGCGGTCACGGAAGTTTTCGTGCGCTTGTATGAACAAGGTCTGATCTATCGTGGTAAGCGCTTAGTTAATTGGGATCCGGTCTTAGGGACTGCGGTGTCTGATCTCGAAGTGGTGTCAGAAGAAGAAGATGGCAGCATGTGGCACATCCGTTACCCCTTAGTTGATGGTAGCGGTCATCTCACTGTCGCCACAACACGACCCGAAACATTGCTCGGCGATGTGGCGGTTGCAGTCGACCCCACAGATGAACGCTACATTCATCTGGTGGGTAAACAACTAACGCTACCTTTAACAGGCCGCACCATACCCGTCATTGCCGATAGCTATGTCGATAAAGAATTTGGTACTGGCTGCGTAAAAATCACGCCAGCGCATGATTTCAATGACTACGCTGTTGGTCAGCGTCATGGACTAGCGCAAATCAATATTTTTACGCTGGATGCAAAGATCAATGAAAATTCCCCCGCGGCGTATCAAGGCTTAGATAGATTTGCCGCGCGTAAGCAAATCGTCGCTGATCTGGATGCACAAGGTCTGTTGGAATTAGTTAAGCCACACAAACTAATGGTGCCGCGTGGTGATCGTACCGGTGTGGTGATCGAACCTATGCTCACCGATCAATGGTTTGTAGCGATGAGCAAACCTGCACCGGAAGGAACGCATTTCCCTGGTAAATCGATTGCTGAAGTCGCTCTTGAAAAAGTAGCTGACGGCGACATTAAATTCGTCCCAGAGAATTGGAGTACAACGTACAACCAATGGCTCAACAATATTCAAGATTGGTGTATCTCGCGTCAATTGTGGTGGGGACATCAAATTCCTGCCTGGTATAGCGACACAGGCGAAATTTTTGTCGGCCGCACTGAAGCTGAAGCCACGGCCAATGCAACTGCTGCTGGTTACACAGGCAAACTTACCCGCGATGCTGATGTACTTGATACCTGGTTTTCTTCAGCCTTAGTACCCTTCTCTTCACTCGGCTGGCCTGAACAAACTCCGGATTACAAACTGTTCTTGCCTTCCTCTGTTTTAGTGACAGGCTTTGACATTATTTTCTTCTGGGTAGCGCGCATGGTGATGATGACCACGCACTTCACAGGAAAAGTACCTTTCGACACTGTGTATGTGCATGGGCTGGTACGTGATGCCCAAGGACAGAAGATGTCCAAATCCAAAGGCAACACTCTCGATCCAATTGATCTGATCGATGGTATTACCGTCGATGAATTAGTCGCCAAGCGTACGACTGGGCTGATGAATCCCAAACAATCTGAGAGTATCGCCAAAGCTACGCGCAAAGAATTCGCAAATGGTATTCCTGCATATGGCACAGATGCCTTGCGCTTTACGATGGCTAGCTATGCATCACTTGGCCGCAACATTAATTTCGATTTAGGTCGTTGTGAAGGCTACCGAAATTTCTGTAACAAGTTGTGGAATGCCACTCGCTTTGTATTGATGAACACCGAAGGCAAAGATTGTGGCTTAGATGATCACGGTACTGAAGCTTGTGCGCCGGGCGGCTATCTAGATTTTTCGCAAGCAGATCGCTGGATAGTCTCACTGCTTCAACGCACCGAAGCTGACGTTGAAAAAGGCTATGCCGAGTATCGCTTCGATAATATCTCTTCAGCCATCTACAAATTTATTTGGGATGAATATTGCGATTGGTATCTGGAAGTCGCCAAAGTACAGATACAGCAAGGTAGCGAAGGTCAGCAACGCGCAACACGTCGAACTCTGTTGCGTGTACTTGAAACGGTGTTGCGACTAGCGCACCCGATTATTCCTTTCATCACCGAGCAACTGTGGCAAACCGTTGCGCCTTTGTCCGGACGCACGCTCAAAGCAGAAGGCGATTCCATCATGGTGCAGCCTTATCCTCTGCCCAATTTGAAAAAGATCGATGAACAAGCTGAAGGTTGGATGGCTGAACTCAAATCGCTGACAGATGCATGCCGTAATTTACGCGGCGAGATGCAGCTATCACCTGCACAACGCGTGCCGTTGGTCATCGAAGGTAATGATCACTCACGCTTACAAAGTTTTGTTCCGTATCTTCAGGCACTCGCCAAACTCTCTGAGGTACAAGTGCTTGCGACCTTGCCTGAATCACCAGCACCCGTGCTGGTGGTTGGCAGCACACGATTAATGCTCAAAGTAGAAATCGATATTGCTGCCGAGCGCGAGCGCGTCAACAAAGAAGTAGCACGACTCGAAGGTGAAATTACGAAGGCCAATGCTAAGCTGAGTAATGAAAGCTTCGTTGCACGCGCACCAGCGGCGGTAGTCGCTCAAGAAAAAGAACGCGTCGCAGGTTTTTCTGAAACTCTGACAAAACTTCGCGAACAACTCACAAAACTGGGTTAAGCCTGAAGGAAAAACGACGATGATCCAACGCTTTTTACTTTGTTTACTACTTAGCAGTACAACGATTTTTTCTTACGCTGCAGATGTCGCTTCACCAGTTGGCGTGTGGCGCACCATTGATGATAAAACCGGCAAAGAAAAATCGCTGGTTCGGATTACCGAAGTTAATGGCGAATTTCGTGGCACGATAGAAAAGCTATTTCGCGAGCCACATGAGGATCAAAATCCGAATTGCGAAAAATGTAGTGGCGAGAAAAAAAATAAACCCGTGATTGGCATGGTGATCATGACTGGCCTAAAACATGACGGCGACATGTATTCAGGCGGAGAGATTCTCGACCCAGCCAACGGTAAAACGTATAAATGCAAAACCTGGCTGGAAGAGAAAGGTAAAAAGCTGCATGTGCGCGGCTTTATCGGCATGGCACTGTTAGGTAGAACTCAAATCTGGGTAAGGGAAGAATAAGTTGGCGTCTTGAATGATCAACACATCATTCATTAGACTTATTCAGAATCCCACAGATCACCATTCGGACTCGTACGCGGCGCTGCTACACCAAAATGTTTATAGGCAATCGGAGTGGCAATTCGTCCGCGCGGTGTGCGCTGTAAATAACCCTGTTGTATGAGATAGGGCTCAAGTACATCTTCTATCGTATCGCGCTCTTCTCCGATGGCCGCGGCCAAATTGTCTAAGCCTACTGGACCACCGCTGAATTTAAACAGCACTGCTTCTAATAACTTTCGATCCATTAAATCAAAACCTACTGGATCAACATCCAACATCTGTAATGCAGCATCGGCCATCGCTTTAGTGACTTCACCCTTACCTTTGACTTCGGCGTAATCACGCACTCGGCGTAACAGTCGATTCGCAATTCGTGGGGTACCACGACTACGTTTTGCGATTTCTAACGAACCGTCGTCATCAATCGGTGAATGCAGTAGCGCCGCACTACGAGTCACAATCCGCGCGAGTTGCTCAGGTGTGTAAAACTCCAGTCGTGCAACGATACCAAAGCGATCGCGCAAAGGATTGGTCAACATACCGGCACGCGTGGTCGCACCGACTAAGGTGAAGGGTTGCAAATCTAAACGTACTGACCGCGCAGCCGGGCCCTCACCTATCATGATGTCGATCTGGTAATCCTCAAGTGCTGGATACAAAATTTCTTCCACCACTGGCGACAAGCGATGTATCTCATCAATGAACAAAACATCATTCGCTTCGAGATTGGTGAGTAAGGCGGCGAGATCGCCTGCGCGCTCGAGTACAGGGCCGGATGTCTGACGAAGATTCACGCCCATTTCGCGCGCGATGATATGCGCAAGCGTTGTTTTACCTAAACCGGGAGGGCCAAACAATAAAGTGTGATCGAGTGCTTCGCCACGCTGACGGGCGGCGGTAATGAAAATTTCCAACTGACTGCGAATTTTTTCTTGACCTACGTACTCATCAAGCTTGTGCGGGCGTAATGCTCGCTCTATCGCTTCCTCGTTGGGCGAGCTTGGCTTGGCATCAATGATGCGCTGCTCGCTGAAATCGTCGGTCTGAATACTCATGGCTGCATTGTAGCCTGATGATGGTTAGTTAGGCCTTGGACAAAGCTTTAAGCGCATGACGTATGCCATCGGAAACGGAGCTTCCAGCGGGCACCTGCTTTAATGCGAGCAGGCCTTCTTTTTCAGAGTATCCCAACGCCAGCAAGGCATTTAATACATCCGCATTATCGTTTTGTGCCGCTGCACCCGGTCCCAGATCTGCACCGAGTTTGCCTTTGAGCTCGAGCAGTAAACGTTCACCGGTCTTTTTACCTATGCCGGGAATTCGAGTTAAACGACCGACCTCTTGCAAGCTGACGGCCTGCGCCAAATCCGCCACTGACATGCCGGACAAAATAGATAAGGCTGTGCGCGCACCTACACCACTAATTTTGATCAATTCGCGAAATAGCTCTCGCTCTTGCGCAGACCCAAAACCATAAAGTAACTGCGCATCTTCTCGCACCACCATGTGAGTCAGGAGTGTAATTTTTTCGCCAGGCGCAGGAAGATTGTAAAACGTGCTCATCGGTACGCTGACTTCATAGCCAACGCCATTGCAATCGACTAATAAATGCAATGGGTTCTTGTCGACCAACACGCCAGAGAGACGACCAATCATGAAATATCTCGCGATAAAATTGAGTAAGAAATCATAGCGTAATGAGGGCTACCCTAACTGAGTGCCTCATCCGATCAAACGACCGCCACGTACCCGCAAACCTTTTTTGGCTAGTTCGGGCGCTAATCCTGCAAGGCTGGCCAAACCTGCTCCGCTATGTGCATGACAAATGGCTACGCCCAGCGCGTCAGCCGCATCGGTACTTGTGATTTTTGTGCTTTGCCTTGTCCGACCACCGCTTTTTTAACTTGCAATGCGGTGTACTCAGCGACCGATAACTGCGCGCTAACCAAACCACAAATAGCAGCACCCCGTGCTTGGCCGAGCAATAGCGTTGATTGGGGATTGACGTTAGAAAAAACGATTTCGATCGCAGCGCAATCGGGTTGATAGTTACTAACCACCTGCCCTACACCCTCAAGAATGACCTTGAGTCGAGAAGGTAAATCACCATCGGGTACCTGGATCGTCCCCGATGCGATATAGGAAAGTCGCTGCCCTTCTTTGCGAATAACACCAAAGCCAGTAACCCGCAGACCAGGATCAATGCCAAGAATTTTCATAGCCCATTATGACAGCAGCGGTCGCTTGGGGTGCTGGTGCTCCATACTGGCAATCAATGCATCCGATTAATCTAGATTAATGGCGGAAATGTCGCGTGCCTGTGAGGGCCATGACGATGCCATGTTCATTCGCCGCATCGATAACTTCCTGATCGCGCATAGAACCACCGGGTTGCACAACCGCAGTTGCGCCAGCTGCAACTACCACATCGAGACCATCTCGGAATGGAAAAAACGCATCAGAAGCGACGGCAGAGCCAGCGAGTGTCAGCCCTGCATTTTGCGCTTTAATCGAGGCAATCCGCGCTGAATCCACACGACTCATTTGTCCTGCACCCACACCCAGAGTCATGCCATTGCCGCAAAAAACAATCGCATTCGATTTCACAAATTTAGCGACGCGCCAGGCAAACATCATGTCGTTTAACTCTGTAGGACTAGGCTGCTTTTTGCTGACGATTTTGAATTCATTAACCTGAACATTTTTTGCATCGGGCGCTTGTAAAAGCAAGCCACCACCAACGCGCTTCATGTCCCACGCATTTTGTTCACGTGCCAAAGGTATTTGAAGTAAGCGTACATTTTGCTTTGCCTCGAATAACTTTAAAGCATCAGCAGTAAACGATGGCGCAATCAGCACTTCAACAAATTGTTTAGCTACCGCTTCAGCAGCCGTGGCATCGACTTCGCAATTAAAAGCAATAATGCCGCCGAACGCTGATGTAGGGTCCGTCTGAAATGCTTTCGCATAAGCAGAAGCCGCATCGACACCCTCAGCCACACCACAAGGATTGGCGTGTTTGATGATGACGCAAGCATGGCCATCAAACGTTTTTACACATTCCCATGCTGCGTCTGCGTCGGCAATGTTGTTATATGAAAGTTCTTTGCCTTGTAGTTGCTGATAGTTAGCCAGTGATCCAGCTACAGCTTCAGTATCGCGATAAAACGCCGCCGACTGATGCGGATTTTCTCCATAGCGCATTTCTTGCACTTTGGTGAACTGTAAATTTAATGTATCGGGATACGCTGAACGCGTGGTATGCGATAAGTCGGTGCCCAAAGAACTCAAATAGTTGGTAATGGCACCGTCGTAACTAGAAGTGTGTGCAAACACTTTTTTTGCCAGCGCAAAGCGAGTTTCATAACTCACTTTACCTTGATGCATCTTCATTTCTTCTAGCACGCACTCATAATCCAAAGGATCGCAAATCACGACAACGTCTTTGTGATTTTTTGCCGATGAGCGCAGCATCGCCGGGCCACCGATATCAATATTTTCTATCGCATCTTCTAAAGAACACTGATCTTTAGCGACAGTTCGCTGAAAGGGGTAGAGATTAACCACCACCATATCAATCACAGGAATCGCATGTTGTTCAAGCGCCTGCATATGCGAAGGGAAATCACGGCGCGCCAGTATGCCGCCGTGCACTTTAGGGTGCAGTGTTTTTACTCGCCCATCCAGCATTTCCGGAAAGCCGGTGTAATCGGCGACCTCGGTGACTTCCAAACCATGGTCAGCTAATAATTTAGCAGTACCGCCGGTAGAGAGAAGCTTGACATTCATCGCGGCCAGGGCGCGCGCGAATTCGAGTACTCCGGTCTTGTCGGACACGGAAATTAATGCTTGTTTGATCATGAGGATGTTCCAGGCGAGTTCAGAGCAAATCGTGTTGCTGTAGCTTTTTGCGCAAGGTGTTTCTGTTTATTCCCAGCATTTCTGCGGCATGAGACTGGTTGCCCTCGGCGCGCATCATTACGGCCTCAAGCAGAGGCTTTTCAACTGTAGCAATCACCATCTCATAAACATTCGATGGTTCCTGCTCTCCCAGATCCCGAAAATATCTTTCGAGACTTTTCTTGACGACTTCTTGAATATGCTCTTTGCTCATGCTTGCTATGAAGGAGTAATCGGTTCACGCGGCCAGCTTTTCAACGGCGGGGGCATATTGTAACCGCTCGCCCAACGCCAATTGCGATTCGAAAAATTCGTCGACCGCCGCCAGCTGTGTGTCACATTCTTCAATTAGGTTCATGCGTTGTCGAAAATTTTCTCCGCCAACTAAGTCACGCACATACCAACCAATATGTTTGCGCGCTGTTCGAACACCGAGATACTCACCATAAAACGCATAATGCGCTTGCAAATGCGCCGACATCAGTTGTCTAACTTCCTCAACATATGGCGCAGGTAAAACGGTAGCAGTTTGCAAGTAATGCGCAATTTCGCGAAAGATCCACGGGCGACCTTGTGCGGCGCGGCCTATCATCACTGCATCCGCACCAGTCTTTTCTAAAACGAATTTTGCTTTGAAAGGTGTGTCGATATCGCCATTGGCCACCACCGGAAGACGACTCGCAGCCTTAACTGCTGCAATCGTGTCGTACTCTGCTTCACCAGAATAACCATCTGCGCGTGTACGGCCATGCAAAGTCAGCATCGCAATTCCACTTTCTTCTGCAATGCGCGCAATGGTTAATGCATTTTTAGTTTGCCGGTCCCAGCCCGTACGAAATTTCAGTGTCACGGGTACGTCCACTGCATTGACTACCGCTTCTAGCAAACGAGCGACTAAGATTTCGTCGCGCAACAAGGCCGAGCCACACCAATTGTTGCAAACTTTTTTTACGGGGCAGCCCATGTTGATATCAATGATCTGCGCGCCACGATCAACATTAAAGCGTGCAGCTTCCGCCAACATCACAGGATCAGCGCCGGCGATCTGCACTGCTTTGGGTTCCATCTCACCTTCGTGATTAATCCGGCGCGCTGTTTTTACACTCGCCATAACGCGCGGATTAGAGGCTGCCATCTCCGATACGGCATAGCCGGCGCCCAGCTCTTTGCACAACTGTCGAAAAGGTCTATCAGTCACACCCGCCATAGGTGCGACAAAGACATTGTTGCGAAGTTGATAGGGGCCGATATTCATGGATATCAAATGAACAGTAAGCGCAGAAGGCTTATTTTATCCGGAGTGACAAACCAGCTTTCAAGCGGCTGGATGAGTGCGATCGATTTCATCTAAGCCATCGCCTTCGAGATGAGTAGCATCGGCCCACTGCAACAAGGTGTATTTTTTTCCGTCCCAATGCAATCGATTGATCGCTGCGTTGATAATGCCAAACTCACGCTTAGCATCGACGGGCATTCCCGTTGCTTCGCGGTAGAGGCAATCCAGCACGCCACCATGCGTCAGTATAAGCAGCTGCTGCGCAGGATTATTTTTGACGATATTGGTTACCGCATTGACTGAACGCTGATGAAAATCATGCAACGTCTCAGCTTCACGTTCACCCGCAGGAAAACGAGCATGCAAATCACGCGATTGCCACAGCGCGAATTCTTCCGGAAATTGCTGTGCGACTTCTTTGTACATCAATCCTTCAAACACGCCGTAGCAACGTTCGCGCAATTGTTCATCAATAATCAACGGCATCTGATGAACATCAGCCACAGCTTGCGCGGTTAGCTTGGCACGTTGCAAATCACTGGTGTAAATCGCATCGAGTTTTTCAGAGGCCAAAGCGGCGCCCAACGCTTTAGCCTGTCGCAGCCCTTCATTATTCAAAGGAATATCGATATGGCCTTGCATACGACGCGCACGATTCCAATCTGTTTCGCCATGACGTATCAA
>JBEDHZ010000140.1:0-6019 GCA_041173845.1 Pseudomonadota bacterium
GCGTACATCTCCCAGGCTTCTTTCCAACTCATGACGCGCTTGGGCAGCATGTAGTCCTGCATCATTGCCACCAAGGTGAGCAGTCGATAACCGCGCCAGAACCACTTGTCCATCCAGCGCTGCACGATAGGTACGTTTTTCGGATCTTGCTCCAGCATGAACTTAATGCACTCGATGCCGAGTGTCATGTGACGCGATTCATCGGACTGTGCAGAGAAGCCGAAAGTGACCGTTGATAAATCACCGTTATGCGCTGCACCCGACATGAAAGGTACAAAAAGCAAATTGGTAAGCACATACTCGAAAGAGAAGCTGACAGCCGTTAAAAACTCGAACGGACCACCGGTGTAGGCATCTTCGAAGAAGCTCTTTGGCACGGACAGATACCAGACATTGTCGAACCAATGCGGCGCATTGTGCATGCCGTTGTAGTACTTGTTGTAGTGCGAGATAGCATGCGTTTCAGTTTGGCAGTGACGCAGCTCATCGACGGCCTGCATCTGCGCAGCGACACGCGCACCAGCACCAGTGAACTGACGACCAGCATGAGCAAAGCCGCGGTGTGCGTAGTACTCGAGCGGTGTCACACCTTGGATGAACAGTTTCAAGGCGTTGATGTAGCGTGCATCGGTCACACCGAGCTCACCATGATTTTGTGCGAAGGTCTCGATGACCGCGTACAGCTTGCGTTCTTTTTCACCTTGATATTTCCAATACGCTTCCATCGTGAGACGGAATGGATCTTCCCACTTGTCCCAGTCGTGCACGATGATTCCCTCGTAACGATCGTATGGAAATACTTTATCCATCGGCTGGTAGGTCGTATCCCAGTGCAGATCGCGGGTCATTGCCGCATAGCGCTCTTTGAGGCCTAGTTTCTTTTTGGTGACACGTGTGTCCATTAAGGGTCTCCGGTGGGTAAGGGTGTATAAAAATTTATAGTTTTAAAGTCCAACAGCTTCAGCATCCGATACAGGGAAGTAGGCTCGGTGCAAGATCTCTGGGTCGTCACGCAATTTGCCGGGCTCACCGTCATAAGAGACACGGCCGCGTGACATGACATATACGTGGTGCGATAGCGCGAGTGCGAGTTGAGTGAACTGCTCAATAAGCAACACACCAATACCGCTGTCAGCGATTTTGCGAATGATGGGTACCAATCGCGCGACGATCGTTGGCGCTAAGCCGAATGACAGTTCATCAATCACTAGAAAGCGTGGTTCAACCATCAGCGCTTGTGCGATCGCGACCATTTGCTGCTGTCCACCGGATAAATCACCAGCGGCTTGTGGCATTTTTTCTTTTAGTTCTGGGAAGAGAGCTAATACGCGCTCGATCGAAGCATTGGTTTCACCCCGTGACATCGTGCCGCTGGCGACCAACAAGTTGTCGCGCACTGTCAACTCACGCAGCACTTGATGTCCTTCGGGCACAGTACCGATACCTGCGCGACGAATTTCATCAGGCTCCATACCAACCAGATCATGACCATCCAGCCAAATCTCACCAAACACCGGTTCGACGACACCGGCGATGCCAAGCACAGTGCTTGTTTTACCAGCACCGTTAGCACCGGCGAGAGCAGTGATTTTGCCGGGTGCGATACGTAGCTCAATACCTTCGACTGCTTTTTTGGTGCCACGAACCATGACCAGATCGCGGACCTCGAGCCAGCCGTGACGCAAATTATCAGGAGCGATTTTGGAACTCATGCGGCCACCTCCAGATCATCAAAGTTACCCAGATAGGCTTGTTGAACTTCAGGTTTTTTCAGCACTTCTAACGTGGGTCCGAGTGCTAGTAGCTTGCCGAAGTCCAGCACCATCGTTTCGTTGCAGCATGCAGCGATTAATTCAACATCATGGTCAATTAGGAATACCTGAGCTTTGCAATAACCGGGAATACCCTTGATCACTTTTTGTAAATGTTCGGATTCCGATTCAGTCATACCTGCACCGGGTTCATCTAGCATGACTAACTTCGGATTACCGATTAAGGCTTTGGCGATTTCTGCCAAGTGCCGCTCTTCAGTTGAGAGCGCATCACCTTTGCGATTGAGTCGATGCGATAGTCCGACAAAATCAATCGCGCCGTAGACAGCTTTTTTCTCTGCATCGCGGCTTTCAAACGTCGCGTGATCTGCAATCGCTTGTACATTTTCGAGCAGCGTCAGATCGTCAGCGATTTGATCGGTTTGAAACGTACGACGCAAACCGAATTCCGCACGCTCATGTGCCGGAACACCAGTGATCATTTTTCCATTCACTTTGACCCAGCCGCGTCTGGGTTCAACGAAACCCGACAACACATTGAGCAGAGTAGTTTTGCCAGCACCATTGGGACCGATCAATCCAACGATAGGTCTATTCAGCGTGACAGTTAGGCCATCAATCGGTTTAACACCACCGAATTGCACACACAGGTCGTTAATCTCAATCATCGGTTTCCCCTTAGCGATACGCTGCAAAAGGTTTCGGGTATTTAGCGTCGATTTTCTGACGCAGCGGCAGAATGGCCGGATGCATCAGTAATTGGATCAAGAAGCGAATCGCAATCGAGCTCCAAATAATCGTTAACGCCACGGGATAATCCACATCGAATACACCGTTGACTACCCAGCCAACGAAGTAACCAATGAACAGCACATTCAGAGTGCGTTTGAGGATGCGATGGTCTGGCATCAAACCCAGTGAACTCATGACATTGGCTAGCCGTAGTGATAGCCAAGCTTCGGCATCTTCAGCGGCGTCTTGCACGCGCTTACCAAAGAAGCCCAACAGCAACCAACACACACCAGGAATCGCCTGCCTGAACAGCAGCGCGATGAGTGATAAGAACAAGGCGCCCGCAAAACCCATCGCTTGGTAATGCACTGCGGCGAGCGCGAGGCCTATCGAGATCACGCCCCAAATCAGCGAGCCTTCGACGATACGACTGACGCGAACAAATTTATAGAAATCAGCCAATTGACCTGCAAGACCTTTGCGACCCTGAATCAGCGATATCAGCAGTGCAAATCCATAAAAGGCATTTGATAAATTACCGTCGACACCGTGATCATTCAAAAGCGCGGGTAGTGCGCGGATCAACAAGCCAGCAAATACCGCACCCATCCAGTGATACGCGCCACCAACGATAGTGAGTGCGTAAAGCAGAATCGATTGCGCTACTGGAAAACCCGTGTTGTCGAGCTGGCCGTTGAGGCCCGCGAGTAAACCACCTGCTAAACCAGCCAGTGCACCAGCCATGGCGAAGGCGAGTGCTTTATAACGCACCACTGATACGCCTGCAGCGATAGCAGCTGCTTCTGATTTACGAATCAAACCCCACGCGCGGCCGGGCAGGGTAGCGCGTGCCCATTCAATCAAGCCCATACCGATTGCGAGCCAGAACATCGTGTAGCGGAAATAATCAGTATCAGACGGTGCGATTAATGGGCGTGCAATCATTAAGCGCTTTCCATTCACTACGTGACCTGCCCAACCGGTACCGCCATCGGGAAAACCAATCACGTTAACTACTACTTGTACGGCGGCGGCAATCATCAATGTGAGCAGCGCAAGGTACAAGCCGCGCATGCGAAGTGCAGGCAAGCCAAGAATCACTCCGAACAAACCAGCAATCACCGCGCCGAGCACCAGTGCTAACTCGAAGGGCATGCCGGTACCGTGCACCAATCGCAGACAAAACCAACCGCCCACACCCGCCAACGCAAACTGCGCGAGCGACACCATACCCAGTTGTCCATACAACAGCGCAACCGTGCCGGAGGCGAGGATGAGACAGGCGACCGTAGAGAAAGTATTTAGCCAGTAGGATGAAAAAACCCAGGGACCAATCAGCGCGACCACGAAGAAAGTAATCAGCATCGGGCGCACACGTTGGAATGGTGTGCCTGGCGGAATATCGGGTTTGTCCTTATTGCGGGCCATGTTGATTTACTCCAGATGACTGTTATCACGCGACAAGCCGATGCCATGTCGCTGCTGCCACAACACCACGCTGATCGCAACGACAAACGCGGTCGCTGATCCGTAGCGCTGCACTTCGGGAACCAGATTTAGTAGCGACTCAATCACACCGATGGTGAGTCCGCCAATCACGGTTGCCGTTAAAGAATTCATTCGTCCGACCATGGCTGCTGCCATTGCGGGAATAACCAAGAAGGTCAGCACGGTAGGGTTTAGTCGCACCATGTTGCCCATGAACAGACCACTGATGCCGGCTAACAAACCCGCCAGTGTCCATGCCCACGTATCAATTCGTTTGACGCGTACACCGACCAAACCGGCCAGCACGCGATTGCTCTGCAACGCACGCATGCGTAAACCGAGCGGTGTTTTTGCGAGTAACCACAACATGCCGATCGTGGCACCTGCTGCGAACAGCAGGGCAACGACACGGGTGTGACTGATCAAGCGGCGACCTTCAAATTCGACGCCAGAAGAATCAGTCGGTAGTACGAGGCGACGTGGATCGTCGCCCCAGTACCATTGCGCGATACCCATAACCATCAACGCGAAACCGAGCGTGGCCATGGCACGTACCACTCTGTCCTGATGCGTGAGCGAGGGAGCAATAAATCGTCCGTATGCCCACGACAGCAGGGTAGCAGCACCAACACCTGCAACCCATCCCATCCAGTCCTCATACTCGAGGTCGATCATTTGCCAACACACCATGGCGGCAAGACCACCGAGTGCACCGAACGCAAAGTTGACCACACCGCTGGCGCGATACAACACCACCAGGCCGACGCCGGACAGCGCATATACCGCACCGACACTGATGCCGACGACGATAAAGGGGAGCAGAGTTTCCATGTTCAGCTCGTTTCGTGTTGATTGAGTGAGTTAGATCAGTTAACTAGGCCGCCTTTGGCTTCCAACTTAAGCACGTCGGCCAAGTCAGAATCCTTAGATTGGTAGCATTCAGTGAGGGTCTTGAACCCACCCTTTTGCATCATTGCTGCGCGACCTTTGTGGTTAGGCTGATGACGATCACCGGTACCGAAATACCAAGGTGCGCACATCATGTCGGTCTTCCATTTGGTGGTACCAACGATGGCCTGATACGCCGACTTACGATCCACATTGCCTTTGATGCCTAGCAGTGCTTCAGTCGTGACTTTGGCAGCTAAGAACCCAGCTTGTGAGAACGTATCGCGTGGGTCTTTCTTGTCACCGAACTTGTCCATGATGGCTTTCCAGTTAGTGTTATCTGGACCAGTACCATCCATTGGCTCGAGCTCCATGTGCACGTACAACTTGTCGTGCCAGTATTTGCCTACTGCTTTTGGCATATCGGCGTGATAAGCGGAAGTAGGCAGACCCCACTTCATGCTCTTACCTAAATCTTGCTGCTCAGCGGCAGTCAAAATCGGCAGCATCATGCCGCGCGGCATACCGAGTACGACACCTTCGCTTTTAGCTGCTGCAACTTGCAGTGCAATCGCATTGCCATCGAGTTGGCCCGGATCAAAGATCACAGTTTTAACAGCGACGTTGTTTGCTTTGCCGTATGACTCAACACCACCGCAAACCCAGTCGCCGAAGCCAGGGATTCCTGGTGCGACGCACGTCAAGCTCTTCAGCTTGAAGGTCTCGGTAATGTACTGTGCTGCACCCAAGGTTGATTGACGTGGGCCTTGGTTAAACGAGATGTAGTTTTTGCCGTAGAAGCAGGCACGCGGTACGCCTACACCGGAGACAGAAGCGACGCCTTCTTTGGCATACAAATCATTGTTTGCGCCGCACTCGACGAATGACGACGAGCCAGCCATCGCTACCACTTTGGTGTCTTTGACGAGCTTGTTGGCAGCTTGCGATGCAACTTCTGGATTCCATGTATCGTCTTGTACGGTGTACTGAATGGGACGGCCATTGATACCGCCATTCGCATTCACGCAATTAAAATACGCCTGTGCTGCGCGCGCAGAAGATGAGAAATCCTCTGGGCCAGTTTTACCAACGATGGCACCGATTTGAATCGGTTCACCAGACGCTTTTTTTCCGTTCCC
>JBEDHZ010000140.1:6044-9991 GCA_041173845.1 Pseudomonadota bacterium
TTATCTTCAGCCATCGCGCCCGAAGCCGCGAGACTCAGCGCCAGCGCGACTGCCCCGCCGAGAATAGTTGTTTTTTTCATGTCTTACTGTCTCCGTTAAGTCTTTTTTACTGACGACGGTCCCGATTTACTTCACGCATCGCCACCGGGTCCGTAGAGGTGTCGATGCGTTACGCTGCTAGTGCAGGGAGGAGTTACCCACACGAACCACGCAATCCTTCCAAACCCGGTGTGCGAAAACGCAGTACCGATTTGTGTGTAAAGCCATGCTCTGCCAAGGTCTTGTTGGGCTTGGGCGTAAACATCTTGTCGCCACAAAACCACTGCACCTGTGCCCATTGAATTCGTTCATAGTCGGGGTGTTCGCTGTACAGCGATGGCAGTAGCTTCGACTGCACATCAGCCATGCTGGTATGCATCGATAGCGACACCACGGCAGGTGCTGCAAACATCATGTGTTCATCCCACGCTACGTATAAGAGTGGAGCGGCAAAGCGATCAGCCGTGTCATGTGTCGCGTGTTCGTATGTTCCAATAGCAGTGACAGTCATAGCTGTGCCTCCTTCATATCCTGACCACCACCCCATTCGGTAAAGTTAGTGTCATCTTCCGAACCATTGAACTCACCGTTGTCACGTCCGATCACTACGCCGAGATCAGCGATGGATGCTTTCAATGCATCTTCAGTCGGATTATTTTTCTTGGCTTTCAAAATCGCATGCGAAGGTAGTTGGGCTTGCACGTATTTTTCAGGCTCATTAGAAAAAATCGTTTCGCATTGATCACTGCAAAAGTGAAAGCTTTCATCGTGATGATGAGTTTCGCGATAAGCGATCCAGCGTCCATCACCTGGTTCGGTGAACATCATGGGTTGCTGACATACTTGGCACTGCATGGGCAGCGAGTGGTTGTGGAAGCGCTGACCTGTGGCTTCACGCTGTGCGTAGTACGCAAGACGTGGCCGATACCAGCGATCGAACGTATTTGGGTATTGACGATCGAGCCACTCAAGCTCTTCATTACTCGGCACCCAGGTATGAAATGCCAAGGCATCGCCGTAGCCATAAAACGCATTCCATGCCTGATGACTCAAGTGATCTTTTGCGGCACAAGCGGCTTGCCATCCAGAGGGTTTTTTCAAACCATAGGGTGCAAGTTCTGCGAACAGTGCCTCGACCGGAGCTTCGACATAGGTGTCCCAGGATTCTTTCCAGCTGCCGGCGCGCTTAGGCGTCCTGCAGCATGGCAACCATCGGCATTAGTCGGAAACTGCGCCAGAACCATTTATCAACCCAGCGCTGCACCATGCTGATGTTGACTGAGTCTTGCTGAAGCAAGAATTTCACTGCGGTGATGCCAACTTGTTTGTGACGCGCCGTATCTGATTGACTGGAGAATCCCGCTGGAACCATCGATAGATCACCGTTGTGAGCAGCAGCACTCATTAACGGTACAAACAGCGTGTCGGATAGCAGCGACTCAAAGCCAAAGCTAATCGCTACCAGCAACTCGAATGGACCGGCAGAGGCAGCATCATCGGCGAAGCTTTTTACGGGTGCGAGGTACCACGCCTGCTCATACCAGCGCGGTGTTTCATGCATGCCGTTGAAGTATTTGTTATAGACCGATGCGGCATGTGTCGTATTTTGTGAATGGCGTAGTAGCTGAGTCGCTTGTAACTGGGTGGCTGTGCGTAACGCGTTACCGGGCAAGTTACGAGCGCTGTGTGCCCGTGCACGATGCAGAGCATATTTTAGTGGCGCGAACGTTTGGAGCATCAGCTTGACCGCGTTGATGTAACGCGCATCTGAGATACCTATCTGACCATTGTTTTGTGCGAACGCATCGAGTACGGCATACAGGCGACGTTCTTTGTCGTTCTGTTGACGCCACCAGACATCGAGTGTCATCTTGAATGGATCTTGCCATTGCGACCAATCATGCACACGGATTCCCTCATAGCGTGCATAGGGGAATACCTTGTCCATAGGTTGGTAGCTGGTAGTCCATTGCAGATCGTCGGTCAGCGCCTGATAGCGACTGGTGAGATCTAGTTTTTTTCTTTCGACTCGCTTATCCATGTCAGGCTCGCTTGAGTGTCAGTGGGATCAGTGCTTCCAGCTCAGCACGAACTCGTCATCATCTTCTTCCAGGTTGCCGGTCATCGTTACCAGATTGACCTGAAGCTCTTGCAGGTCATATTTACGGCCGATGATTTCTTCAACAGTTTCGCGGCGTACGACGAGACGATTGGGCACATCGATTTTGACTAGGCCCGGCGAGTACACGACCTGCGCCTCTGGGTTGTCGGCGATGATTGCATCGACCAGTGGGCGAGATTCTTCGTTGGCCTGAAAGGCGATAAATACGTTGGACATGTCTACCCCTAGTAATAGTTATGCGTTGCGGATCGCTGACTTACAGCGTGATACCCATCTTTGCTACGCGTGCGTTGAACGCGGTGCGTACTTCAGCCAAATCCTCTTGCCCATGCTCGCCGAGCGCGATCTCAGCGACCGGAGCTAAGGCAGCTTGCACGCGATCGGCCCATACGCGAATCCAATCAGTGATGACGTGTTTGTTCTCTTCGGATTCCACTGCACAGGCTTTGACGACCGCATCCACCCAGCGAGCGCATTCGTCATGCCAATCAGGCATAAAGGAAGTCAGCATGGCCACGGCCGTGCCGCCTTTCAGCGTCAAGTGTTCGTCAACGAATGAGCCATAAATGAAGGGGTAGAGCAGTCCGTCTAGCGCAAGGTTTTGCGCAACGAACAT
Organism: Pseudomonadota bacterium; assembly: GCA_041173845.1. GTDB lineage: Bacteria > Pseudomonadota > Gammaproteobacteria > Burkholderiales > Burkholderiaceae_D > Pernthalerella. The sequence continues at coordinate 8,822 of JBEDHZ010000140.1, forward strand.
TTCCATGGGGTCTTTGATCACTAGCGTGTCTTCTACTAGGCGACGTAGCACTTGCCAACGCGGATCGTTCAACCAATCATTTTTTCCTGCATCAAGCACACCGGGATCGTCGACCGCTAGACCAAAGCGCGTGAGGTACTGCGCAATGCCCAGGTGATCCATCGCATGAAAATTACAAGGAGCGGTAATTGCCGTTCCGTAGCCATACGCACAAATGAATGTGTTGTTCATGTTGCCGGCCCACGCGACATGGCGCAGGGGCATCAGCACCTTGCAGGCGCTTTCACGGACGTCGTCGGTCATACGGGTGAGCAAACCGCGCGAGTCAACAAAGCTGTAGTTCGCTTCGATCGCTTCATGTTGGCGTGCGCGCGTGATGGTCCAGTTGGCGTAGTAGTACTGACGTGGATCTTTCAGCACATACCAATCCGCCAGTTTGATAGCCGAGCGTGAGGCATCAAAAATTTCGTGTTGCGGATCCCAGGTTGGGCGGTAGTGAAAATTTTGCGTTGGCTGAATACCAATCGTCGCTTCTTGATAACGCGAGGCCGGTTTGTCGCCACCGATATGTCGTGCGACATGGGTGAAGGTATTGCGAGCCGGTTTAATTTCTTTGGCTTGCAGATCAATGCTACTCATCGTGTTCTCCCAGCTTGTTTTCGACGGGTTCGTCGAGGAATTGGACGTTGTTCTTGACGCAGAAGTCGTTGAAGAGATCTTCCGGCAGCGCGAGCTCGACGCTCATGTCTGGCCAGCCGACCGAGTATTCGAAAGTTACAAAACCATTCGCGCTGCGACCTGTGATGCGGACATAGCGGCGCGCTAGGGTGGCGGCGTCGGCTTCAAGCGCGACCGATTGCTCGGCGTTTACTTGTGGATCGGTGGATTCAGCAGCTATCATTGATTTGCTTGCCTTATAACAAGTCATGCGTTTGTTTTATGTCTTCTATCGCAAGGCTTGTGCCAGTTCTGCAGGAAATTGGCGAAAATATCGATAAACAGCTGAAAACCGTTTAGTTTTCTTGATGGTTGACAAGTCATTGCGGCGCAATATTTTTGCTGCTTTACAGCAAAAAATCGAGAAATGACCCAAAAATTTGATCAAATAATGAAATATTCTTTTATAATTTAATCAAATCATTAAATTCAAATTTATGTCTTGTGAGAAAT
>JBEDHZ010000141.1:0-12240 GCA_041173845.1 Pseudomonadota bacterium
ACATCACTGCTTATGATTTTTTGGAGCATGTGCCGAGAGTTATTTATCTGCCAGAAAGACGCTTTCCTTTTATTGAACTTATGAATGAAATTCACAGAACGCTAAAACCCAACGGGGTATTTTTGTCGCACACGCCAATCTACCCATTTTCACCCGCGTTTCGCGACCCAACCCATGTCAACATCATTACTGAGGAAACCTTTCCTATGTACTTTGATGACACCACTCAAGCAGGGAAAATGTATGGCTTCAATGGTTCTTTTAAGATTTTGGACCAAGTACTAAAAGGTCCCCATCTCATTAGCATTCTTCAAAAGACTGCGTAGCACCTTCGTGAATATACTAGTGGCCATTTTTCACAGTACTGACAAAACCAGTAGGGAATGCTCCCATATACTTGCCACTCAGTAGCGAATGATGCGTCGGGCCTAAGCTATAATCTTTAGCGTTGTGTAGAGAAACTAGCAGACCGCGTCTCGCCGTAGTTCAATGGATAGAACGAGTGCCTCCTAAGCGCTAGATACAGGTTCGATTCCTGTCGGCGGGACCAAGATCAACCCAAGCTTACTGGCAGAGCTTCGCTAACAGCAATTCATCTGAACTACCTTTGCGCACTGAAATTAAGCGTAGTGCTGTTTCCATAGATCCAACGACATCGCCCTCGCCATTTTTACGGCTGTATTTCATTACTTTTTCTGAGCCTGATTTACGGGCTTCGCAATCAACAGTCGTCAACGCCTTCTCTGACAACAACTGCTTACCCTCGAGGTTAGTGACTGGACTAGGGTAATTCGTCAGCGTCCATAGCTGTATCGTTTTGCCGTTACGGCTAACAAATTTAGCGTCGAATAACTCATCGGTCTCAGGACTTCTTTGGTAAAGCACCCATTCTGCCGATGCCGGCATAGCGCTGACCAACATCAAGACTAAAATAAAAAACTTTTTCATCAGTTGAGCTTTCGTGGTTTGCCGAAATCACCCTCTTTTGGAAAGAGAAAAGTTGTCTTGCTGGGGCCCATACCGACAATTTGCACAGTCGCACCTTCTTCTCCGGCGGAACCATCGTAATGCACGCCGCCGGCAGGATGAAACATGTAGCTACCAGCCTTCAATGGCACGGTGGCCTCGGGATCCCAGCTATCATCTTTACCCGCATTCCATGTTCCCTGAATGACGGTGACGTGACGATCTTCTCCATGAAAATGCGGTGAACTCATGACTCCCGGCGGAAAATACGCCCGAATAACATACTGACCTGGCTTGGAGGGGTCGCCATAGATCACGGCGAGCTTGACTCCGCGGCCCGCATCTCTCCAAACAATGTTTTCTGGCAGGGTTACCTGAAAATCCTTTTCGCTTGGCGCAGAAAAGCTAGGAGACATGGCCAATACCAAAGTAAGGCCAAGCGCTGGCAAAAGAAAATGGGATTTCATCGACATAGAAGCACCTCAGAATTCAGAAGATTAGACACAGAAAATTACTTATCGACAACATAACACAAGTGCGCAGTTTCACACTTTGCGAACTTTTTAATAGACCTATTTGCCCTCTAAAACATGAAAAGCAGGCGAACAAAGGCATAATTCTATCTGGCATCACCCCGTCAACTTTGCCCACCGGCATATCAACAAAAAGGATAAACATGAAGCTGGTACGTTATGGCCGCCCCGGCCACGAAAAACCCGGTTTGATTGACAACGAAGGTAAGCTGAGAGACCTCTCAGGAATCGTTGACGATATCAGCCCTGATGAACTCTCTCCTAAAGTTCTTGCAAAGCTGGGCAAAGTCAAAGCCGATCGCTTACCACTGGTACGCGGTAAGCCTCGCTATGGCGTGCCGGTATCGCATGTCGGAAAAATCATTTGCATCGGCCTAAATTATTCAGACCATGCCGCTGAGTCGAATATGCCTATTCCCGCTGAACCGATTGTTTTTATGAAAGCGATCACAGCGCTGAATGGCCCTAACGATGATGTGATGCTGCCAAAAGATTCGATCAAATCCGACTGGGAAGTTGAGTTAGGTGTGGTGATCGGAACCAAGGCGCAATATGTGAGCGAACGTCAAGCGCTGGAATATGTCGCCGGCTACTGCGTAGTGAATGATTTGTCGGAACGTGAATATCAACTAGAGCACGGCCCACAGTGGGATAAAGGCAACCGATCGGCCCTTGGTTAGTCACTCGTGATGAAATTCCTTATCCACAAAAGTTAGGTATGTGGCTCGATATTAATGGTCAGCGCATGCAAACTGGAAACACCAAGACCATGATTTTTTCGGTCGCAAAAATCGTTAGCTACCTGAGTCGTTTCATGACGCTGATGCCAGGCGATGTTATTGCTACGGGTACGCCGCCAGGCGTGGGCATGGGCATGAAACCTCAACGTTTCTTGGTTCCAGGCGATGAGATTGCCTTGGGCATTGAAGGGTTGGGTGAACAGCACCAGAAAGTACTGAAGTATAAAAAAGCGAAGTAATAGCTAAGCTTTAAATGAGAAGCTATGGATGCGGAGTTCGCTCCGCATCCCATTACTATGCAAATCACACTGACGTGACATGACTTAGAACTGCGGAAATAACTAAAGAGTTTCCTGAAACAAAAAACAAAAAGATTAGCCGCCCAGATAAGCCTCAACGACTCGCGGATCTTGCAACAGATTAGCCGCCGTATCATTTAACACCACACGACCACTATCCATAACATAACCTCGCGTAGCCACTGACAAGGCTTGTCGTACATTTTGTTCAACCAAGAAAATAGTAATACCTTCATTCGCAACAGTGCGAATCACCTCGAAAATACGCTCAACCATAATCGGCGCCAATCCCATAGAAGGCTCGTCAAGTAACAATAATTTGGGATGACTCATCAACGCGCGTGCCATCGCTAGCATCTGTTGCTCGCCACCCGACAAATTACCTGCCAGTTGATCTTCACGTTCTTTTAGGCGCGGGAAAATACCAAACCAATAATCGATGTCCGCTTCAATCGCTAGCTGATCGTCACGCATATAGGCACCCATCAGCAAATTTTCACGAATAGTCATACGAGAAAAAACGCCACGACCTTCTGGCACCATCACCAATCCTAATCCCGGTAATTTATGCGCTGGCAAATGATTAATTCGCTGATCAAGATAAATCATCTCACCCGTTGCATGCGACGCAGCCAGCGTATTCGTGATTGCTTTTAAGGTCGTGGTCTTGCCCGCACCATTGGCACCGATCAGCGTTACCAACTCACCCGCAGCAATGTCAAGATCGATACCTTTAACCGCTTCGATACCACCAAAGGACACTCGGAGATCGCGAATGCTCAGCAAGGAAGTAGATGATGTTTTCATGCAGCCTCACCACCCAAATATGCCGCAATCACGGCAGGATGCTTTTGCACTTCAGCAGGCGACCCTTCAGCGATAACTTTGCCGTAATCCAGAACAGTAAGTCGATCGCACAAACCCATCACTAATTTCACATCATGTTCAATCAATAAAATCGTTGTGCCCTGCTCTCGTATAGTTAGTAACAAAATTCGCAGGCTTTCCTTCTCAGTGGCATTCATGCCCGCTGCAGGTTCATCTAAGGCCAGTAGTAAAGGGTCGGTCGCTAATGCTCGCGCGATCTCCACGCGGCGTTGATCCCCATAGGACAAATGTCGAGCGGTGCGTCCCGCCAGATGAGCGATGCCTACAAAATTAAGTAACTCCAAGGCGCGCTGCTGAATCGCCGCTTCTTCATCGCGCGCGGCACGATGACGTAGTACGGCACCGATAACTCCCTGATGCGTGCGAACATGTCGACCCACCATGACGTTTTCGAGTGCAGTCATATCGCCAAACAAACGAATATTTTGAAACGTACGCGCAATACCTGCGCGCGCCACTTCGTGCGGCGATGAAGGTGAGTACGGGCGGCCATTGAGTTCAAATTCACCACCGTCGGGCTGATAGAGGCCGGTGATGACGTTGAACAGCGTGGTCTTGCCTGCACCGTTAGGTCCAATCAAGCCATAGATCTGACCGCCTTGAATCGAAAGCGTTACATCCGACAGTGCCTGCAAACCGCCAAAGCGTTTACCTGCACCTGAAATTCGAAGAAGTTGTGTCGTCATGCTTTACTCCCTGCAGACGATGGTTCTGCTGCTGACTCTTCAGGGATCAATCGATCTTCATGTCGCGGTGAAGGCCATAAACCTGAGGGACGCAACAACATAATTAATACTAGCGCCAAGCCATATAAAAGTTGACGCAATACTTCAGCTGCAATCCAGATTTGACCAAACAACATCATCTGCATAGGTTCGACCGTATGTCGCAAGACTTCAGGTAAAGCAGCCAGTAAGATGGCGCCCAACACCACTCCAGGAATATGACCAATGCCACCCAACACCACCATGGCCAACACAGCAATCGATTCAGTCAAGGTAAATGACTCGGGTGACACAAACCCCTGAAAAGCAGCAAACATAGCACCTGCAATGCCGCCAAACGAAGCACCCATTGCAAACGCCAGTAGCTTTACATTGCGTACATTAATACCCATGGCTTTAGCCGCAATTTCATCTTCACGAATTGCAATCCAAGCTCGACCCAAGCGCGAATGTTGTAATCGACGTGAAATAAAAATAGTCAGTACGCACAACAATAAAAATAAAAAGTAATAGGCATTCACAGAGGGCATCTCAAATCCGGCGAACCTCACCAGACCGCCGCTGCCCGCTTCACCCGCAAACGAAACCGATCCAATACTCACTGGATCGATCAAATTAATTCCCTGTGGTCCGTTGGTGATGTTGACTGGACCATTCAGGTTATTCATAAAGATACGAATGATTTCGCCAAAACCTAAGGTAACGATGGCGAGATAATCACCACGCAATTTCAAGGTCGGCGCACCTAAGATGGCACCAGCAAGTCCTGCAACGATAGCCGCCAAAGGAACAATGAACCACACCGACAGATGAAATCCTTGAGTAGCAACCTCTTCAGGAAATATCGCCATCAAACCTTGCGCAACACTAGGAAACTCCATCTGAAGCGATTCAATTACCACTGCAAACTGCGGCGATGCGAGTAAGCCGGCGATATATGCACCAATCGCAAAGAAAGCGATGTAACCCAAATCAAGCAGCCCAGCAAAACCTACGACGATATTCAATCCAAGCGCGAGCAGAATATAAAGTAACGCTACATCAATGATGCGTACCCATGAATTACCAAATTGCGATGCAATGAAAGGAAAGGCGATCAGCAACAACACAAACAGACTTCGCGTTGCAAACGTGTCTTTTAAAAGGGTAGAGTGATTTTTCATCTGGATTGATTGCTACCTACGAACGGTCCGCTACACGCTCGCCCATCAAACCAGAGGGTCGGACTGTTAAAACCAATATCAATACGATGAAAGCAAAAATATCTTGGTAATGACTTCCCAACACGCCCGCGGTCAGATCGCCAATATAGCCCGCACCTAAGCTCTCGATGAGGCCCAATAAAATGCCACCCAACATAGCGCCGTAGATATTTCCAATACCTCCTAATACGGCAGCAGAAAATGCTTTGAGTCCTGGGGTAAATCCCATCGCAAACTGTACCGAGGCATAGTTCGCGCCCCACATGACGCCCGCTATCGCAGCTAATGTGGCACCAATAGCAAATGTAAAAACAATCACACGGTTCGAATCAACACCCATCAGTGAAGCTACTCGCGGATTTTCTGCCACGGCTCGCATTGCACGACCCATACGAGTACGCTCAACGAGTAGCGTAAGTACGATCATTGAGGTGGTAGCTAACAACAACAGTAATACCTGAGTTGGCGTAATCAGTGCGCCGAGTATATGTATAGGCTCAACCGGTAACACCTGCGGAAAAGGAAGTGGATTACGCCCCCAAATCATCATCGCAATTGTTTGTAAAAGTATGGAAACACCAATGGCGGTAATCAGCGGAGCCAGTCGCGGCGCATTGCGCAGGCGGCGATAAGCAATCCGCTCTATTAAAATGCTAACGCCTATACACACAGGGATCGCACCAACAATAGCGATGACCAGTTGTACGATGCCCGGCAATCCCGGAGCCACATGACCAATAATTTGTAACAGCGTCCACCCAGCCATGGCGCCTATCATCAACACATCGCCATGAGCAAAATTGATTAGATTGAGTACACCGTAGACCATGGTGTAACCCAAAGCGATCAATGCATACATGCTACCCAACACTAAGCCATTGAATAACTGCTGTAACAATATTTCCATAGAATTCCGATGAGTAGCCTAAGCCGTATTAGGTCGTGGCCGGACGTGGATTGAGACCCTTAGGTAAAGGGAAAGTGACATGCTCTTCTACGCCATCTAAATTACGCACACTACCTATAGTTACGCCTATGCGCTTTTTACCCACCAACCACGCAGGATCAATTTGACGCGCGTTATCGACCATGTAGGATGTCACACCATTTTTTTGCGCTACTTCACGCAAACGATTTGAATTTGAACTACTGGGACTACCCACCACAATCACTAACTCCACTTGCGGTGCCATCATCTTGACTGCTTGTTGACGATTAGTTGTCGCGTAGCAGATATCCCCTTTTTTAGGTTCAGCAATTAATGGAAAGCGCGCTTTCAGCGCAGCGATGATTTCCGTCGTGTCATCCACCGATAACGTGGTTTGCGATACATACGCCAATCGATCGGGAGATTTAACATGCAGCGTTTGAACGTCTGCCACGGTCTCTACCAAGTACATGCCAGCATCGCTTTGACCCATGGTCCCTTCGACTTCGGGATGACCTTGATGGCCGATCATGATGATCTCACGGTTTTCTTCGCGCATTTTGGCGACTTCAACATGAACTTTCGTCACGAGTGGGCAGGTAGCGTCAAAAATTTTTAGGCCTCGCTCTTCTGCTTCAGCCTTAATCGCACGCGACACACCATGTGCCGAAAATACCAAGTGACTGCCCGACGGCACATCTGCCAGATCTTCAATAAAGACAGCGCCTTTGCTGCGCAAATCTTCGACTACGTAAGCGTTATGAACAATTTCGTGACGCACATAGACGGGTGCACCAAATTGCGCGAGAGCTCTCTCAACGATTTCAATCGCGCGATCCACACCAGCGCAAAAACCTCTTGGCTGAGCAAGCAAAATTTCTTTGTCCATGCTTTCTCCCTCAATACCTTTCAAGACAATCGCGCAACGGATAGGAAAAACAATTCGCGATAATACTCATAAACACTTCAGGGCAAAATCAATAACAGCACCTCAGCTGTCACATCACACCAATAATGCGCACCTCGAATTTTACGTGCTGACCAGCCAAAGGGTGGTTGAAATCAAACAGGGCATCGTGTTCACCCATCTCACGCAACACACCTGCAAATCGTCCACCACCAGGAGCCGCGAAATCAACCAGATCCCCAACCGCATAGTTTTCATCGGTATCGGAGTTTTCACGCAAAGTAGCCAGTGAAACTCTTTGCAACAAATCGGGATTACGAGGACCAAAGGCCTGATCCGGCGGTAAATCAAACGTCCGATGGGTACCTTCAGATAAGCCTATCAGGCACTGCTCAAGAAAAGGAGCGAGCTGACCTAAGCCGATCTGCAGTGTTGCAGGATTTTCTTCAAACGTACTGACAATCGACTCACCCTGCTGAGAAGACAATCGGTAATGAAGCGTCAGGAAAGACCCTTCAGTAATCATAGGTTGTGGCGTAGTCGGCATAAAGGTACGTCTTAAACGAGTCTCACGCTATTGTAAGCCAGCCACCGAGGCAGGATTTATAACGTCAGCGTTTTACTTCGCTAGGCTATGGAGCTCCTCTGTTGCGGCTGCCTCAGCACATCGCGTATTCAAAGCGATTTTTTCTTATGGTGATTTTAAAAGGATAGATAGCATGCGAATAAATGATTTACCCGCCGGTGAGCGGCCACGCGAACGCTTGTTGTCCCTGGGCGCTGAAGCTCTCACCGATGTGGAACTGCTAGCCATCGTGCTACACACTGGCACAGCGGGTATGGGAGTCATCCAAATGGCTGAGTCCATCATCACTCAATTTGGCTCGCTCGGAAAACTGATGACAGCACCCGCACGCGCACTGAATGACATCAAGGGATTGGGGCCCGCAAAGCGCTCGCAAATGCTTGCCGTACTTGAGCTAGGAAGGCGCTGCTTCGCTGGCGAGATGAAAGACCAACCCGTTTTTAAATCGCCTAAATCGCTAGAACAGTTTTTACAGAGGCAATTTGCAGGGCAGCAAAGCGAGAGTTTTATCGCACTCTTTCTCGATGTAGAGCATCGCATGATTGCCTGCGAAACTTTATTCAAAGGCACGCTAACTCGTACCGCGGTTTATCCGCGTGAAATCGTGCGTCGAGCACTGGAACATAATGCTGCAGCCATCATCTTTGCCCATAACCACCCTTCCGGCGAAGCCAAACCCAGCGCTATGGACAAAATGCTAACGTCTGAGCTCAAGAAAGTAATGGCTTGCGTAGAAATACCCATGCTGGATCACCTGATTGTCAGTGGTGCCGAAGTTTGGTCTTTTCAAGCTAACGGATTGTGCTGAGCCCTTGATTTATCAGGAAATTTTGGTTTGGACCCGCACTTGGGCGGATAGTAATAAGGCAAAATTAATGGCCAACTTAAGCCAATTGTTAAATTATTCCCGGGTTCAAAGACACGATTTTAGTTCGCAAGTCCTTGAAAAATCTAAATATTTTCAGTATACTCGCGTTCTTTTCCAATGTTGGATGTATAAAGGAGTCTGCCGTGGCACGTGAATGCCAAGTAACAGGGAAGAAGCCGATGGTCGGCAATAACGTTTCCCACGCAAATAACAAAACCAAGCGCCGCTTCCTGCCTAACTTGCAGAACCGCCGTTTCTGGGTTGAATCTGAAAACCGCTGGGTCCGCATGCGCGTATCGACCGCAGGTGTTCGCATTATCGACAAACTTGGCATCGACGCCGTTTTGCTCGACATGCGCGCCCGTGGCGAAAAGATCTAACGATTACATTTAAAGGACGACCACCATGGCTACTAAAGGCCGAGATAAGATCAAACTGGAGTCAAGTGCGGGTACTGGCCACTTCTACACGACTTCCAAGAACAAGCGCACCATGCCTGAAAAAATGGAGATCATGAAATTCGATCCCAAGGCTCGTAAGCACGTGATGTACAAAGAAACGAAGATTAAATAAATCGTCGATTCGCCAAGTTAGTAAAGTTCGTAAAAAAGCCCCGCAAATCTTGCGGGGCTTTTTTTTGCTTGAGACTACCGACTTTCGATAGTCATCAAAGCTACGTTCTAACTTTAAGCATAGCTACGTAAGCGCAGCGAGAACTGCTCCAACGAACGAATACCTGAAGCCTCTGCACGAGTACACCAATCACGTAACTGGGCAAGTAATTGATCACTACTCGAATGCGAACGCTCCCACAGTGCAGCCAATTCCGTTCTCATTTCATGCATAGTTTTCAATGTATCGCTGTACTTGAAAATTTCTGAGAGTTGCTGCTGCTGCGCCGCTTCCAGCGTCGCTGGTTCGCACTGCAGTAGTTTTTTTGATGATTTCAAGACATCTTTCTCAATTGCCGATTTGGCGCGTATGTTGGCAATCTCATCGCCCCAAGCCTGTCTTAACGAAATTGCATACTTAGCCATCACATCGTAGCGATTCGCAACGATGGACTGTAGCGTATCGAGATCCGCCACCAGCTTTTCGCGATCGAAACGCGGAGCAGGTGCGACTTTTTTCACTTTGGCGAGGCCAAAGAAAGAAAGAATAGTGATGTACATCCAGCCAATATCGAACTCATACCACTTCGATGACAACTTGGCTGAGGTGCCGTAGGTATGGTGATTGTTATGTAACTCTTCACCACCAATGATGATGCCCCAAGGAAGAATGTTGGTTGACGCATCTTTGCAATCAAAATTGCGATAGCCCCAATAGTGACCAATGCCGTTAATGATGCCAGCAGCTGTCACAGGAATCCACATCATCTGCACTGCCCAGACACTCAAGCCAAGCACACCAAACAACATAATGTTAATGACCAACAGCATAGAAACACCCAAGGCTGAGTGTTTTGTATAGACATTACGCTCGATCCAATCATCTGGCGTGCCGTGGCCATATTTCTCTATGGTTTCAGTGTTACGTGCCTCAATGCGATACAGCTCAGCACCTTCATATACGACTTTGTCGATGCCACGTGTGACAGGGCTGTGCGGATCTTCTTCGGTTTCGCATTTAGCGTGATGTTTACGGTGTATAGCGGCCCACTCTTTGGTGACCATACCGGTAGTCATCCACAACCAAAAACGGAAAAAATGACTGGGTATCGCATGCAAATCCAAGGCACGGTGTGCTTGGCAGCGATGTAAAAAAATCGTGACGCCCGCAATAGTGATGTGCGTGACGATCAAGGTGTAAATAAAAATTTGCCAGCCGGTCGCGTGCGTCAGGCCGTTCAAAAGAAAATCAAGGACAGGATCCAAGCCAGAGGTCAGGCTCATTTTTTCTCCAGAGAGTAGAACAAGGGCGAAGCAAAGCGGCATTAATAGAATGCTACTTTCAATGCTTCAATAGATGAATTGTACGTTGTTTTGGCCTGACCAGGCTTCTTAAAGAGCAACTTACTCGGATAAAGGCTTATGAATCAAAGGCTTGTCAGTTTGATCTGAAAATTGTGGTGTTTTTTCTAACACTACGGGAATACGTATGTTCAACTCTCGTATTAGCGCCAGCAAACCGCTGTTAACTTCAGAAATTAAAGCCGAAGTGCCTTGCTCGGGATCGATAATCCAAAACCCCAATTCAAGCTCCAGCCCCTCGGGTGCGAGTCTCTTCACTATCAGTTCAGGTGCTGGATCGGCTAAAACTCTAGCAATACCCAATACTAAACTTTGGGATTGTTTTGTTAAATTCGCAATATCTGTCGCATAAGCCACCGTCAGGCCAGTAGAAAGCCGAACCCGACGGTCTGATAAAGAAAAATTTTGAACCGGCAGAGATACCATCATTTCATTCGGAATGACTGTCTCTGATCCATCTGTTCCACGCAAGATCGTGCAGCGTGCATTGATCTGTACGACTTCACCTTTGAATTTATCGACACTGATGATGTCACCCAGTGAAAGACTGCGCTCGACCAAAATCACGATGCCCGACACATAACTACTCACCAATTTCTGCAAACCCAAACCGAGACCGACACCTAAAGCACCACCAAAGACAGACAACACTGTCAAATCAATGCCGACCAACGACAAGCTAGTTAAAACGGCTATCAGTAGAAAAAAAGCTCGACCCGCGCGCGCCATGACAACGCGTAGCGACGAATGAAAGGTCTCTAGTTGCATGAGCTTTTGCTCAAGTGCCGCAGAAGCCCACAGCGCTAACACCACGGTCACACCGACCGACAGTAAAGCCTGAATAATGACCAGCAGTGATTCGCGATGACGCCCGATGGGAATCATGGTCTCTTCAAGAATTAGCACAAGCTCAGGCCATAAACCTGTCACGTAGAGCGCAAAACCAATCCAAACAATCATCGCAAATGTTTGCTCAAACGCTTGCATCAAACGGCCTAAGCGCCCCTCCCTAACAAAGGCTTTGCGCAATAAAAAAAATACCGCCCGAATCAAAGAGAATGAAAGCAACAAAGGCACGGCAACTCGCAAAAGCCCAACGTGATGCCAGCTTTTCATTAAACCGATAGCAAGCTCTATCAAAATCACAGTAAACAATGGAGTCAGCACGGTACGAAAACTATCGGCTGGCATAGTCAGCGCGTGTAAGCGCTCGGAATCCAGTGAAAATCGTTTACTCCAGCTTCGCGACAACACCCATCCTGCTAGCAGGCAAAGAGCCAGCACGAAAAGCTGTGACAAAAAATCTGGGCTCTCCAGATCGGCCAGTAAATCTAGCCATAAGTTATAAGCTGCGGAGTAGTTCATTTTTTTTCACTCACGGTGTAAGGCCTTGCCTGTCGCCAGTGCCGCTCCCAATTTTTGGCATAGCGATCGGTCAAGCGAGGATTATCACGAAATATCAATAGATTTTCGGCGTTCAAGTTCTGAGCACCCCAAGTGAAATTGTAGCTTCCAGTAATCACCACGGGATGCCTGCTAACCGCATCAATCAACAACACTTTGTTATGTGCATGGCGGTAGCGTGTTTCCAGCCACACGGGAATATTATTCTGCTCGAGAAAATC
>JBEDHZ010000142.1:0-6993 GCA_041173845.1 Pseudomonadota bacterium
AAAATTAGCCCTAAACTTTTAACAAATTTATCGTTGGCTTTATTTTTTTCTGCCTGTTCTTTTATACCGACTGTTCATGCTGAGAGTCGAGATATTGGAAGCGTGTTCGTCGATTGCCCTGAATGCCCAGAGATGGTGGTTCTTCCTGCGGGTGAATTCGTTCAGGGCTCCGACAAGGTTGAGAGCGGGCATTTGGATGAGAAGCCGCAGCATACGGTGAAAATAGCGCGCCCCTTCGCTGTTTCAAAATACGAAACCACCTTCGCGCAGTGGGATGTTTGTGTCGCTGAGGGTAAATGCCCCAAGGCTGATGATGCTGGGTTTGGGCGAGGTAAGGTTCCCGCCGTGAATATCTCGTGGCCTGAAGCTAAGGCTTATGCCGCATGGTTGTCTGCAAAGACGGGTAAGAGTTATCGGCTACTGAGTGAATCTGAATTCGAATATGCTGCACGAGGCGGTACTCAAACACCTTGGTTCTGGGGCGGTAATGAGAGTAAAAATAAGACCTGTGAGTTTGCTAATCTACATGATGAATCGGGTAAGAAAGCTCATCCGAATTACGTGTGGTCGCATGTACTATGTGATGACGGTTTTGCTGAAAATGCAGAAGTCGGAAAATACAAATCGAATGCTTTTGGTTTACACGATATGTTAGGTAATGTTCGTGAATGGGTCGATGATTGTCATCAGCTCGGTTACGCGGGTGCACCCGACGATGGCTCGGTACGAAAGCATGATGGTCAATGTGAAAAGCGCGTGGTACGAGGTGGTGCTTGGTTGGATGGTCCATCGACAGCACGGGCAGCCTATCGGTATTCTGAAGTTGAAGGTATGCGTAATTATCAGACGGGTTTCAGACTTGCACGTGATCTTTGATTGTTGCTGAAATCAATTGCACAAGGAGTCTTCCATGCAGTGTGCTAAGGATGGTTTTAGATGGCTGACGTATCCCGTACTAAGGCGTTTGGCGTTTGTTTCGTTGGCAGTGATGGGCTTGAGCATTGCAGGCACAGCTGCGACACAGATTATTCGCTCGAGTGAGAAACCGGTTGATCCAGCAGCTGTTTATATGCAGCCAATCAAAGGCCTCAGTCATTCGCAACTCCAAAAATTTCAGACGGGTGAGAAGCAGTTTAAGAACCCTTGGGTGGTATTTCCTCTATTGGGCGGTGATTGGGGTCTGGGGCCCACTTTTTTAGCGAGTTCTTGCATTGCGTGTCATACGCAGGGTGGCCGAGGCCGTACCAATGATAAATCGGATGCCGTAGTATTTCAGCAGTTACTGCGATTATCTGTGCCCGGTGAAGGTCCTGATGGCGCACCGAACCCTCATCCGAATTATGGCGATCAGTTACAAGTATTCGGCGTCAATGTCGGACTGAAGGACAACCTTAAACCTGGCGAAGCTGATTTATATATTGATTGGATAGCTGAGCCAGTTACGTTGTCGGATGGTGAAAAGGTTGAATTGCGTAAGCCAAAAATTCGCATTGAAAAACCAAATTTTGGAGCTATCGACGAAACGGTAATGACCTCGCTGCGCAATACTCAGGTCGTGTTTGGCATGGGTTATTTAGAGGCGGTGACAGAAGAGGACATACTCGCACTAGCTAAACTTCAACAGTCGCAAGGTTTGAACGGTCGACCGAATTATGTGCGCGATGATATTAATAAGCGCGTTGCATTAGGTCGGTTTGGTTGGAAAGCAAATCAGCCGAGTGTGCGCCAACAAATCGTCGCTGCTTTTCATGGTGATATGGGCGTCACATCCTCGTTGTATATCGAAGAAAATTGTCCACCTATACAAAAAGAGTGTCGTGCTATGCCGCCCGGTAATCGTCCTGAGTTATTGGACTATGCATGGGATCATCTCAATTTCTGGCAAGTGGCGCTTGATGCACCACCACCGCGTAATCAAGAGAGCGAAAGCGTAAAACGAGGCGAGAAATTATTCAATCACTCGCGCTGTGCCCAGTGTCATGTGCCTGAATTAAAGACGGGTGAATATCCAGTATTGCCAGCGCTTGCAAAACGCACCTTCCATCCTTATACCGATCTGTTACTGCACGATATGGGTCCAGGCTTGGCAGACGGACGTCCTGATTTCAAAGCTGGCCCACGCGATTGGCGCACAGCTCCACTCTGGGGAATTGGCGTATCGGAGCAAGTCAACGGTAGTCCTCATCTCTTACATGATGGACGTGCACGCAATGTTCTTGAAGCGATTCTCTGGCATGGCGGTGAAGCTAAAGTATCGCGCGATATATTTGCCGGCTTGAGTAAAGCAGAGCGTGATGATCTGATCGCCTTTGTGAATTCACTTTAAATCAAATAGCGCTGATCCCATGACGCGCTCACAACAAATTCGCTACTTCGTGCTGGCGTTTTTTCTGTATTTATTCTTCCGTCATTGGCTAGGCCCTAAATTGAATCTTGAGGGTTGGTCGTTGACGATTAGCTCCTATGTGTTTGCTGTCGTGATTGCTACGATGTATTTGTATTGGGTACTCAAACGTGCTGCGCGCCCATCAGAAGAAAAGGATGCGTGATGATGATCAGGACTTTAGTAGTGCTTATATTGACTTTAGTCGCCGCAAGTGCGCATTCAGAATGGATACTGTATGGTGATAACGGCAAGGCTGAATTTTATTATGACGATAAAACGATCGTTACTAATGGAAGCTATGTCACTGTTTGGGAAATGCTGAGTTATAGTTTTCCGCTGAATGGTGTATTGTCTAACCGATCGCATAAAGAATACGATTGCAAAGTAGCTCAGTTTCGTAATTTGCAAGGTGAGTTTTTTAATGCGCCCTATTTGAAGGGCGAAAAAGTTAGCAGTAATATGGATCCGGAAGATAATTGGCGATCCGTTGTCGAGGGCACACAAAATCAGCATCTGATGCAGCTTGTATGTGGGATGCGTAGCTAATTTTAGTGAAGCACCTTGTAGTAAAACCAAGGAGTAGTTAGTGATTGCCGTCTTGGAAGCTCATCGCGCGGGCTTATTTGCTCGCGTTCATTGGCTGCCGAATCTCATTGCAGGGCTGGTCGTTGGCATCGTTGCTTTGCCATTGGCGATGGCGTTTGCGATTGCTTCAGGTGCGCGTCCCGAACAAGGCATATATACCGCAATCATAGGCGGAGGTTTGATTTCTGTTTTCGGTGGCAGTCGATTACAAATCGCTGGGCCGACCGGTGCATTCATCGCCATACTGGCAGGCATCACTGCCAAATACGGTATCGCCGGTTTGCAGGTGGCGACGCTGATGGCAGGTGTAATGCTACTGTTGATGGGCTTAGCCCGTATGGGTGGCGTAATTAAATTCATCCCCGCACCGGTTGTTGTTGGATTTACCGCTGGCATAGGCGTCATCATTTTTGTTGGGCAGTGGAGTGAATTTTTTGGATTGCCCAAACCCGCCGGCGAGCATTTTCATGAAAAGCTCTGGCATCTGCTGCAGTCACTACCGAATGCACATTTACCCACACTGAGTTTTGCACTACTTGGTTTGCTATTGGTTTTGTTGACACCCAAAATTAAACGCTTAGCCCGTGTTCCTGGGCCACTAGTTGCCATGATTGTGGTCACGCTGTTACAGATGATTTTGCAGTTGCCTGGAGTGGCCACCATAGGATCCGCATTTGGAGGCATACCAACTGGCTTGCCTACCTTTGTTGTGCCCGAGATGTCTGTGCCACAAATCATCATGTTGATTGGTCCGGCATTTACGATTGCTATGCTGGGTGCGATTGAAGCTTTACTTTCTGCGGTTGTCGCTGATGGCATGGCAGGGACTAAACACGATTCAAATCAGGAATTAATTGGTCAGGGATTAGCCAACATTGTTACGCCATTTTTTGGTGGGTTTGCTGCAACGGGTGCGATAGCTCGTACTGCAACGAATATTCGTAATGGTGCGACGAGTCCTCTAGCGGGAATCATGCATGCGATCACGTTGATTGCGGTGCTGCTGTTTTTAGCGCCGCTTGCAGCAGATATACCTCTTGCAGCGCTTGCAGCTATTTTGTTTGTGGTGGCGTGGAATATGAGTGAGGTAAAACATTTTTCCCATCTTCTAAAAACCGCTCCCATTGCTGATCGTTTAATTTTAGTCATTACCTTTGTATTGACTGTCTTTGCTGATTTGGTGGTAGCGGTCAATGTGGGCATGATTTTGGCGATACTACATTTTCTTCGCCGTATGTCGGATGCTGTTGAAACACTTCCCGTCGATGAAACTGAACTTCATACTGAATTGGCGCGGCATGGTATCCAACATTTGCCCCCCGATTTGTTGGTTTACGAAATCGCCGGACCTATGTTTTTTGGAGCGGTAGAAAATTTTGAACGGGCTTTAGTTCAAACACAGGCCGATCCTAAATTCTTAATCATTCGTTTGCGGCGTGTTCCTTTTATGGATATCACGGGCATACAGGTTTTAGAAGAGGTAATGCAAAAATTACGTCTGCGTGGCATCCGAGTGATGTTGTGTGAAGCGAATGAACGCGTGTGTGCCAAACTGGAGCGAGCAGGGGTGATCAATGAAGGTGCGGATGATGACTACGAAGAGCATTTAATCCAAGCGATAAAAAAAGTAATCCCTTCTTCCTAAAGGTGTCAGGCAGGGCGTTTATCTGTACCGAAAAATACGTCAGTAATAAAAAAACCCGAATGCTTGCGCAAACGGGCTTTTTTTCGAACCGTCTTTTATGTCGATTCGATAAATTGCAACTAAATTACTCTTTGAAAGCTTCAATAGCGATGTCGATTCTTACTTCGTCGCCGACGTTAGGCGCATATTTGCCCATGCCGAACTCTGTACGTTTGATGGTCGTAAAAGCGTTTGCGCCAATCGCATCTTTCTTTGCTATCGGATGTGGCATCGCTTGGAAGGATGTCACCGTCAACGTCACAGGCTTGGTAACGCCTTTAAGGGTCAAGTTACCTTGGATTTCAGTTAGCTTGTCGCCACTGAAAACGACTTTGGTTGATTTGAAAGTCGCGGTTGGGAATTTGGCTGTGTTTAAAAAATCTTCTGCTTGAATGTGCTCGTTGAATAGTGCCGAGCCTGTATCCACCGAAGTTGTTTCAATGGTGATGTCCACTTGACCTGTTTTGGCTGCTTTATCAAACAGTACCTTACCCGTCGTTTTGTTAAAACGCGATAATTGTGTCGAGTAGCCTAGGTGGCTATACGAAAAACGTGGGAAGGTATGCGAATTATCGATTGCATAGCTATCAGAGGCAGCGAATGCATTGGATGAGGCGGCACTAACTAAAACTAGTGTTGTTAAAAGTTTTTTCATGGTGATCATTGGAAATTCTCCTTGTTGTTGATTGAAATGAATTTTGTTGCTGGGGTGATGCAATTTTGCGTACTGCAAATTACTGATTAATTTCTTCAGTGGCTACTTGCTTACGTGATGGAAGCATTTGTTTAAGTACTTCATCTTTGTCGATGAAATGGTGTTTAAATGCTGCAAGCACATGAACGATGAGGATCCCTATCAGTAGCAGATTAAGCGCTTCATGGACTTCTTTCAGTGCATCGCCGACCACTTTATCTTTCGGTAGTAGATCAGGAATAGGAAAAACACCAAACCAGACCGTTTGAAATCCTTTGGCCGAACTCATTAGCCAGCCTGACAAAGGAATCAAAAACATGAGCGCATAGAGAGCGAAATGAAAAACAGTCGCTGCCACTTTCTGTAGCTGTGGCATTTGTTCAGGCATGGCTGGTGGTGTATGAGTGATGCGCCAGCCTAGGCGGGCAATCACTAATAAAAATACTTTATCGGGCGAGAGCGGCAAATCGCTCATATAAAAACCAAGTATCAGCAAACTAAAAATCATCAGCGATATCAGCCAATGCAGTGTCTTTGCTGTGCTGGTGTAGTGGGTTGAATCTGACATGGAATCCTCAGAGATTAGTGCTTAGGTGAGAATGCATACGCATCCATAGCAAGTACATAGTCGCTAATGCCTGCATGCAGGCGTTCTACCTCAGCGCCGATACCGGCAGCTCCCAGTGCAACATACAAAGGCAAGAGATGTTCATCGGTAGGATGAGCATTCACAGCGCCCGGTGCTTGTTCGCGGTAATGCATCAATGAATCTATATCACCATCCTGCAAATGAGTTGCCATCCATTCTGGAAAATCACGTACATAGCTCGGGGTCTGTCCGCCATTTTGACGGGCAATCATGTAGTCGCGCAGGTTATGCGTAATATTCCCCGATCCAATGATTAGAAAATTTTTATCGACTAGTGGTGCTAAGGCCTGCCCCAATTTATACGCTTGTGTCACACCCGCATGACTTTGTAATGACACCGGTATAACTGGTATATCGGCGTCCGGATACATCAGTCGCAAAGGTACCCATGCGCCATGATCCAGGCCATCACTAGCGACTTCGCGTACCGGCAGGCCGGCCGCTGCAATGGCTGTGGCCACTTCATGCGCGCCCTCTGGGCAACCAGTTGCGGGATAGTTCAGTTGATAGAGCTCTTGCGGAAAGCCATAAAAATCATGAATGGTTGGGAGTCGCTCTGCATGACCGACTGTCGCAATCTCCGTATCCCAATGCGGACTAATGATGACGATGGCGCGTGGACGTGGCAGGTGTCTAGCTGCCTCTATCATCGCAGCGCCCGCCGCACCAGACCGAAGTGCGAAGGTAGGCGCGCCGTGCGGAACAAACAAAGTGGGTAGATGAGTTTTCATTTCAATATCTTTTTGAGTGCTGCATTTTTTTAATGCTGTCAGTCATGCTCATGAAGACGTGACTGTAGACTGTTCGGTTGATGTTAAATAGGGGACAATCAGCAAATATTTATTCCATTTGGAGCAACAATGGATAGACTTCAGGCTATGCATCTGTTCGTTCGCGTCGCTGAACTGAGCAGCTTTTCTGCCGTAGCCCAGCAAATGGGTTTGGCGCGCTCCGCCGTTACGCGCCAGATCGCCGCGCTTGAGCAACACTTAGGC
>JBEDHZ010000143.1:0-6069 GCA_041173845.1 Pseudomonadota bacterium
GGAACTCTCAGTCAAACTCAAATCCAGTGCTGAAAAGCTCGATAAAGATGCGCCCGTCATTAGTGATGCAGAGCGTAGCAAGCGTCAGCGTGAACTTGGTGAGATGGACAAAGATTTTCAGCGTCGTCAACGCGAGTTTCGCGAAGATTTGAATCAACGCCGAAATGAAGAAATGGCAGCCGTTTTGGATAGAGCCAGCAAAGTTGTTAAGCAAATGGCTGAAGCGGAAAAATACGACTTAGTCCTTCAAGAAGCCGTGTATGTGGGTCCGCGAATTGATATGACCGAAAAAGTGCTGAAGGCACTCAACAAATAATCAGGACCTTTCGCCATGAGCACTCGACTGGGCGATTTGGTTAAAAGCCTAGGCGGGGAGTTGATCGGTGATCCGGAAGTTATCGTTACCGGTATCGCCCCGCTGGAAGCCGCAGGCGAAGCGCATATCACCTTTCTGTCCAACACCAAGTTGCGTTCACAAGCTGCCGCTACTCGTGCAGCAGCGCTGATTGCAGCGTCTAGTGAAGTCGAGGCGCTGCAAGCTAGCTTTCATGGCGCATTCATCGTGACAGACGCATGCGGCACAGTATTTTGTTTCCCTAAGCGCCGATCCTATTACGCCAGGTATTCATGCGACGGCGACGGTCAGCGAATCCGCACTGATCGCTGCTACCGCCTGTATCGGTCCTCATGTAACGATTGAAGCGGGTGCGCAGATAGGAGAGCGCTGCGTGATCGGTGCGGGTAGCTTCATTGGTCGAGACGCTCGCATTGGTGCTGCTACCTTGTTTCATCCAAATGTGACCTTTCTTTCGAACTGCCATATCGGCGTTCGCGGTGTTATTCAATCCGGCGCGGTCATTGGTGGTGATGGCTTTGGCTTTGCCAATCAAAAGGGACAGTGGATAAAAATTCCTCAGACCGGTGGTGTACGAATTGGTGATGATGTAGAAGTTGGTGCAAGTACCACGATCGACCGTGGCGCTCTGGAGCACACCATCATCGAAAACGGTGTCAAGCTCGATAACCAAATACAGATTGCCCACAACTGCGTCATTGGTGAGAACACGGCGATGGCAGGCTGTGTCGGTGTTGCTGGCAGCGCAAAGATAGGACGAAACTGCACATTTGGTGGTGCAGCGATGGTTCTTGGACATTTAACTATCGCAGATAATGTGCACGTATCGTCAGGCAGTCTGGTGTCGCGCTCCATTCACGAAGCAGGGCAGTACACCGGCTTTTATCCTTTGGCGAAAAATTCAGACTGGGAAAAAACAGCCGCAGTCGTGCGTCAGCTCGACGGACTCCGAGATCGCGTAAGAGAACTGGAAAAACTGGTCAGGGAACTGACCTCAAAAAAATAACTCACTATTCAGAGAACAGGCAGCAAGCACAATGAACAGCTTAGATATAAATCAGATCAAGCAATACCTACCGCATCGATACCCGCTCTTGCTGGTCGATCGTGTACTTAATTGGGAGTCCGGTAAAAGCATTGACGCGATCAAGAACGTCACCATTAACGAAGAATTTTTTAATGGCCACTTCCCCAACAAACCCGTGATGCCGGGAGTGATGACGATTGAAGCCTTAGCGCAAACGTCAGCACTGTTAGCATTTTTAACGATGGGCCAAAAACCCGACGAGAATGCAGTGGTGTATTTCCTTGGAATTGATAATGCGCGTTTCAAGCGCCCCGTTGAGCCGGGTGATCAATTGCGTATGCACGTGGAGATATTGCGGCATTCGCGTGGTATTTGGAAATTTCAAGCGCGCGCGACAGTGGATGATCAACTCGCCGTTGAGGCTGAGCTCATGTGCACCATGCGCAGCGTGGCAGATTCTCCAGCAGCGGAATAAGCATCATGGCGAAGATTCATCCAACAGCCATAGTTGAGCCTGGCGCAGATATTCACGATAGCGCCGAGATCGGGGCGTACAGCATCATCGGCGCCAACGTTGTGATAGGTGCGCGTACCCGTGTAGGGCCGCATGTGGTTATTGATGGGAATACCAGCATAGGTGAGGACAATGTTTTTTATCAGTTCTCGTCAATTGGCGCGCCACCACAAGATAAAAAATATGCGGGTGAGCCTACTCGTCTTGAGATAGGCGATAGAAATACGATTCGCGAGTTTTGTACTTTTAATCGTGGTACGGTCCAGGACGTTGGGGTGACTCGACTCGGTAACGACAATTGGATCATGGCATATGTGCATCTTGCACACGACTGTCAGATCGGCAATCACACCATCTTTGCTAACAACGCTCAACTAGCCGGTCATGTGCAGGTTGGCGATTGGGCCATCATGGGTGGTTTTTCGAATGTTCACCAGTTCTGCAAAATCGGAGCACACGCGATGGTAGGTATGAGTACCAGCCTGACCCAAGACGTGCCACCGTATGTGATTTTGTCGGGTAATCCGGCGCAGGCACATGGCATTAATAGCGAAGGCTTAAAGCGCCGCGGATTTTCGCGTGAAGCGATCACCGCCATACGCCATGCCTATAAAGTGCTTTATAAATCGGGACTGACTCTTGAAGAAGCTAAAGCTGCTTTGCAGCAGCAAGAGCAGTCCGAACCAGAATTTGCTGCGGAGTTAAAGCTTATTCGTGATTTTCTCCAGAATGTGAGTCGTGGCATTGTCCGCTGATCTGTCGATTGCTATGGTGGCTGGTGAGGCCTCGGGAGACATACTCGCAGGCCGCATGCTATCGGGCTTGCGCCCTATGCTGAGTGAAGCCCATCTGTACGGTATTGGTGGCCCTGCGATGGCCGAGCACGGTTTCATATCTGAGTACCCGATGGATAAACTCGCAGTCAGGGGTTTGTTTGAGGTGTTGTCGCATTATCGTGAGCTCAAAGCATTTCGTGATTCATTGCGCGATCGACTGCTGGAAGAAAGACCAGCTGCATTCATAGGTGTTGATGCGCCCGATTTCAATCTTGATTTAGAAATCGCTCTCAAAAAAGCAAAAATCCCTACGATGCATTTTGTCAGTCCATCCATCTGGGCTTGGCGTCGTAGTCGCATCAAAAAAATTGCGCGTGCGGTCGATCACATGTTGGTCATTTTTCCATTCGAAGAAGCGATTTACAAAAAAGCGGGCATACCGGTCACCTATGTGGGACACCCACTGGCAGAAGTGATCCCAATGGATCCTGATCAGGATGCAGCGCGCGACGCATTCGGACTAGATCGTAATGGGCGCATCGTCACGATTTTGCCCGGCAGTCGCTTATCTGAGCTGAAGTACAACTCACGCGTGTTTATTGAAACGGCAGCGCAACTGGCTAAGCGCGATCCAACGATTAAATTTATTGTTCCGATGGCGGGCGAGACACAGCGAGCTTATTTTGAGCAACTCATTGCAAAACCTGAGCTGCAGCGCTTACCGTTAACGATCATGACAGGTAATTCTCACGAGGCGATTGCGGCATGCGATGCAGCCCTGGTCGCGAGTGGCACAGCGACTCTGGAAGTCGCTTTGTTTAAAAAACCCATGGTGATTAGTTATCGTATGAATCCTGCCAGCTGGCAAATTCTTCGATTAATGGCGTATCAGCCTTGGGTTGGTTTGCCGAATGTGATGGCGCGTGAATTTTTGGTACCTGAGCTATTACAAGATCGCGCCAATCCCGCAGGTTTGGCGAGCGCATTGTGGGCGCAAATTTCAAATGATCAAAATCGTCAACGCTTGCGCCGCCGCTTTGTGGATTTGCATCATGACTTGATGCGTAACACCGCTTCACAGAGCGCGCATGCCGTCATGGAGATGCTCTCTCAGCACGGTAGGCTGTAGGCATGGCATCGAGGCCATCAATAGCTGCCATGCCTTCATTATTCGATATCGAAGGCGAGTTGATTTGTGGTGTTGATGAAGCGGGCCGCGGTCCGCTAGCAGGGCCGGTATTTGCGGCAGCCGTTATTCTCGATCCCAATTCTCCCTTAGTAGGTTTACGCGACTCAAAAAAACTCACCGCACAGCGTCGTGAAGAATTAGCGGTGATGATCAAGCGTGATGCTATGGCGTGGTCCATCGCACAATGTTCAGAAGCAGAAATCGATGAACTCAATATTTTGCAAGCGACCATGCTCGCTATGCGCAGAGCCATAGAAGGCTTATCAATCACACCCACACTTGCACTGATCGATGGTAATCGCTGTCCCGTTTGTAGTGTGCGTACCGAAGCTATCGTCAAAGGTGACGACAAGGTCTCACAGATTTCAGCGGCGTCAATTCTCGCTAAAACTGCGCGTGATGCAGCGCTCATGGTGATGCATAAAAATTACCCTAATTACGCCTTTGATCAACATAAGGGCTATCCCACTGCATTGCATCTTCAGCGTTTGCGTGAGCATGGCGTGTCACCAGTTCATCGGCGATCGTACGGTCCGGTGCGTGATTTACTAACTAGTGCCGATCGCAACCAATGACGCTTCGACAAATAAGTTCGCGCGATAACCCTCAATACAAGTTGTTGCGGCAGCTGGCGAGTAGTTCGCAAGCGCGACGCAAACAAGCTAAGACGCTGCTTGATGGTGTGCATTTATGTCAGGCGTGGTTGCAGCATCGTGGTCAACCTGAATTGTGCGTGGTAGGCGAGAGTGCTAGTAGCCATCCTGAGGTCAGCAGTATTTTGAAACAGTGCGCCGCCTTAGAAGCGGAATGCGTGGTTTTGCCCGATGCTTTATTCGCTGCGTTAAGTCAGGTTGAGCAAGGCGTTGCGCTATTGTTTGTTGTGAGTACTCCAACCAATAAACTGCTCGCATCGTTAAAACAGTCGTGTGTGTTGATTGATGCCGTTCAGGATCCGGGTAATTTAGGTTCGATACTGCGCTCATCAGCTGCGGCAGGCATCAGCCAAGTGATCTGCTCAGAAGGAAGTGTGTTTGCGTGGTCACCCAAAGTTTTGCGGGCGGGTATGGGAGCGCACTTTCAGCTCGATATCATTGAGCATGCTGACCTGAAGCAGTTAATCACCACATCAACAGTACCGGTTTATGCTACCGACTCGCATGCGCAAAAATCGATTTATCAAATGAATTTAACTGAGCCCTGTGCCTGGTTATTTGGTAATGAGGGTCAGGGGATTTCACAATTACTGTTGTCATGCGTAACAGAGCGGCTCACCATACCCCAGCAAGCAGGTGTCGAGTCATTGAATGTTGCGGCAGCGGCAGCAGTGTGTTTGTTCGAACAAAAACGTCAGTGCTTGATGTAGCACTCAATGCTATTGCGCTCAATCTAATCGCGATGGCCCTAAGCAATTGGTAGCGGCGCTTCCACGTACACTAGGCCAGGTGCTACCCATCGCTGTGTTTCTGTTAAGCGCAACGCCATTTCTTTTGAGCAGACATGATCGAAGCGGTAATGCCGACCATCGATGATCGCGTAGCGGTAAATGGGCTGATCAAGATAGTGGCCGATAGGATCGATCAGCCGCTGCGGCGTTGCTATCGCATCGCGTTTAACTTCTGCGCGAGGTCTGAGTGGTTGACGGTAATTTCGCAGATCTGATTGAATAGTCTTAAAGCTGTCTTTTAGCGCCCATAGCAATAGCCCAAATCCCAGCCAAAGTATCAGATCGATCGCAATCAATTCCATGAAGATGCTCCCAAGTAGTCGAGGTGCAGTCGCGGTTGGTCGAGCACCTCAGTTCATGCCTATGTTGGGTTGATAAGATGGTTTTGTCTGTTGTTCCTTGCTTATCTTTGATAGTCGTCAATACGGCATTCATGCTTTACAAGCCAGGTGTAATCGCCTTATTAGTAGGCGCGTCGCTCCAGTGATAATTCTTGCAGCATCATGGTCGCAATTTCTTCAATGGATTTGACGGTGGTGGATACCCAGCGAATCCCTTCACGATGCATCATTCTCTCTGCTTCGTTAACTTCATAGCGGCAGTTTTCTAGCGAAGCGTATTTGCTGCCCGGGCGACGTTCATTGCGTACTTCTGATAGGCGGTCGGCGGCGATTGATAAGCCAAAAATTTTGCTGCGAAAAGGTGCTAGTCCACTCGGTAGTTGGCCGCGCTCGAAATCTTCAGGTATCAATGGATAGTTAGCG
>JBEDHZ010000144.1:0-5611 GCA_041173845.1 Pseudomonadota bacterium
GGGTTCAGTGCAACCGTTCGAAGGTGTTGATATTCCTTTGAATGGTTTGTTCATCATGGCGATGACCGCTGTCTTGACCGGTACCATTTTTATTCTCTTGTACCGCTCACGTTGGGGCTTGCAAGTTCGCGCAACTATGCAAAACCGTTTGATGTCAGGCGCCGTTGGTATCAACACTCGCAAAGTTGACCGTACTACTTTTGCACTGGGTTGTGGAGTGGCTGGTGTAGCAGGCGCTGCGTTTACAACGATCGGTTCGACGGGTCCAACTTCTGGTTCGCTCTACATTGTGGATACATTTTTAACCGTTGTATTTGGTGGTGCACAAAGCTTAGTGGGCACGATTGTTTCAGCCTTCGCAATTGCACAAACACAGTCAACGTCTGAATTCTTCATGACAGGCTCGTTAGCCAAGGTCATGACACTGTCGATAGTCATCCTGATTTTGCTGATGCGCCCACAAGGCCTATTCGCAGTCAAGGTCCGTAAATAATTTAATACGAGTAATCGAAAGGACCCAAGATGAACTCCGCATACGAGAAACTCCTAGGTGGCAAGCAAGGGGCAATAGGTCTCCTAGTGCTGTGCGCGCTGTTGTTTGTAATTTTTCCGTTGGTATTGAATGGCTTCCGTCTGAACATGGTCGGTAAGTATCTCTCCTACGCTTTTGTTGCTGTGGGCTTGGTGCTGTGCTGGGGCTACGGTGGCATTTTGTCGCTGGGCCAGGGCGTGTTTTTTGGTTTGGGCGGTTATTGCATGGCGATGTTTCTGAAGCTTGAAGCATCCGACCCCATCAGCACCAAGATTCAGTCAACCCCCGGTATTCCTGACTTCATGGATTGGAATCAGATTACTGAATTGCCTGTCATTTGGTTGCCCTTCAAAAGTTTGCCGATGACGTTCATCCTTGTGATGGCCGTACCGATGATCCTGGCATTCATTGTTGGTACCGCGATGTTTAAACGACGCGTGGGAGATGTGTACTTCTCCATCGTTACTCAAGCGATTGCAGCGATTTTGACGATTCTAATTATTGGTCGCCAAGGCTGGACCGGTGGTGTCAACGGCATTACCGATTTGAAGACGATGCTCGGTTGGGATATTCGTACTGACAATGCACGTTTGATTCTGTATTACGCCTGCTGCACTTTGTTAGTTGCTTCTATCTTGTTTGGTCGTTATGTATTGACGTCGAAATTGGGTCGCTTATTAGTAGCGATGCGCGATAAAGAAGAGCGGGTACGTTTCTCTGGCTACGACGTTGCCAACTTCAAAGTATTCACCTTTGTAGCAGCAGCGGGTATCTCCGCCATCGGTGGTGCGCTGTTTACGCTGCAAGTCGGTTTCATGTCGCCTTCGTTGGTCGGTATCGTTCCTTCGATTGAAATGGTGATTTACGCCGCCGTCGGTGGTCGCATGTCATTGCTCGGTGCGGTGTACGGAACATTGGCTGTGAACTACGGTAAGACCTACTTCTCCGAAACTTTGCCTGAACTCTGGTTGTTCTTAATGGGCGGCCTATTCATTGGTGTGGTGCTGTACTTCCCGAATGGTATTGCTGGTTTGTGGGTGTCACATGGCAAAGCGTGGGTCAATAAACTGCTAGGTAAAGCTGAAGCACCTGCACCGACCCTACCTGCTGTAAGCACAGCGACTACGAGCACGAAAATTTCAATGACTGGACTGGAGGTCAGCAAATGAGCACCGCACCCATTGGTGGTTTAAGTAACAGTAACCGTCCGGTATTAGCCATTGAAGGATTAACTGTTTCATTCGATGGATTCAAAGCGGTTGATGATTTGAATCTCTACATCGATAGAAACGAAGTCCACGTGGTCATTGGGCCCAACGGCGCAGGTAAAACTACGCTGCTAGATTTGATTTGTGGCAAAACGAAAGCGACTTCCGGCAGCATTCAATTTAAAGATATTGAGCTGACAAAAATGTCGGAGCACCAGATTGTGCACTCTGGCGTTGGACGAAAATTTCAAACGCCATCTATCTATGAAGCGTTGACAGTTTTTGAAAACCTTGAAATGTCTTTTCCGCGTGGTCGCGGTGTTTTTGGTGCGCTGACATTTAAGCGGACTCAAGATGTGATCGATCGTGTCAATCAAGTGGCTAAAGATATTTTCCTCACCGACTATCTCGACATGACCGCTGACTTGTTATCGCATGGTCAAAAGCAGTGGTTGGAAATCGGCATGCTGTTGATGCAAGAACCTGAGCTACTCATGTTGGACGAGCCTGTCGCGGGTATGAGTGTCTCAGAGCGTGAAAAAACAGCCGAGCTATTGGCTCGCATCAGTAAGGGTCGTTCTGTTGTGGTGATTGAGCATGACATGGAATTTGTTAAGTCCATCGCGCACAAAGTGACTGTGCTGCATCAAGGTAAATTGCTAGCCGCTGGCAGCATGGATGCGGTTCAAAACGATCCCAAAGTTATTGAAGTGTACTTAGGCCATTAATCAAATTTTCGGAGGCAATTATGTTTAACGTATCTCATCTCGCATCCGGATATGGTCAGAGCCAAGTCATTCATGATCTGAACTTCACTGTCGAGAAAAAAGAAATTGTTGCCATCATGGGTCGTAATGGCATGGGTAAAACCACGTTGTTTAAAACGCTGATGGGAATTCTCCCTACACGCGGCGGCAGCGTGACGATTGAAGGTACTGAAGTATCGGCGATGGAGAGTCACGAGCGTGTTGAAAACGGTATCGCGTATGTACCTCAAGGTCGGATGATTTTTCCTAGCATGACCGTGCTTGAAAATATACAAACAGGTTTGCCAGCATCAGCAGGTGGCAAAGTGCCCGATGAGCTGTATGCCTTATTTCCTGTTCTGTATGAAATGCGTTCACGTCGCGGCGGCAATCTCTCAGGCGGTCAGCAACAACAATTAGCGATTGCACGTGCACTGGCAACTAATCCGAAAGTGTTGTTGTTGGATGAGCCGACAGAAGGTATTCAGCCATCCATCATTAAAGACATCGCTAAATCGTTAAAAGAAATTCGCAAGATTCGCGACCTGACGATTATCGTTTCTGAACAAGTGCTTTCGTTCACATTAGAGATCGCTGATCGCTTCTTTGTGATCGATAAAGGTCGCTTTGCTTATGAAGACACGCGAGCGAATGTGAACGCAGAAACCATTAGTCGCTATTTGTCGGTGTAAGTTTTCTAGTAACGACTTTCCCCCCATATTTTTATAGTCAATCCAAAAAAGGAACACATCATGGCTGATACTTTAATTAAGGTTGATCTCAGCAAGCAGGCGACCACCAATGAAATGGTGCACAACCGCTGGCATCCGGATATTCCTATGGCATGCTGGGTCAAGCCGGGCGATGAATTTATTCTCGAAACCTATGACTGGACTGGTGGCTTCATTAAGAATAACGATAGCGCCGACGATGTGCGCGATATCGATCTCTCAACTGTTCACTATCTTTCTGGCCCGGTGGGTGTTAAAGGTGCTGAGCCAGGTGATTTGCTGGTGGTTGATCTGCTCGACATCGGTGCTAAGCAAGACAGCATGTGGGGTTTTAACGGTTTCTTCAGCAAGAAAAATGGCGGCGGATTCCTTACCGAACATTTCCCACTCGCGCAAAAATCGATCTGGGATATTCACGGCATGTTCACCAAGTCACGTCACGTGCCAGGTGTTGAGTATGCAGGCTTGATTCAC
The DNA here is from genome assembly GCA_041173845.1 of Pseudomonadota bacterium. Classification (GTDB taxonomy): domain Bacteria; phylum Pseudomonadota; class Gammaproteobacteria; order Burkholderiales; family Burkholderiaceae_D; genus Pernthalerella. The sequence continues at coordinate 3,692 of JBEDHZ010000144.1, forward strand.
CCCGGTTTGATCGGTTGCTTACCCGATAAAAAAATGCTCGATGCATGGAATGAGCGTGAAGTCGATTTCATCGCGACTCAACCTGATCGTGTACCACCGCTGGCGAATCCTCCATTTGCAGCCACGGCACACTTGGGTAAATTAACCGGTGATGCGAAAGCGAAAGTTGCCGCTGAAGGTGCGCGTACTGTTCCACCACGCGAGCATGGTGGTAACTGCGATATTAAAGATTTGTCACGTGGTTCAAAAATCTTCTTCCCTGTGTATGTTGAAGGTGCTGGCTTGTCGGTGGGCGATTTACACTTTAGTCAGGGCGATGGTGAAATCACTTTTTGTGGTGCGATCGAGATGGCTGGTTGGGTACATATGCGTGTGACGCTGATCAAAGGTGGCATGGCGAAATACGGTATCAAGAATCCTATTTTCAAGCCCAGCAAAATCACACCTAACTACAATGATTACCTGATTTTTGAAGGTATCTCGGTGGACGAGCAAGGTAAGCAACACTACCTCGATGTACACGTGGCTTATCGTCAGGCGTGTTTGAATGCGATTGAATATCTGAAGAAGTTTGGTTATTCCGGTGCGCAGGCGTATTCGATTTTAGGTACGGCACCGGTTCAAGGTCACATCAGTGGTGTGGTGGATATTCCGAATGCGTGCGCTACGTTGTGGTTGCCGACGCAGATATTCGATTTCGATATCAATCCAAGCGCGGCGGGTCCTATCAAACACATTGATGGTTCCATCCAGATGCCTTTGTCACAAGATCTGTAAGCTTTCGAGGTTTATTATGCCTACCTATGATTATGAGTGTCCCCATTGCGGTAGTTTCGAAGCCATACGCGGTATCTCGGCTAGAAATGAACCAGCCGCTTGTCCTGACTGCGCCACCGAATCACCACGCGTGATTGTGGCAGGTGCTGGTTTGGCTTATCTCGATGGAGCCACACGCATGGCGCTGGATACCAATGAACGTGCTCGCCACGAGCCTAAAAGTTCGCGCAACTATGTGAGCCAAAGGCACCCTGCAGGTTGTGGCTGCTGTTCACCGGGTAAAAAATCATCAACAGTTACTGCTAAAAACGGTGACAAGATGTTTCCGTCTAAGCGTCCGTGGATGATTAGTCATTAAAAGGCAGTCATTTGAATAGTTTTAGAATTTGTAGCTGACAAAGCAGTCAGCACCCCACAAAACCCCGCTCAAAACATCGAGCGGGGTTTTGCATTTATGCTTGCGGTGTTTTTATTAGAGTCAGGCGCCGTGCTTTGCTCAACCATTATCTGGACTACTAAACTATGAATCGTCGTTTTATTTTTGCGTTACTAGCTATGTTGGCAGGCGATGTATTTGCAGCAGGCTGGGTTTTGGTTCGCTATGCCGAGACCGAGCCAGCGATTCATTACTTTGAAAGTATTCAAATGAGAAAAATGGGGGATACCGCCTTTGTTTGGGATCTGCATGATCTTAAGACACCGGCTGTTACCGCGGATGGATTTACCTATGACTCTGTTGGATATGCAGTGGAATACCAATGTCGCGCACGCAAGCGCAGAACACTCGCTATCAAGTGGTTTGAAAAACACTTGGGTGAAGGAGCAGTCAAAAGTCAGGAAGGGGTTGTGAGTGATTGGATAATCGCCACGCCGGAATCACTCGAGGGGCAGTTATTCAATCATGTGTGCGAGTAAAGCATGGATACTCAAGCAGAACGAAAAACAATACACCTAATTTTGAATTTACAAACAGGTAAAAACGCACGCTCGGTCGGTTTCTTATAAAATCAATGAGGGCATCGTGGGTTTATGCTGCAGCGCGCCAAAAAATAATCGAAATAACAAGAAAGAGACAAGATCATGCGCAGTTATATAGAGTTCATTGTTCGCTTTCGCTGGGCAGTTTTGCTCGCGATATTAGTG
>JBEDHZ010000145.1:0-5596 GCA_041173845.1 Pseudomonadota bacterium
CTGCCCTATCTGCGATCGCGTGGCATTCATCATCTCGATGGTTTGATGATCTCGCATAGTGATGCTGATCATTCGGGTGGCGCGCGTTCGTTATGGGAGGGCGTGACAATTGATTGGTTCAGCTCATCGTTGTTTTCAGATCATCCTTTACTAATTAAGTCGCCGCGGCATGAACCTTGCCACGCCGGACAGCACTGGGTTTGGGATGAGGTGGAATTCGATGTTCTTCATCCGCACGCCGATCATTTGCAAAATTCGACGCTCACTCCGAATGCGCGCAGCTGCACTTTGCGCATTCGCTACCGTGGGCGAACCGTGCTTCTGACCGGCGATATCGAAGCCCCCCAAGAGCGTGCGTTGCTATATGGAGCGGGTCAGAATAATGAGATTTTAAAAGCTGATGTGCTGCTGGCTCCGCATCATGGCAGTGGAACGTCGTCTACTACAGAATTTCTGCAAGCCGTGCAGCCCTCGGTAGCATTATTTCAGGTTGGCTACCGCAATCGCTATCGACATCCAAAACAAGAGGTCGTGCAACGTTATCGTGATCGCGGCATTCTTCCTCTGCGAACAGATCAATCCGGTGCGATTCGCGTGGTGGTGGATGCAGATCTCCGCTGGACCACCTATCGCTGTCAACATCAGCGCTATTGGACTAGTGAGCCGTGCTGGCTTAAGCAGTAGTTAATGGGATGTTGTTTGATAAGCGTGTGATTGCAGCAAAATTATTCATTTTGATCACGCATTTAAGCAGACTGAAATTGTGAAGGGGGGCTCCGGCGCTTTGAGGTATAATTCGAATTTCACGCTAGTGCCTTTCGGCCTATCCTGCAATGACCAAGTTTGTTTTTGTCACTGGCGGCGTCGTCTCATCCCTTGGCAAGGGGATTGCAGCAGCGTCTCTGGCCGCGATTCTTGAATCCCGCGGCCTAAAAGTCACCCTCCTCAAGTTAGATCCCTATATCAACGTTGATCCCGGAACGATGAGCCCGTTCCAGCACGGTGAAGTATTCGTTACCGACGATGGCGCGGAGACCGATCTCGATTTGGGTCATTACGAGCGTTTTATTACAGCTCGCATGAAGAAGGTCAATAATTTCACCACCGGTCAGATTTATGAATCCGTGATTCGTAAAGAGCGCCGAGGTGAGTATCTTGGCAAAACGGTCCAAGTCATTCCCCACATTACCAATGAAATCCAAGAATTTATCCATCGCGGAGCCGAAGGCTTTGATGTGGCGATCGTTGAGATTGGCGGTACGGTGGGTGATATTGAATCGTTGCCATTCCTTGAGGCTGCCAGACAGTTATCGCTACGCGGTGGTCGTCATCATGCGGCTTTCGTTCATCTCACGCTGGTGCCGTATTTAGTATCAGCGGGTGAGCTCAAGACTAAGCCTACTCAGCACAGTGTTCAAAAGCTGCGTGAAATTGGTATTTCGCCGGATGCTTTGCTTTGCCGCGCCGACCGGCCTATTCCCGATGATGAGCGCGACAAGATTTCTTTGTTCTCGAACGTTGAAGAAGGCGCCGTAATTTCGGTATGGGATGCCGATACTATTTACAAAATTCCACAAATGCTGCACGACCAAGGTCTGGATCGCATCGTTTGCGAAAAATTAGGTTTGTCACCCAAGCCGGCAGATTTGTCGATGTGGACCAAATTAGTGAATTCGCTCGAGCATCCTAAGCATGAAGTGAATATCGCGATGGTCGGTAAGTATGTTGACCTGACCGAGTCCTACAAATCTCTCACTGAAGCGTTACGTCATGCAGGCATACACACAGAATCGCGTGTGAACATCGAGTATGTGGATTCGGAAGAAATCGAAACTCATGGTGCTACCAGCTTAGCTAAATACGATGCGATATTAGTCCCTGGTGGATTTGGTAAGCGCGGTGTCGAAGGTAAGATTGCGGCGGCACGTTACGCCCGCGAGACCAAGGTGCCGTATCTCGGTATTTGCTTGGGTATGCAAGTAGCTTTGATTGAATATGCGCGAAATGTCGCAGGCTTAAAAAACGCGAATTCAACAGAATTTGATCCAGATACTGAAAACCCTGTGGTTGCTCTTATCACCGAATGGCAAAACCATGATGGCATGGTTGAACGTCGTGATGCGAATTCCGATTTGGGTGGCACGATGCGTTTGGGCGCGCAAACCTGTGCTGTTAAAGCGGGTACTCTGGCCGCTGAGATTTATGGTGCTGAGGTGACGGAGCGTCATCGTCATCGCTACGAAGCGAATAACCATTATCTTGATCGCGTAGAAAAATCAGGTTTAGTGGTTTCAGCACGCACACCGCATGAATCGTTATGCGAAATTATGGAGCTGCCACGCACCGGAGAGCATGCGCATCCTTGGTATATGGGCGTGCAATATCACCCTGAATTTAAATCAACACCTCGCGCGGGTCATCCTTTGTTCATTTCGTTTATTACTGCAGCGCTAGCGCATAAAGACGCTACGGGGCACAGGAAAGCCGCATGAAACTCTGTGGATTTGATGTTGGCTTAGACCATCCGTTTTTTTTGATCGCTGGACCCTGCGTGATTGAATCCGAACAGATGGCGTTGGATACCGCAGGCGCGTTGAAAGAAATGACGTCGGCCTTAGGTATTCCTTTCATTTATAAATCTTCATTCGATAAAGCCAATCGTTCGTCTGGCAAATCGTTTCGTGGTTTAGGAATGGAAAAGGGCTTAGAAATTCTGGCCACAGTCAAAAAACAGTTGCAGGTACCAGTGCTGACGGATGTTCATGAGGTTCATGAAATTAAACCGGTGGCTGCGGTAGTAGATGTGATTCAAACACCGGCATTTTTATGTCGCCAAACTGATTTCATTCGTGCGTGTGCTCAATCAGGCATACCGGTGAATATCAAAAAGGGTCAGTTTCTCGCACCCGGTGATATGAAAAATGTGATTGATAAAGCACGTGAAGCAGCGCGCGAAGCCAATCTGCCTACAGATGTGTTTATGGCATGCGAGCGTGGTGTGTCATTTGGGTATAACAATCTGGTGTCGGATATGCGCTCACTGGCGATCATGCGTGAAACCGCTTGTCCTATCGTATTTGATGCGACGCATTCGGTGCAATTACCCGGCGGGCAGGGAAGCACATCCGGTGGTCAGCGTGAATTTGTGCCCGTGCTAGCGCGTGCAGCGGTGGCGGTCGGTATTTCTGGCTTGTTTATGGAAACACATCCCGATCCTGCGAATGCAAAATCGGATGGCCCTAACGCTGTGCCCCTACATCGCATGCGCGAGTTACTCGCGAGCTTAGCTGAGATCGATCGCGTAGTTAAAAGCAAACCATTCCTAGAAAACGATTTCTCGTAATTTCGTAGTCTGGTGAGTGACAAATAATAAATGCAGTAACCATCAATCTGTCTGGAGAAATGAATGAGTGCAATCGTTGACATCATTGGCCGCGAAATTCTAGATTCGCGTGGCAATCCTACGGTCGAATGCGATGTGCTGTTGGAGTCGGGTGTCATGGGCCGCGCGGCCGTGCCCTCAGGCGCTTCGACGGGCTCACGTGAAGCGATTGAGTTGCGTGATGGCGATGCCAAACGTTATTTGGGTAAAGGCGTGCTTAAGGCCTGTGAAAACATCAACACTGAAATTTCCGAAGCCATCATGGGTTTGGATGCGAGTGAACAAGCCTTCTTAGATCACACGATGATTGATCTGGATGGTACGGATAACAAAGCGCGTTTAGGTGCGAATGCAATGTTGGCCGTATCTATGGCCGTTGCCAAAGCCGCTGCTGAAGAAGCGGGCTTGCCGCTGTATCGCTATTTTGGTGGTTCAGGTGCGATGCAAATGCCTGTGCCCATGATGAACGTGATTAATGGCGGAGCTCACGCAGATAATAATCTTGATCTGCAAGAGTTCATGATTATTCCGGTCGGCGCGCCAAGTTTTCGTGAATCTATCCGATACGGTGCGGAAGTGTTTCATCACCTGAAAAAAATCTTGCATGACAAAGGCTTGACTACGGCTGTGGGTGATGAGGGTGGTTTTGCACCATCGGTAAAAAATCACGAAGAAGCGATACAACTAATTTTGCAGGCAATTGAAAAAGCAGGGTATGAGCCGGGAACACAAATCGCACTCGGACTTGATTGCGCAGCTTCTGAGTTCTATAAGGACGGTAAATACCATTTGGCGGGTGAAGGTTTGGTTTTATCGTCGGGTGACTTCACTAATTTGCTGTCGACCTGGTGTGATAAATACCCGATCATTTCGATTGAAGATGGCATGCACGAAGGTGACTGGGATGGTTGGGCCACATTGACCAAGGCATTAGGCAAAAAAGTACAGTTGGTGGGCGATGATTTATTTGTGACCAATACAAAAATTTTGCGCGAAGGCATACAGAAAGAGATCGCCAACTCTATCCTTATTAAAATCAATCAGATCGGTACATTGACTGAAACCTTTGCGGCCATCGAGATGGCTAAGCGCGCGGGTTACACCGCAGTGATTTCGCATCGTTCGGGTGAAACTGAGGATTCAACCATTGCAGACATCGCCGTGGGAATGAACGCTTTACAAATCAAAACCGGTTCCATGTCGCGCTCAGATCGCATGGCTAAATACAACCAGCTCCTGCGTATCGAGGAAGATCTTGGCGACATCGCCAGCTATCCCGGTCGTCAGGCGTTTTACAACCTGAAATAAGCCCGCATGCCAGCCCTCGTTTTAACGCGGACTGGTCTTGGGCTGACGGACTATGCCGTGCGACTGATCGTTATTGGTCTAACTGTGTTGCTGATCCTTATCCAATACCCTTTGTGGTTGGGTAAGGGCAGTTGGTTACGCGTGTGGGATTTATCGCGCCAACTTGATAGCGCTTTAGTCAAAGAGCAAGAGCTGCGTGAACGTAACGCTAAGCTGGCCTCTGAAGTGCAGGATTTGAAAGAAGGTACGGGTGCGCTAGAAGAGCGCGCTCGCTATGAGCTGGGTTTAATTAAAGATAATGAGACCTTTGTTCAAATCCTTGAGGGTGAAACTAAAAAGCCCGCTCCATCTGCTCCCATCACACCCAAACCCTGAACATTGAGCTTAATGCGGTAATTCTCCTGGCAATTGCACCGCATCCGAGATCGCTTCAGCTGCAAATAATTGCATGCAATCTACCGCATCAAACGCGTAGTGCCTTCCGCAAAAATCACAATCAATTTCTAAGCCGCCTAAGTCGGCGAGAGCCGAATCAACTTCTTCCTTACCTAACATTTTCAGCATATTGCCAACGCGCTCGCGTGTGCAGGTGCAATGAAATTGTGGATGACGTGGCTCGAATACGCGCACAGTCTCTTCCCAGTAAAGGCGCTGCAGCAGCGTCATGATGTCGGTAGCGAGCATTTCTTCTTGGGTCACAGTCGACGCTAACATCACCGTTCTATCCCAGGTATCTGCATCGCTGATAGTACTTGCTTGAATTCCGCCTTCAGAAGGTAGTTTTTGCAGCAACAAACCACGCGCAGTATGTTCATCGGCGGCTAACCACAAGCGGGTATCAAGTTGCTCCGAACGAAGCATGTAGTTTTCAATGATGGTGGCAATCGAATCACCGTCCAACGCCAC
>JBEDHZ010000146.1:0-5579 GCA_041173845.1 Pseudomonadota bacterium
ACTGTGAAGTGCGATTAGTTTTGGGATTTCTTACATGTTACAGTCTTCAAAATTACATTCTTATGCGCACGCAATAAAAGCAGTCGAATCAACTCGACGGGTAATATCGCCGCAAGCGTCGACATTAGGTCTGACCCTAGAGTCAGCAATAGAAACGCAGGCCGCATTACACATGTTATACACAGCAGACGGTCTCGACTCTGTTGGGCGTAAGGTCATTGCGGAATCAATCAATCGCCAGTCATCCAACCAGCCCCAAGCTTGTTTAGGGCACCACTACGCAAGTCGAACTGTGCACGTACAGGATGATGAATTCGTCCTTAAAACGTCGAATTTCACACGACTTTTTCTGGAACCTAAACTGGTACTGAAGCTCTCTCACGCTCCAGACAGTTCCACTTCATTAGAGCAATTTACTCAATTGTTTGAGAGCGTTGCGTTAGCAATAGAAATTCTTCAGGTGCCCTTTAAGGGTGACGCATGGTCATTCGAGGATAAAGTTTGCTCAAATGGACTAGGTCATCAGCTCATTGTTGGAGAAGCAAAAACTCTTTCTGAGAAACGGAAACGTAATTTTTCTAATGTGCTTAATCACGCCACGTTTAGTTTAAATAGAGTAAGCAAACAAGCGTCACAATTACTGAACTACGCATCCGGTCGTAATGCGGCAGTCTCCTCGATTAGTGACTTGTATGAAGTCTTCCAACGCCAGTTAGAAATCGATGGATCCTCACCATTCCATCAAAATGACCTGATCTCGCTGAATGCACTATGCGCCCCAGTTAAGATTAGTCAGGGCGATGAGTATGTGTGCGTTGCAGCAGGTATTGATCTTGCTGAGCTTCGAATTCGTTTTATAAAATAATTGACGTCCCAACCCTACACAAATCAATAGGCTCTTTTAATGTCAGAAAACCTAGCAATCAGAGCCAAGAAAAAAACTGTTTTAACCTACCTCGTTCTTACTGCGCTGTTTATCGCGATTTTTGGCGGCATCACGTTACTAGCGTATTTCGTTTCTAAGTTAAATTTTTAAACGTGTGTTTTCTATACTGAGTAACGCAGTGCGCCGGGACTCAGTAGCAGCACCCCCATCATGTCTATCGATAAATTCCCCCCTACACGCGCCGCTGCCCTAGCCCGCCTTGATGCGGTTCGTCCTAGTGATTATGCTCGCAGTCGCAACTACCTAGAGGGGGCTGTCACTTATCTATCGCCCTACATCACACACGGCTTAATCAGCCTACCCGAAGTACTCGCTGGTGTGACGTCGCGCTATCCTCTCGACGCTCAGCACAAATTTGTTTTTGAACTCGGGTGGCGTGAATATTTTCACCACGTTTGGCAGTTTCGAGAAGCAGGAATTTTTACCAATTTGCACGAGGGTCCGCTGCCTGAATCAGACTACGCCAAGTTACTGCCCGCTGATATACGACTAGGCGTAACTGGAGTGCCTGTTATCGATATGGCTGTGCGTACTCTTTATGACACGGGCTATCTGCACAACCATGCACGTATGTGGCTAGCTAGTTACATCGTGCATATTCGCAAAATACACTGGCGCTGTGCCGCGGATTGGTTATACGGACACCTGCTCGATGGCGACTTAGCTAGCAATCACCTCAGTTGGCAATGGGTCGCGGGTACGGGCAGTACGAAGCCTTATCTTTTCAATGCAGAGAACGTGCAACGCTACGCACCTTCTGCCTGGCACAGCCCGGGAAGCGTCATCGATCAATCGTATGAAATGCTCGACCATATCGCACGCCAGCCTACTCACCATACCCCGAGAACGCATGCAGCGACTAATGCTGACTCGCTCAGCATTGAACCTCCATTGAGTACGACCCCGCCTAAGGAGTTAGGTTGGACAGCACCCGATAAAGCAACCGTTAATGGACATGATGTTTGGTTGGTACACCCGTGGAATTTAGGTGAGCTACCAGAGACGTTACCCGCAGGGACAGTCGTAGTGAGCGTACTCTTGACTGATTTCCATAACGCATGGCCTTGGAGTGAGCGACGCTGGCGCTTTGTCACTAGCCGTATGGCTGAACTTTCGAGCGTTCACTGGTTAGCTGATGCCGCCACTATCGGTGCCGCACTATCGGGGGCACGCAGTGTGCGCAGCATCGATGAACTTCATCTCAAACCTTGGCTGTCACGTTTGGCTGACTGCCAGCCTGCGCCTGCACTGTTTGCTGAGGTGAATAGGTGCTGCAATTCGTTTTCAAAATGGTGGACACAGGTTTCGCGCGGCGAGATACAGCAGCTCAATAAATAAATTCTACATCCTCTAATCACTGCTGCTTGTAGCGCTTAGTACTCGCAAAGTATTAATGAGCAAATTTTTTCGCGTCATCGGTTGTGATCACGCTTGAATCGCGAGATGAGCGATGAATCCTGACCTTGTCTCTCCGTGCTGTTTTGCTTTCGCATCCAAACGTGCCAATACGCGCTTCGGCAGTGTAATGTTCACTCGCTCAATCTCATCAGAAAGCAAAGCAGGATCGATCTCGGCTATCGCCCAAACCCAGCCTTTGAATTCACGTTTTTTTTGAAACGCAGCAATGCTGCTGGGCCTAGGTACATCCTCACCCGCATCTAGTGCAGTCTCAATCCACAACTCAATCGCTTCTTTGGCATTTTCGATTGCCTCATCAATACCAGAGTCAGACGCCGAAAAGCAACCAGGCAGATCAGGCACAACCACGCTCCATGCATGCTCCTCATCTCCAGGTTCGATTGCTATTGGATATTTCATGGTGTTTTCCTCATTTCAATCCAGCTTGCTTCAGGATCTTTTGAATCAGTCCTGTGCCAAGATCTTTTTTAGGATGCGGAACCGTCAGATGACCTGACTTTGATGGATGAATAAAGACATGGTGTGATCCTTTCGACCCACGCAATGTCCATCCATCTTGTTTCAAGAGAGCGATCAGTTCCTTGCTAGTCATCTTCGAACAATACACACTATACACACATTTGTCAACGCATCGCTCATTAGTTCAAACGGATGTCGTTTCTTGAGTCAATCGCAAAAGGAATCCAGCACATTTCAAGCAACTGCCGACGGCAACTCTACCCAAGAGGTTGTATACGCAGGTGACTTGCGTTCTTGCCGCATACCCCACTCCTCGCCTGCATCCTGCGACGAAATCCTGATCACCCCTCGACCAAATCGTTGATTCACTCTATCCAAAACAGCCATCAACGTTGACTCTTCGGCCGGCTCAGCTTCAGCAAATAGATCATTCTGCTGTTGAGTGTTTGGGGTAATTTCACTCAGCATAACGCCCGCTTTTTTATAGGCATACTCAGGTCGCCATAGTTGATCGATCAATAGGCTTGCCCAGCGATTGATAACCAGACTGTTATCTGTTGGAGTAATTAATGGAACGGCCATCACCGGGTGATACTGCGGTAGTTCCGACCTAAATCGATTCGTATGCAAAAACACTTGTAGCATCGCGGCATGTGATTGCTGTGCTCTGAGTTTGGCGCACGCATTTTCTACGAACAAAGCAACGGCAGCTTTTAGTGAGGCCACATCACGAACGGGATTACCGAAACTTCTACTAGCAATGATTTGCTTTCTGGGTGGCGTGACTTCTTCCATACCCACGCAACTCACTTCGCGTAGTTCACGCTGTATCTTCTCAACCACCACACCAAATTCTGCTCGTAGTGTAGGTGTATGCGCTTCTCTCAACTCGTGAACATTGTGTACGCCATACTCAGCGAGTCGTGGTGTGAGCTTGCGCCCTACTCCCCAAACTTCGTCGACGGATATTCTCGATAGCAGCTTAATTTTTTGTGTGTCCGTCAAGGCGTTGTAATTGAAAACACCTTTCGAACGTGGATGTTTTTTAGCGATGAAATTCGCCAACTTAGCTAATGTTTTAGTCGGCCCAATACCGACACACACAGGAATACCTGTCCAACGCATGATCTTCTCGCGCATGGCATAACTGATCGCTCTGAGTTCAGCCATCCCTGTGAGATCAACAAAGCATTCATCAATGGAATACACCTCATGCCGCGGCGAAAATTCAGCCAATAAGTTCATAACTCGATTCGACAAATCAGCATATAAGGCATAGTTAGAACTCAACGCGAGTATGTTGTGTTCTTCAGCGAGTGCTTTCGCTTGAAACCACGGCTGACCCATCTTGATACCCATTTCCTTAGCTTCATTCGATCGCGATACGACGCAACCATCATTGTTCGACAACACAACCACCGGCTTACCGGCTAAGTCGGGACGAAACAATCGCTCACAACTGACATAAAAATTATTGCAGTCGATGAGCGCTAGTTGTTGTGTGGGTTTTGATTGCACGCTTACTTAGTACAACTTATGCAGATTAAAAGTAACGACACCCCAGATTGATAGCTCTTCGTCTTGCTTGATCTGTATCGCTGGGTAGATGGGATTCTCTGAGATGAGTTTGATCACACCTCCTCGCCGATACAGTCGTTTGACAGTGAACTCGTTATTCAACACAGCTAACACGATGGCGTTATGGCGTGGATCGATGGAGCGGTCGACCAGCAAGGTATCGCCCTCGTAAATGCCGATGCCGGTCATCGAGTCACCTCGAACTCGAAACAGGAAAGTTGCCTCTTTATTACGGATCAGGTGTTCATTGAGATCGATACGCTTTTGGCTGTGATCAGCCGCAGGCGATGGAAAGCCCGCATGAACACTAGCGACAAAGCCCGACAGGGGAATGGGAACGGCGTGGATGGGAATGGGTTGCATGTCTCGGTTGATACTGTATTTTTATACAGTATCGCATGAGGAGCTAACCATCAGCAAACTGAATCGTTAGCGCTAAAAATCGCCTCTTTATCTTCCGAAGCATCTGCACGGAAAATACGTTCGTTTTTATCAGCGTTTCAGATCCCGATAAAAATTCTCATGGCTCCCCAATAACAGCAGCATGCGAGTATGCGGATCGTATTCATAGGCCAGAAGCATAAGCTGGTTCTGACTCGTAAACTTGTAGACATAAACACCAGCGAGATCACCTCGCTTGAGTTCACCAACTTCCGGTGACTTAACGATCACTTCAACTGCGGTGTCCACATCCACTTTTTGGTTTTTATACAGTTTCTTATAAGCTCGGGCAAAGGCAGCTGACTGCAGCACCTGGACGGGCTGCTCCGGCATCAGTTACTGTCCTGTGGCAAAAAAGGCGTCGCCAATGTTGGGCCTTCAGCGCGAGCCACCAGCAAATCTCGCACAAAGTCGATGGGCAAGTCTGGATTATCCAAGGCAGCTTTGCCAATCATCGCCCAGAACTCTACCTGTCCGGCAATAGTGCGGCGCTCTGCCTGCGCATGCGCCTTGGCTTGCTCGTATAGATGGTCGTCGATTCGTACAGGCATGCCCATGATGGCGTCTCCCTAAGTGGTTTACTACAATTGTAGCGCCGCGCTACACTTTGTCAACGCCGCTACACTACACACTATAAATAGACCTCGATCGCGCGCATCAAAACAGCACATAAAACACACCCTGAAAATTTTGACTTTATGACAAGTCGAACAGAAATCTAGCACTACATTAGAAT
>JBEDHZ010000147.1:0-5577 GCA_041173845.1 Pseudomonadota bacterium
AGCCTGTGTTTGTAGGTGATTTACTGTCTTTTTACGCAAAGATTATAAAAACAGGCACAACATCAATTACTGTGAACGTTGAAGTTTATGCAGAACGGCATCGATTAGAATCTGATGTAGTTAAAGTCACTGAAGCGACACTCACCTATGTGGCGACTGACGAGAATCGCCGGCCAAGACCGTTACCAGCGCTAACGTAAATGTGTAAGCCACATTGATTGAGCACTTATCAAGCGCGCAGCTTATGACAGCGAACTGCCCATTCATCATTGCTGACTAATGGGCGAGTAGCTTATGCTTTTGAGTCACGCAATTCTCGCCTGAGAATTTTGCCAACATTAGTCTTCGGTAGTTGATCGCGGAATTCAATGATCTTAGGGCGCTTATAGGCGGTTAATTCATCATGGCAGTAAGCCATCAGTGCCTCTTTCGATAATTCAGGATCGCGCCTAACAACAAAAAGTTTTACTGCTTCACCTGTATTCGCATCAGGGACACCAACGACAGCGCATTCCAGTACTCCAGGGTGCATTGCCACCACGCCTTCGACTTCATTCGGATAAACATTGAATCCCGATACTAAGACCATGTCTTTTTTTCTATCGACTATGGTTACATATCCTTTTTCATCCATGAAGCCGATATCACCTGATTTAAAAAATCCATCGGCTGTCATGACTTGCTTTGTTTCTTCTGGACGCTGCCAATAACCCACCATCACCTGTGGACCACGAATAGCAATTTCACCGGGCTGACCCAAAGGTACTAGGCGTGCATCATCATCAAGAATAGCAATTTCAGTAGAAGGTATCGGTAGACCAATGGTTCCTGTGAATTCAACAGAATCTGCCGCATTCGCCGTCGCCACGGGCGCAGTCTCCGATAAACCATAGCCTTCCACAATGCTCTTACCTGTCACTGCACGCCAGCGATCATTAACTGCTTTTTGTACGGCCATGCCTCCACCATTACACAGTTTGAGCATAGAAAAATCGATCTTGGCAAAATCAGGATTGTTCAACAAACCGTTATAGAGCGTGTTCACTGCAGGGAACATGTTGAAGCGGTATTTAGAAAGTGTTTTGACCAGACCTGGAATATCACGCGGATTAGGAACCAAAATATTCAAGCCACCAATTCGAGTGCCCATCAAGCAGCATATAGTCAGCGCGAAAATATGATACAGCGGCAAAGCACACACAAAGGTTAATGATTCAAGCTTAGGTTCTTTATCGAGAGCTGGCTGCAACCACGCTTCGTTTTGCATGAGGTTAGCAATGACATTGCGATGACTAAGCATCGCACCTTTAGATAATCCCGTTGTGCCACCGGTATATTGAAGAAATGCGATATTGTCATGACCCAATTCGACAGGCCGTAAACTCATGCTATTAGCCTCTCGCAATACGCCATTAAAACGAATAGCATTAGGCAGCGAATAGGCAGGCACCATTTTTTTAATATTACGCACCACGAAATTAACTAGGCTTCCTTTCAAACCACCGAGCAAGTCGCCCATGCTGGCTATAACCGCTATTTTTATCGATGTATTGGCGATGACTTTTTCTAACGTGTGCGCAAAATTTTCAAGAATTACGATGGCTTCAGCACCTGAATCTTTAAGTTGATGCTCAAGCTCGCGCGGCGTATATAAAGGGTTCACATTCACCACGGTGTAGCCAGCCCGCAGTACGGCAGCAATCGCAATTGGGTACTGCAAAACATTGGGCATCATGAGTGCCACACGCGCTCCGGGGACTAATCCCTGGGCTTGAAGCCAAGCACCCAGTTTTTTTGACATAACATCTAACTCTGCATAAGTTAGAAATCTGTCCATACATACATAAGCATTTCGCTGCGCGAACTTACTGAACGCTTCATCCATTAGATGAACTAGAGACCGATAGCGTGTGTAGTCAATCTCAGCTGGAACACCAGCGGGATAGGATTTGATCCAAAATTTGTCCATTGTGTCCCCTAGGATGTGAGGCTTTATATCAGGTTGGTTCGTGAAACCCGTCACTGAATAGGCAAGCTATTTTTATATGCCTCGATGCTAGCTCAAATGGAATAAAATGTGTTCTTATTGCGATGCAGCAGCGTGATTTGATTCGCTTTTTACTGCTGATTGATGCACTAGAGGTTTGTAGCGAGCCAACATCTGATGGCGTGTGTATGAATCTCTATCGGCCAACGCTTTTACGGCAGCATAAAAAGCAGGTAAAGTTTTTTGCTCTGCCATCAGGGCTTTGAACTCTGGAACCCAATCACTGTAGGTCGCAATCAATGCGAAATGAGCATTTGAAACGGGCTCATTGAACCATCGGTCATACCCCGAATAACCACCCCAAGTTTGCTTGAGTACTGAATAATCAATCTGCATTGACTGCATAAGCTCTGACTTACGCTGACGCTTTTCATCATCGCTAATGGGTTGCTGGTAGATTGCCTCAAGCTGTAATCTATATTTATTCAAGAGAGCCAAAAAGTCATCACGTCTGCCTCTATATATTCGATAGCTATCACGCATAGCATCGTCCCCACGCGCATCGAGCCAACGCGAAAGTCCCACTTCTTCTACAGCCGTCGCAAATGATTCATTGAAAGGCGAGTCGCCTGCCGCATAAGCCACTTGATGTGCCAGCTCATGGAAAATAAGTCGCGCTATTTCTGGCTCTGGGTAATGAATGAAGGTGGATAGAACGGGGTCATTGAACCAACCCAAAGTGGAATAGGCAGGAACACCTGTTACACGAACATCCAAGCCTTTTTTTCGTAAGCCTTCCGCGAAATTCATTGCTGCTTCTTTGTCGTAATAACCGCGATAGTCAACGCAGCCTGCAACCGGAAAACACCACTGTTCTGGCACGAGTGAAAATTCAGGAGTGGCGACCACATTCCAAACGACAAAAGATCGATTTAGATCCGCGTAATTTTTATAACTTGCATTATCCGGTAGGCCAAGCTCACGCACGGCGAATTCACGTATTTCCTGCGTCCGCTTCAATTTATTTTTGAGACTTTCATTCACCAGAGAATCTGACAGCCAATCGTTAATGGGCTTTGCCTTATACAAAAGCGAGAGCTGTCCCTGGGCAGCTTGAGCGTAATAGCCAAGCGAGGTGCAACCACTGAGCAACGTCAGTGAGCAGACGCACAATGCGGTTAGTAACTTTCTCAAGTTTCGAATAACCACGTCAGCCTAGTTTGATAGGTGAACCAAAGATCAAACTTTTTCCACCTCTACTAATACGTCATAAAAAGTAGGAGCTCTGCCCATATCTGTTAAACGCTGACTGGTAAGCTCGTTGGCATTTTTCCCATCAGATGCGAATTTTTTCCACCAAATAGATAAGGCCACAACTAATCCCGGCCTAGCATGGTCGGTCACTCGAACCTTCGCTTGCATAGAACCGCGCTCATTAAAAATTCTGACCAAATCACCATTCATAATACTGCGTGAATGCGCATCATTGGGATTCATTTCAAGATGAGGTTCACCTTCGGTGTTGCGCAAACTTTTTACATTAACGAATGTGGTGTTGAGAAAATTTCGCTGAGGGGGAGATATCATCGCAAGCGGGAATTTTTTTGCCAACTCAGGAGAACTAGCCACAGACTCGTAGGGAGGAATGTACGTTGGCAGTGGATCTAAGCCATCCACCTTCATCCGCTCACTATAAAATTCACATTTCCCTGAAGGCGTTCTAAAACCACCCTTTGCAAACGGAGCATCTGCCACGTTAAGGCGCATCCACCCATCATTTTTTAATTTAGGCCAATCGAAATCTTTTGCATGAACATGGTTGGAATCAAACGCCTGTGCAGCAATATCATCATCACTATCGCTAAAACAAGGATCGTTAAATCCCATTCTTTTAGCGAACATCCGGAAGATTTCGCTATTGGGCTTGGCCTCCCCCAACGGAGCTATCGCAGGATTATTTGCCATGATGTAGAGATGTCCATAGGTGGCATGGATATCGGTATGCTCTAGCTGTGTTGTTGCTGGCAATACGATGTCTGCATAATCGACGGTGTCCGTTTTAAAGTGCTCAAGCACTACGGTAAACAAATCATCGCGCGCAAAACCTTCCGCCACTTTTGCAGATTCAGGTGCTACTGCAACGGGGTTCGAGTTATAGACGATAACAGCCTCAATAGCTGGGCCAAACGTATTCGATGATTTTTTTAGTAAGTCATCACCGATTGTACTCATGTTGATCGTTCGCGTTGGCTTTGAAGAATCTACCGTTTGTAAATCTGGGCGCGCGAGCTTTTGCTCGTTCTTGGGATAGGTATCGCCGGAGGACAGCAATATGCCTCCCGCTGGATGACGCCACGCTCCGACTAAAGCAGGCAAACAGGCGATATTACGAACTGCCATGCCACCACCATGTGCCCGCTGTACTCCGTAGTTAACACGTATTGCTACAGGTTCACCTTGTTTTGCGGTTTCGCCGTAGATCTTAGCTAGCATCTCAATTTGCTCTACTTCTATTCCACATATTTGGGCGACTTTTTCAGGCGTCCAATCGGCTACTCTTTCCTTTAGCTGCTCGAATCCGAATGTGTAATTTTCAATGTAGTCATGATCTAATAATTCATCTCTTATTAGTATGTGCATCATTCCTAAAGCAAGTGCGGCATCAGTACCGGGTAATACAGGAATATGGTGATGACATTTTTCAGCTGTCAGTGAACGATAGGGATCAATCGCTATAAGAATAGCGCCTTTACGTTTTGCTTCTTGAACGCGAGTCCAGAAGTGCAAATTCGAACCTATTGAATTACCGCCCCAAATAATTATGACTTTTGAGTTTTCATACTGCTCTGTGTCCATTCCCATTTTTGCGCCTAGGGTGTATTTGATTCCCACACCACCCGCTGAAGAGCAAATCGTACGATCTAATTTAGATGCCCCAAGTTTGTTGAAAAATCTCATCGCCATGGACTCGCCTTGCACAACACCCATGGTTCCTGCATAGCTGTAGGGCAGTATGGCTCTCGAATCTTTTGCCGCAATTTCTTTAAGACGAGTTGAGATAGTTATTAGCGCTTCCTCCCAACTGATTTGCTCAAAACGGCCTTCGCCTTTTTTGCCGACACGTTTTAGCGGATGTAACAACCTATCTTCATGATAGGTACGCTCAAGGTAACGCGACACCTTTGTACATAAAGACCCACCTGTATTGGGATGATGCGGATCACCACGAATTTCGGTTGCCACTCCATCAGTGACCGTAACTAACATGGCACATGTATCGGGACAGTCATGCGGGCATGCGGCTCTTACTACACGAGTGCTCATACTTTTATCCACTTGAGAGATTTTGTTTGATTGGCAATTTTGTGGTTCACACCCTTCTACGGGTAATATTACACACACGCTTAATTATCTGCCCGTAGTTTATTGGCGTTATCTGGGTTTTCGATCTCGCTATTAGGAGACATACAAAAATGAAACTGATCGATCCAATTCTGCAGTTCCAGAATGAGTTAAAACTTATTCGCCGCTCAATTCATGCAAATCCTGAATTGTCGTATGAAGAATTTAAAACGGCTGATTTGGTCGCT
>JBEDHZ010000148.1:0-5760 GCA_041173845.1 Pseudomonadota bacterium
ACAGGCTGGAAAAAATGGATGGCGAACTAATCCATTGACTGCAAATCGTAGCTGGCTGATGAATATCCGAACAGTCTTTCACTTCATTTAGAATGGGGATTCAAGATGAAGGCTTGTGTTTTTCGCATTGAAAGGAGACGAGATGAAAACAATACAATTAACTGTTGCCGTGTTTGCATTACTCTTGAGCTGCGCTGCAAAAGCTGAAGGAGTAGATTTCATTCAACCCAAAGATGGCGATACGGTGACCTCGACCTTCACCGCTAAATTTTCAGTCGATGGAAAAACACTCGCTAAGTCGAATACTGAAACACCCGGCACCGGACATTTTCATTTGCTGATCAATGCCAGTCAGAAACGTTAATTTTTCTACCGCCAGGTAAATTCAAATTAACGCTGCAACTAGGTGATGGTGCTCATCGATCCCTGGGTGAAAAATATCGTAAGACCATAGAAATTACTGTCGTACCGGACAAGGACTAGCTAAATACTATGAGAGCTGGCGAACAATGAATCTGATCGTCCAAGCTACCGTCGGTTATATCGGCTTGCTGGGCATCGCCTGGCTGATCTGCAAAGATAAATCTCACATACAGTGGCGCACCGTGATTTGCGGTGCACTACTGCAGTGGGTGTTAGCGCTAGTGATTCTTAAACTTCCTGCCGCACAAACGCTGTTTGCTTCATTCAATCAGCTCATGCTCTCGATTGAGCAAGCCACGCGTGAAGGTACCTCGCTCGTGTTCGGCTATCTAGGGGGTGCACCACCACCCTTCGCAGTGAATGCTGGCAGCTCGACATTCATACTTGCGTTTCAAGCCTTACCCATCGTGCTGGTAATGAGCGCCCTATCCGCCTTGCTGTTTTATTGGCGCGTGCTGCCTTGGCTGGTATCGCACATGAGTACGCTGCTAGAACGCGTGATGGGCGTTGGTGGTGCAGTTAGCTTGTCAACTGCTGCGAATGTTTTTCTGGGCATGGTTGAAGCACCGCTGGTGGTCAAACCCTATCTTGAGAAAGTCTCACGCGGCGAAATGTTCGTGATCCTCACCGCGGGTATGGCGGGCGTGGCGGGCAGCGTGATGGGGCTGTATGCCGCCATCCTAGGCCCTCTGGTGCCGAATGCGCTGGGACACATACTCGCTGCATCTTTTATCAGCGCTCCTGCGGCTATTATGATCGCCAGCTTGATGATCCCTCATCAAGGTCACGCTACGGGCAGTGAGCAGATCGATATTGAATCAGACTACAGCGCCATGTCGGCTGTCTACCGAGGCACTGCCGAAGGCCTGCAGCTGCTCTTAAACATCATTGCCTGCCTGATTGTCGCCGTCGCCCTACTGGCCATTATTAATCAATTATTAGCCTGGATACCGCATGACGGTGCGGCCTGGTCATTACAACGCATACTCGGGCTATTGTTGATGCCCATTGCATGGTTAGCGGGCATTCCCTGGGCTGAGGCTGGCACCGCTGGTGCGCTGCTAGGTACCAAAACGATTTTGAATGAATTAGTCGCCTATATCGATTTGTCCAGACTACCTGCTGAAAGTCTGTCACCTCGTAGCCGCCTGATCATGACCTATGCCTTGTGCGGCTTTGCCAATATCGGCAGCCTCGGCATCATGATCGGAGGACTGACCAGCATGATCCCCAGCCGTCGGCTAGATATCCTCGAGCTGGCGCCCAAGACCCTACTTTCTGGAACACTGGCCACGCTCTCCTGCGGCGCAGTGGTGGGGTTCATCGACCTGTTGAGCCAACCCTAAAAAATTGGCTACTAGCTCACCTCAAGCGATAGCGACAGAGTCTAGGTAAACGAGAATCCTTTCACCGACAACGCTGCATCTAGAAACTCATCCGCCAATCGATTCAATGACCGCCCTCGTGTAAAGGCCATCACTTTTCTTAAGCGAGTCGGCCAGAATTGACTCAGGTCAATCTTTTTCCGTAAGGCAAATGATAAAAGTACGGCATGCGTTGATCAGCGCTGCTATTTACACGCGCCGAATCACTCGCCCGATTGACCCTATTACGTGAGAAATGTGATGAATACTGTTGCCGACCCAATTCCAGCTGTCGAACTCCATCAACTAGACGTGCCAGCCAAGATGCCCGTGTTCTGGTGCAGTCTGAACCACTTCCCGGAAGAATTACGCCTTGCCAGAGAAGCGATCGATGATGTGCGCGCTGTCCATCCCGACAGCACCCCGTCGAATGTACAAGCGGTCTACATGAGCCCGTGGAAAAGCCATCTAATCAGCCCAAAATTTAATCCGCTCATCGATACCGTAGCAGCCATTTCTAAGCGCGTCTCACGCGAATTTTTACGCGCCGATCTGCCTGCGCTGAATATGGATTTGAAAGCGACGGATTGCTGGGGTGTGATCTATGAACACTCTGACCAGACGTTGTTACATCACCATTTCCCATCTGATCTGGTGGCCGTGGTTTATCTCGAAGCCAATGAAAACTGCGCACCTATCGTTTTTGCCAATTCCATCATGGTCAAACCGGTGCCTGGCACATTAGTTATCTTCCCGGGAATTTTGGAACACCATGTCCCTGAAAATTTTGATAAACGCGTGATCGTCGCGATTAATTACCAAAAATTTCCAAGCTTCTGATTTAAGCTTCTGATTAAACGTTTATAAGTTTAACGCTGGAGAAAGTAAAAAACCCGCTAGGTCTTTCGACCTAGCGGGTTCTTCTTTGTACGATTAACTCGATTACTTCTGTATGGTTTCTAAAAAACCGATGATGCGTTTAATGTCGTCATCCGAAATCGTTCCACCCCACGTTGGCATACCCATCTCAGGACGGCCCTTGGTAATCGTAGTGTGGGCTACTTCTTGCCATTTATCTGCGTAGCGAATTTTCAACTTACGCAAATCACGTTCTTGCTGCGGGCTAGCGCCGTTTTGTCCATGGCAGTGTGAGCAGCGGCTGTTAAACATCGATTTAGTTTCTTCGATATTTGTATCGCTAACTTTCACCATATTCAGACGAAGATCAACTGCATCAGAGCGAGCGTGCGACAGTGTTACTTGTGCTGGCTTGTCAGCAAATTTAATGACGCCTGCAGGAGCATGACCACCTGCCACTTGCTGCGTGGTGTTCAACCATGAAGCTTTCGCATCCAGCATGACAGGAGCCGCTTGTGGGAAACCGTATTTTTGCTGAAGCTTTTTAATCTCAGGCTGCAATTCAGTCAGCGCTTGATCAATCTTTTCTTTTAATTCTGGTTTGTTTTTGGATACCGCCACGGCGATCTGACCATTCAGGCCCTGACCTGCTACCGGCGTAATCTTCCAACGGTTATTTTGAGTCGTCTTATTCTCAAATCCTGCGCTTGGACCCCACAAAATCGCGAGCTCTACTTCGCCTGCAGCCAGCGCAGCGAATATGTCTTCCTGAGTACGGTAATTGCGTGGCTCATAGCCAGTTTCTGACGACAACAAGACATGCGGAGGTGATCCATGCAATACGCCTACGCGTATGCCTTTCAAATCATCCAATGCATTTAATTTAAACGACGCCGGTCCCACAATCGCGTAACCAACATCTAAAAATGCGTGAGTTCTTTCTGCGCCTCTGACCTTGTAATCAGCAGTTGCAGGCAATGCAAAGTACGCATCGCAGCTGTCCATCGTATTACGGACAGCGCGACGCTGATTGTGTGTCAACCACCACACGTATTCAACGGAGGTACCCAAGCGCTTACCCACCATTTCAGCAAGTTCGATATACAGACCTTTATCGGATCCTTCGGACTTACTAAACGGCATATTGTCAGGGTCTGAACAAACCTTTAATGGGTCAGCACAGGCCAGCGACATCGACAACATACCGGCAACAATCAACGCAGACTTAAACGCAGTTCTGCATGGCGTGATAAGCGACTTGGGCATTACATCAACTCCGTATTAGTTAAGTGCAAAAACAAACATCGTGCCGCCTTCTGGGCTAGCGTTAACCATCTTCTCGCCAAGCTCGCCGAAGAAAGCTGGGATCGATTGGGTACGGCCTGAAACTACAGCCACGTATTGTTTGCCATCGATTACATAGGTCATCGGAGCAGCAGTGATACCGGAACCAGTATTGAACTGCCAGAGTACCTTGCCAGTTTTTGCATCAAACGCACGGAACATGCCTTGGATGTCACCAGCAAATACCAGACCCGATGCAGTAGTCATCGTGCCGCCATTAAATGGCAGGGAGTTTTTCTGGAACCAGACTTCTTTTTGCTTCACTGGATCCCAAGCTTTCAAACCACCACCGTGGCCGCCAGGGCCCATCTTGCCGAGATCAAAGTTCACGGAGAGATAGAACTGACCGCGCTTGTAATCTTCCTGAATGCCTTCCATGTCCATGCAAAGGTTGATCGTTGGAATATAAACAAGACCAGTCTGCTTGTTGTAGCTCATAGGCATCCAGTTTTTGCCACCGATTAGGTTCGGGCAAACATTCGATGCTTTACGCTTCAAACCAGGACGCTTGCTGTTACCTGGAGCTTCGATTGGCGAACCTGTTTTCAGGTCAATGCCAGTCGCCCAGTTAACGCCATCAACGAACTGCTTAGCTGACAGTAATTTGCCATTCGCGCGATCGATAACGTAAAAGAAGCCGTTACGGTTAGCTTGCATGATGACAGGTGTTGTCTTGCCATCGATAGGCAGATCAGCAAACACCAATTCATTTACACCGTCGTAGTCCCATGCATCGTGCGGAGTGAACTGATAGTGCCACTGGATGTTGCCAGTGTCAGGGTTCAGAGCAACCACAGAAGCGGTGTACAAGTTAGAGAACTTGCCCACGTCGGAGCTGTCGTTACCACGAATAACAGCTGACCAAGGAGCTGGGTTCGATGTACCGTAGTAAACCAAGTTCAGCTTAGGATCGTAAGAACCGATGAACCAAGCTGCGCCGCCGCCGTGCTTAGCGGAGTCACCCTTCCATGTGTCGGCATTCTTTTCACCGGCTTGTGGCACGGTGTTAGTACGCCAAACTTCTTTACCTGTGTTCTGATCGTACGCAACCAGAGCACCAACCACACCGTACTCACCACCACCGAAACCAGTGATCACCAAGTTCTTGGCGATGGTAGGAGGCGAAGTGATAACAGTACCTTGGGTGTAGTCGACAACGGTCGATGTCCACAACTCTTTACCAGTTTTTGCATCCAGAGCTGTCAGCTTAGCGTCCAGGCGACCAAAGAAGATCTTGCCGTTAGCGTGAGCTACACCGCGGCTGTTAACGTCGCAGCAAGCAAACTGATCAACGTTCTTTGGCATCTCTGGCGAATGACGCCATTTAACTTCACCGGTTTTTGCATTCACCGCGAACACGTTCTTAGGACCGAACGATGAAGTGACATACATTGTGTCGCCAACCAGAATCGGTGTCGATTCTTGCGAGCGGTTAGTACCGAGTTGCAGTGCCCACTTAACTTGCAAGTTGTTGACGTTAGCCGCAGTAACTTGCTTGGCCTCGCTGTAACGCGTATTGCCAGTGTCACCACCGTAAACACCCCAACCTTCATTTGCATTGGCCAGCTGAGCCGAAGCCAGCATGACGGCTGCTGTCATGAGTTTCTTTGATAGTTTCATTTTGTCTCCATCCAGTTCGTTCATTCAAACGAATCGACATTTTAAATTTAGCAAGGTCATTGCTATCTCTTACACACCCCTTAGTTAAGTGCTTTTTTAGAAACAACCACCTATTTATCAAAAAGCACCTATCAGGCTTGCGGGATAATAC
>JBEDHZ010000149.1:0-5783 GCA_041173845.1 Pseudomonadota bacterium
CTTCAGGCGTATCAGCGTAGGTTTTTGGCGTAAGTTGTGCGCCAGTGATAGGGCGATTACTCGACGACGTAAATTGCAGTGTTTTACCGTCATTCGCCACAGTGACGTTCATGTCGTTGGAGCCATCCACAATGCGTAGCTGACTTTGGATATTTTCAGCTAATGCGGACAGTGTAGGGGAGCCTGGCAACGGAATAATTGACCAATCTTTACCTGCGATATTGATATCAAATTTACTGAAATCATTCACGTTAGGCGACGTACCAAACGCGGCACCAGTGATCGTGGCTCCAGTGGATGTTCCGCCATTAGCACCTGGATTTAAATTGATCGTTGCTTGATTCGAGAGCTTAGGCGCATTGATGATACGAGATGTTTTGGTCGATGTGATTTCAAGCCGGTTACCATTGGACACCGAGACATTTAAATCACTGCTGCCATCCAGGGCGCGTAACTGCGATTGAATGTTCGCCGCTAAATCATCCATGGTTGCCGTCGCTGGCTTGGGAGCAAAGCTGTAGGACTTACCATCGATTTCAACAGAAAAATTCTTAAAGTCGGTGACCGATGCATTGCTCGAAAACTTGACATCGCTGATAACGGCGAAGCTGCTATTCGTCGAGGTAGGAGTTCCCATCGATGCGGCTGCGCTGGTTAACGAGACAGAACTAATTACACGACTTGAGGTGGCCGAGGTAATGTCGAGTTGATTGGTGTTCGATACCGAGACGGTCAAGTCCGTTGAACCACCATCTTTAGCGCGTAATTGTGCTTGCAAGTCAGACGCCAGATCAGCCAAGGTTGCGTTGGCAGGATTCGGCGTGAGATTCATCGTCGTGCCATCAATCGTAACTAAGAAATTACTGAAGTCATCTATTGCAGGCTTAGTTCCAAAACTCACGCCAGAAATTGAAGCGGTATTTGTATTGTCTGTGACTGCCGTACCAACCGATATGCCGCCTTTGTTGGTTTGCGCAATCGTCATGCTGAATGGGCTACCGCCATTCAGCGAACTTGTTTTGCTCGCAAATCCGGTACTGATACTGCTTTGCGCTGCAGAGACGGAGTTGATTTGAATTTGATGCGCCCCCACGCTGGCGGAAGGGGATGCGGTGATCGATAGCGCACTGCTGTTGCTATTGCTGGCGTTAACGGTGTTGAAGCTGTCGCGGTCTTTCAGCGCGGTGAGCTTGGTTTTTAACTCCGACATCATGAACATCACCGACGAGAGGCCACTGATCTTGCTCTCGTTTTTGGTGATCTTGGCGTTGATCAGATTTTTTTGCGGATTTCCCTCAGCATCGACCAAGCTTTGAGCTAGGTTGGCGACATTCACGCCGGAACCAGCATTCAAGGAGGTAAGGATAGCCTGGGCATTCGCCTTGTTCGCCGCTTGCGCCTGCTGTTGCGCCGACAAATTATTGGCCGCGGTGCTAGTTGCCGTGTTGTTTGTGGCTGAGCTGACTGAAGAGGTGGCCATAAGCTGTTCCTAGTTTTGTTATATGTCGGTTCGGCTGACTATTCCTTTAATCACTTCAGCTGTATTTTTTGTATTCAGCCCGGAAGAGTGCCTCTCGCGCGCGTTTATAAGCAGGAAACATGCCATTTTTCCTCAATCCTGGCCCTGCAATTGCTAAGGACTAACTGAGCTGATCTCTACGGTTCGTTTGACTACCTTGCTAAGTAGGGGCGGCAAACAAGTGGCAAGCGACTGCCACAGTGGCAAACCTATAGGCAATGTTTTGCCGTTAGCTTGTGTCCCTGCGTCTCAAAACCAGATTTTCTTTAGATATCAAGGCTTTTCAGGGACCGGAAATCGAAAAAAACGTCACTCTATCGACAGTTTTCCGGGTTTCTGAAGCTGGCATCCGTTTTGCTTAATAGGTCCTGTCCAGGAAGATTGCGCTGATGCAATTAACCTCAACTTCGAACAAAGCTATTAAACAGGAGCTTAACTATGGCTAATCTCGCTCAAGAACTGATTTTTCACGCAGAACACGGTCAACCATTTAATACTATTCAGGTATCCCGTTTCGCGCCGGAGGAAATCCGTGAGGCTATTCAAGCTTTGATGGGTCAGGATCGTGATGCATTGGCTTATGCACTAGGTGATGCCGGTTTGGCTCTTTATCCAGAGAGTGAAGATATTTTGGCAATTACCAGTCTGTTGGCAGTCGTCAGAGAAGATTGGCCGCAAGCGGTTGATCTGCTCAAGCAACTCATGGAAATGCAGTCGGGTAGGGCGACGGTATTTACCCACTCGATGCTGATTCGTTCTCTGCGCTGCAACCTAGATTTGGCCGAGGCATTTGAAGCTTCCGGTGTTGCGCTGGCCTTGTTCCCAGATCATCCCGAGTTACTAAAAGAATATGATGCACTGGCTGAAGCCCTGGGTTTAGGTGCTGTGCAGCGTTAATGTAATTAATAAAAATGAGTAATTAATTAATGGCAAATGCCTGCCGGATTACCGACAGAAATTGCCAGGCAGTAGAAGCAAGAATTAAGAAGTAGAACCAAAAGAATGTAACTATTTGAATTTAATGGAGTTTTTAACCTGGCACGGCGTTTGCATAGTTTGATCCAACACGCGGGATTTCACCCGTGAAAGATTAAGCAAGCATAGGACGCCGCAAGGAGAAACGAAAAATGGCAGTCATCAATACCAACTTGAAAGCGCTGTTTACACAGTCAGCGCTAAAACGAACCGAAGGCGCTCAATCGAAGGCGATGGAGCAGCTATCGACTGGCAAGCGGATTAACACCGCGGCTGACGATGCGGCCGGTTTAGCGATTTCAACTCGGATGACGAATCAGATTCGTGGTCTAAATCAAGCGATTCGCAATGCTGGCGACGGCATTTCGCTAATTCAGACAGCTGAGGGGGCGACCAACGAAATCACGGACATGATGCAACGCATGCGTGAGTTAGCCGTTCAGGCAGTCAATGATACGAACGACAACGCACAGCGTAGCTACTTGGATCTGGAATTTCAGCAGCTGAAAGCTGAGATCGTTCATATCTCTGAATCGACCGAATGGAATGGATTTCCTTTATTGAATGGCACCGCCGGTCAGCGAGTGGGTGAGATGCCAGTCTTTAAAGCGACCTCAGTCAGTCAAGAGGCAGACGTCTTTGTTAATCCCACCACGCTCCGTACTTTGTCGGGTGATGATTCAGGCGAAATTCAAACCTTAACCTTTACCGCAGATAACTCGGTACCAACGACGGGCGTTATTACTGTCGGTGGCGTTTCCGTGACGATCCCTTCGTCTGCGATTCAAGGGAATAGTGATTCCGATAAATTAAAAAGCTTTACCGCAGCAATTAAGACTGCACTTGAAGCTGATCCAAGCTTTGATCCGAACACCTCGGGTAGAACGATTACGCAGACAGACAATGGTCAATTGACGATTAAATATGCGGCGACCGATGCGGATATCGGTGATGTCGTAGTGGATGTCGGTGCAACGGGTGTCACTAGTAAGGTTGCCACGACTCGCGCTGCGGTTGCCATGACCGGTGAGAATTTTGCCAGTGATGGTGGTTTCTTAAAGAGTGGTACGCTGAGTTTCTCAGTAACTAATCTTGGTGTGGTGTCTGCGACTTTCCTGACCGCGGATAAACAAACCTATACTTTGAATGGTACGGCCGATCCAACCAAAGGCACGATCACCTTTAGCAGCACCGATGGACAGAACCGTAAAGTAATTTCACAAGATTTGGTCTATACCATGAAGGATTCCAGCGGAAGCACGCTGGATTTCACAAACCGCGCTGTGGGTTTATCGGTGGCGATTGATGGTGGTATACCGCCTTTGCGCGCCGGTGATTTGCGCATCAATGGTATTGATATTGGCGCTTCTTACGCATCTGACGATACTTTATCTCCCTCAAATAACGCAGCCGGTAGTGCAATTGCTAAAGCCGCAGCGATTAATCGTATGGCTGCTTCCCGCGGTCAGGATGTGGGTGAGTCGCAATCCCTGACATTTACGGGTGTACCTAAACCTGGCACGATCGTCGTTGGCGGCGTTAGTGTGCAATTGACTAGCGCAGAGAGTACGTCCTCGTTGGCCACCGCTAAAATTGCGGCAGCCTTACGTGCCAGTTCCTTATTTAATTCGAGCACCAGTCGCATAGTGAGTTATGCACCGGGTGGCTCAACCATCAAGATTGATTTCCCAACCTCAGAACGCGATGTTCCGAGCACTACTGTCTCGCCAGGTACAACGGGTCTGAGTCCTATTGTGGATGTCACTCAAGAATATGCGACCTTGCAGCCAGGTACGGGTGTGTATGCCAAGGTCAATGAAAACGTATTAACCGGTCAAGCTATGGTTGCTGGTCCCGCTGTCTCGGGCGTGGTGTTTATTAACGGCTATGCATCCGCTGATATTACGACCACACTGAACAATACTCGTGCGACTCGATCGGACGTTGTGAATGCCATCAATGCAATCACTTCTAAGACCGGTGTAAAAGCGATTGATACTGGATACGACTCCAAAGGCGTGACGCTGGTTGCAGCGGATGGTCGTAACATTGAAGTGTCATTCGAAACGGATAGCAGTGCTGCCTTGTTTGGTCAAAGCATAGGTTTACGTACCGGTGTACATGCAGGTACGTATTCGTTGGAATCAAAAATCGAAGCACCAGTAGTGATTTCTTCCTCGACGACGGGTGATATTAAACGCACCGGTTTGATCGAAGGTAACTTCACTAAAAATCAATCCGTATTTAATACCAGTACACGTGCGATTGTTGCAGCTCCCGTAGCCCAAACCGAAGCGGTCACGATCGGTGGTTCGATCGGATCAACCGATACTTTCTCGGTGACGATTAATGGTACGACATTTACGTCTAGCGTGACTACGGATTCGCAGTCAGTGCGTGATGACTTAGTATCATTAATTAATAAAAATACGACGCTTGGAGTGACGGCGTCAGCAGGTCGTGGCGTCAATGAATTGTTAATTAACGCGTCGACTGCAGGCACACCGTTTACGCTGTCAACGGATACAGGTAGCAGTAACACAGGCACCATCAGTTCAAGCACGGTTGCAGCCAATCAGCCAGCGGCAAGTAAGCCGTTGAATGTGGATGATTTGATGATCAATGGTGTGAAAATTCGCGCCACCACAACGGCCGACGACACTAAATCAAGCATTCTCACTGCGAGTAGCGATCTGAGTGCAAGCGCGATAGCCATAGCTGCAGCGATCAATGATTCTGCCAGTCAAACGGGTGTGCGTGCTTTGGCAAATCCAGTGATTAGCAAAGGCCTAACTACCACCACGAGCGTTCCGACGACTACCGATGGAGGTACAACCTACAACTTGTATATCAATGGTACGACCGTACCTGTTGTCTTCGTTCAAAACGAAACGGGAACGGCACGTCGCGAAAAAGTCGTTGAAGCGATTAATGCACGCACCGGTCAGCATGGTATTACTGCCACTGACAATGGTAGTGGCGTGACGCTAGAGTCTGACGGCCGCAATGTATCGATGTGGTTTGATTCGAACCAAAAAGATCTTTCAGCTGCAAGTTTTGGTCTAGTTTTGGTCTGGATAAGGGCGGCTCAGTTGCTCAGGTTTCACGTATTGCCGTCGGTGGTTCAGTTGGCTCTCAGACAGCAACAGTTATCATCAATGGTAAGACGATTACATCGGCTGCAGCTAGCGGTGGAACAACGAGTATGGCCAACGCTTTGGAAACCGCTATCAATGACGCGTTTACAGCAGGTACTCTGAAAAATATTTCCGTTACCAATAACGGTAGT